>JARRLH010000011.1:0-20189 GCA_037387205.1 Desulfofustis sp.
ACTTCGATCGGGAACCTGCAGTCTATTTTGACCACCGGTTTACGACTCGCTCCCGTATGGATTCTGCGCAGGTAGAAGAGCGCCAGCATTTCTACCGATTTCACCGTTCCCCTGCCCCGGCAATGATCACAAATCCGGTAATTGCTCGTCTCGATCGGCGAACCGAGCTTCTGTCTTGAAATCTGCATCAGACCGAAGCGCGAAATTCGGCTGATATCGACCTTTGCTTTGTCCCGTTTCATGGCCACCTTGACCTGCTTCTCCACTTCCCTCACATTCTTGCTGCTGCGCATATCGATGAAGTCGACCACGATCAGACCGCCAAGATCGCGCAGCCGCAGCTGCCTGGCCAGTTCCGATGCGGCTTCCATGTTGGCCTGAAAGATGGTCTCCACAAAATACTTACCCTTGCCGGTTGAGCCCGAATTAACGTCTATGGAAACCAGAGCCTCGGTGGGCTCTATAACGATTGAACCGCCTGAAGGCAGATTGACATTGGGCTGATAGATCGACTCGATCTGATCTTCGACGCTGTATTGATTGAAGATCGGCCTGGCGCCGCGGTGCAGCTTGACCTTGACCTGGCGCTGCTTGGCGGGAAGCATTTCAGTAAAATCTTTTACCTTCTCGAGTGCCGCCGCATCATCCACCAGGATTTCCTGGGTGGTCGGGTCAAAGTGCTCGCGCAGAAAACGCATCACGCAATTGTGATCCTGGTACAGCAACCCCACACCGTCGAGATGCTGCCCCTTGCTCTTTATCTCCTTCCAGAGTTTAAGCAAAAAACGCACGTCCTTGGTCAGGGCCGTCTTGGTGATATCCTCACTGGCGGTGCGTACAATCCAGCCGATACCTTCGGGAATCGACAGGGAGTTCATAATCTCCCGTAAACGATTACGACGCTCCTCCCCGGCAATCTTGCGGGAAATGCCTTCCGAGTCTGACCCCGGCATAAGCACGACACAGCGGCCAGGCAATGACAGGTAAGTGGTCAGGTTGGCGCCCTTCTTACCGACCTCCTCTTTGACAACCTGGACGAGCATCTCCTGGCCCTTGGCAACCACATCGTTGATGCTCAGCTTTTTCCACTGATGCGTTTCCACCAGTTTCTGAATGTTCGGGGGCAGTTCCTGCTTATAATATTCGGGGTGAATTTCACTAAATGCCAGGAAGCCGTTCTTTTCCACCCCGTAGTCGACAAAAGCAGCCTGCAGGTTGGATTCCACGGCGACAACCCGAGCCTTGTATATGTTGCTGCGGGTCTGCACCCGGCTGATGGTGGTCACATGAAGCGATTCAAGCCGGCCGTCCTCGAGCAGGGCCAGTCGGCATTCTTCCGGCTCATCGGCATTTATCAGCAGCTTGACCACCGGCTTATGCTCTTTTGCCGCCGGCGCATCCGCCTTTTCTTCTTTGTCTCTGCCGGCCGGCTCCGCGGCTGCTGGTTTGGCGGCATCGGTTCTTTCCTTGGCTTTCTGTGCTTTGGGTTTTGGACCTCTTCTGCCCCGTCCTCGCCTGGGCTTTTGCGCCTTACTCTGCTCCTTCGGCGATTTCTCCTCGGCGGCCCCAGGCTCCCGACCGTCGGTGGCTTCAGTCTCTGCGGGAACACTGCCTGACTGTTCCTTGCTCTTCTGGCTATCCAGCTCGGCCGGTCCAGCTTCTCCGGGCGAAGACTGACTGGTCAGGGCCTCATCAGAGGCGTCTTTTTTTGCGTTGCCGCTGCCTTTGACAGCTTTTTTGTCCGTTTCTGTGTCAGGACTAGAGGGAGACTGCGGGGCTGCTTCTTCCTTCTCGTGGACAACCTTACTTTTCCACCAGGCCCCGGTCGTGGTCTTGATTTTGCTTATCAGGTTGGATTTTTCTGACGGGGTACCGTCTTTTTCCGATGGTGACATAAAACTCCTTTCCGCAGCATGCCGCCCAACCAGAGCGGTTTCTGCACCTTCCGGATGTCAGGTCATTCAGCCTGCACCATGACGCAGGGAAACGACTCGCGACACCTCTCAATTTTATGGTAATTCTCGATTACCGTTTGCCGGCACCGCCTGTTCCGCTCTGTCCGGTCAAACCGGCACAGGAAAGTATTTGGTCTGCGGACAGACAATGCCTCCAATTTTGTAATAACCTAACCATCGGGCAGATGCTCCGCCACCCAGTCCTGGAAAGATATCTTTAGTGATTGGGGCCGTCCCTGGTGTATTCCACCGCCAGAACCGCCTACGACGGTCTCTGGCATCGTTTTTCCCGACGGCCTCCAGTACCTGAATCGATACCCATCTTTTTGCCGTCCATTCCGAAAAAAGATGGTTTTATCAATCATTCACGGTAAACTGCCAGGAAGGTATAGCATATATCCCTTATAAGCAAGGCAAAACTGTTACTTTTGGCTTGACACTGAAGGGCTCGAACCGTACATTTCGGTCCGTGAAGGACCGGAACGGAAGCCGGGTTTGGAGTGTGCCCGGGCAAAGCCATGTGGTCGTGTACCACTCATGTTTTAAGGAGAGTATCGTGACAAAGCAGTTGCCGCGTCTGTTCGTCTTGATCCTGTTAGCCTGCATTTTTTCCTCCCTGAATCTCTCTGTGCCGGTCACCGGCTATGGTCAAGAGTCGTCCGCAGGTGCCCAGAAGGTTGCCACCGAAGAGTGGGATATCACCGCCGATAAAATTATCCGTTATGAAAAGCCCGAGAGTATCGTGGCCGAAGGCAATATCGTGCTGATCAAGCGCAAGAGAGTCCCCCCCGCGCCGCCAGGCGCCGGCGAGGGCGCAGAGGAGGTTACAGACTGGTACATCCTGCTTGAAGAAGCTCCCCCCGAGGAGGTGGTCACCCCTGAGAGCCTGGAAACCGAGCAGGAACCGGTTTACAAGGTTGAAACCACCATCAAGGCGGACTGGATGGTCTATGACGTCGTCCTGAACACCATAAAAGCGCGGGGCAATGTCTCCGTCGAGGCCGACGACCAAGCGATCTTCGCCGAGCAGGCCACGGTCAACCTGGAACAGGAAACCGGTACATTCAAGAAAGCGACCATTCTCGGCAGCGAGAAAGATCTTCACCTGGAAGCCGAGGTGATCGAAAAGATCGGTTTCAAAACCTATCACCTTGAAGACGGCTGGGTAATCACCTGTAAGATTCCGGAAGGCAAAAAGGCACCCTGGAGTTTCGCTGCCAGTGACGCGGTGATCGAACAGGATGGGTATGCGAAACTCAAGCATGCCCGCTTCCGCATCAAAGATGTGCCGATATTCTATTCACCCTATCTGGTTTTACCTGCCAAGAACAAGCGAGAGACGGGGTTTCTGCTGCCCGAGTTGAGCGTGGGCGAATTCAGCGGTTTCGGCCTCAACCTGCCGTTTTTCTGGAATATCTCGGATTCCACGGACCTGACCATCTACACCCAGTATTTCGCCAATCGCGGCTACATGCCGGGCCTCGAATTCCGCTACATCATCGATCCCAACGACAAAGGTCTGGCGATGGCCAACTATCTCTCCGATGATCTCAGCGATCCTGCGGAAACCGACTATTACGAGGAGACAGGCTATACCCACGACAACAAGGATCGCTATTGGTTCCGCGCCAAGGCGGATCAGGATTTCGGCCCTTCCTGGACCTCCCGGCTCGATCTGGATATAGTCTCGGACCGTGACTACCTGAGAGAGTTCAACACCGGTCTCACCGGCTACAAAAACAGCAACGATCAGTTTCTGGACACCTTCGGCCGCAGTCTTGAAAACAAGACCGACGATCAGCGTACCAACCGTTTCGGTGTACAGCGGTCCTGGGGTTCCACCTCTCTGGAAGCCCGCCTGCTGGGCATCAACGATGTCCGTACAGATGCGGCTAAATTCGATGCGGACGGCAATGAAAATCCCTCCCCGCTCTGGAACCTGCCGGCCATCGACTACACCGGTACGCTGCCGTTCGAGAATCTATGGGACATGACCCTGCAGTGGGATACCGATTACGTCAATTTCTGGCGTGAAGAGGGAATCGGCGGGCATCGTTTCGACATCTATCCGACCCTGAGCGCCCCGCTGCCGATCAGCCCTTATCTTGAATCGCGGGCCGAACTGGGCCTCCGCGACACCTACTATATTGTCCAGGAGTATGGTGAAGCGCAATGGGATGAAAGCGACTCTCAGAATCGGCTTCTCTTTGACGTAAAGGCCGAAATTGGTACCACCCTGATGCGCACCTTCGCCCTGTCGGGGGAGAGCATGACCGGCTTGAGCCACCAGGTTCGTCCCTTCGTCGAGTACGACTATCTGCCCGATGTCGATCAGGATGACCTGCCCAGTTTCGACGGAGTGGACCGGATCGGGGAACAGAATCAGCTGTCCTACGGGATCGACAATTTCTTCACGGCCCTCTCCGGCGACAACACCGATCGAGAGTATGGCTGGTTTAAAATCACCCAGAACTACAGTTTTATCGATTCCCGCTCCGATGAGCCGTTCTCAGACATCAATCTGGATATCAAGTGGATCCCCATCAAGTTCCTCAATTTCCAGTACAGGACCGATTACGATGTCTACGATACCATCTTCGTCCTGCATGACTTTGACAGTTCCTTCAGATCCAGACGCGGCGATCTCTTCGGGCTTGAATATTACTTCAAAGACAACGGTGAACAAGACAATACCAACCAGATCAATGCTTACATAGAGGCAGCTCTATTCTCGAGCCTCAGGGCCAAGTTCAACATCGAACATTCGATTGCCAACGAGGAAACGAACGAAGCGAATATTTCGCTGCTCTATCGAGCCTTGTGCTGGTCGGTTGAGCTGGGATCGCAATACACTCCTGAAGAAACCCAGTTCATGCTGATCTTCAGTCTCGCCAACCTTGGCAGCCCCTTTAAGTTCTACTATTAACAATATGGCCCCCGTTTAGTTCAGCTGCTTCATGGTTGCTCGAGAAAAGACCGCCCAGCCCGCCCGTTACGACGTTTTCAACGGCGATGCCGACGGGATCTGCAGTCTGCATCAGCTGCGCCTGGCAGAACCGGTTCCGGATGCGGTTCTGGTGACCGGTGTGAAGCGTGACATCGCCCTTCTCAGGAGAATCGAAGAGGTGGGCAACAGCCTTGTCACCGTGCTGGACATCTCCATGCACGTCAACAATGCGTCCCTGCGGGAACTTCTAGACCGCAATAACGAAGTGGTCTACATCGACCACCATTACGCCGGCGACATACCTGATTCTCCTCTTTTAACTGCCTACATAGAGCCCCAACCCGACCGCTGCACCTCACTGATCGTCGATGCACTGCTCGATGGGAAATACCGACTTTGGGCCATCTGCGCCGCCTTTGGCGACAATCTGCATCCGGTGGCGGCCAGCGCCGCCTCTGAGCTGTCACTTTCTGCAGAACAGACTGCCAAACTAAGAGAAATCGGAGAATTGCTTAATTACAACGGCTATGGGGCCCAGTTGGAAGATCTCTACTTCAGCCCCGACTATCTCTACAGCGCGGTCAGAAAATACCGCGATCCTTTTGACTTTTCAGAGGAATCCCATACTCTTAAAACACTGAAGACCGGCTACGAAAATGATATGAGCCTTGCTCTGGATCAGAGCGTATTTGCCCGCAATGGCGACAACCGGGTCTATCGTTTCCCGGACAGTCCCTGGTCAAGGCGCGTATCGGGCGTATTTGCCAATCGCAAAGCCAGGGAAAATCCGGCAGGTGCCCATGCCATGATTACCGAAAACGGCGACGGTTCACTGAGAATCAGCGTCCGGGCACCCATCAAAGATAAGCGCGGCGCCGACACCCTCTGCCTGTCATTTCCGAGCGGCGGCGGACGAGCTGCGGCGGCCGGCATCAATGCCCTACCCGAGGATATGCTGGGTGAGTTTATCGACCGTTTCAACGCAACTTATGAGTAGCGGCCCCATGTCGATTTCCCGGCACCGGGTGAGCCCGCTCACGCCTACAGCTTCTCTTCCCTGCTCCGCCCTCTGCCAGAGACTTCTCTCGCTGCTTTGCGCGGCTCTCATCCTTTTCTGTCTTGGTGCACCGCTTGCAGTCGGTGCCGAAAAAACCAAGGCTGCCGATCTGGTAGAGGACGGTCAGGCTATCGATCTCGCCAGTGACCGTTACGCGCTCCTTTTTGAAGAACTCCAGGCTGAACATAGGTTCAGCCGGAATGAACTTGACAGGTGGTTTACCGGCGTCCGTATCGACAAGAAGGTGCTCGAGCTGATGGATCACCAGTGGGAGGCGAAGCCTTACTACCAGTACCGCCCGTTGTTCGTGACCCGAAAAATCATTGCCAAAGGCAGGAAGATGTTGGTCAAGCATGAGGATCTGCTCGACCGGATCGAGGACCGCTTCGGGGTGGAAAGAGAAGTGATCATCGCCATCTGGGGGATAGAATCACGCTTTGGCAGCCATCGCGGCAGTTTCAACGTATTCGAGACTCTCAACACCCTGTTTGATGCCTATCCGAGGCGCTCTTCCTTTTTTAGGGAGCAACTTGTCTACTTTCTCATTGTCTGCCGCGAGAACAATATGGATCCTCTGAAAATAAAAGGCTCCTATGCCGGTGCGTTCGGCCAGACCCAGTTCATTCCTTCGAGTTTCCACGAGTATGCGGTCAGTTTCGACGACGATGCAATTCGAGACGTGTTCAATTCCACTGAGGACGTACTCGCCTCCATCGCCAATTATCTGCGCCGTTTTGGCTGGACATTGAACGCCCCTGTGTATGTGGATATCGGCTCAGAGCTGAAGACCCAGGAATTGATCAGCGCCAACCTCAAAGGCCGGAAAGGCACGGTGGACTACCGTGTGGTTTCCGCAGCCCAGGGTGTTGATTTGTCGGCTCCGCCTGAGAACAGGGAACTCACCATAGTCGGCCTGGAAATTGACCCGGCCCTGGGTGGCGGCTACCGGTATGTGGCCGGCTACCCCAATTTTCAGGCCATTACCGAGTGGAACCACTCCAACCGTTATGCCATGGCCGTCACCGAGCTGGCCGAGGCAATTAGAATCCCCTAACCCCATGGCCAGCGGATCTGCTCGCCTCGGTTACGGCTGTCTGGTTCCCCCGGTCCTCCTCCTGGTTCTGCTTACCAACCCCCTGCTTTCGAGTTGTGCTCATGTTGAATCCACCCTGGTGGAGATCGACCATGGTGGTTCGCCTTTTTTCATTGACGACGCCTCCCAGGCCAGTCTCATCGATGCCATCGACCGTCACCTCACCTACCTGAGCCTTACTTCCAAAGCTGATCAGGCCGACCGGATCTCGGGTATTCCCCGGGATGAATATCACCGCTCACTGGCGACCTTCAGGCAGCTTCTCATCAGCAACCCCGATCCCATCAGGCTCAATCAGCTCATCAGATCTCATTTCCTGCTTTACCAGGCGGCAGGGCGCGATGGTAATCATGGCATGCTGGTTACTGGTTATTACGAGCCTGTTTTTCCAGGAAGCCTGGAACAAACACCCACCTATCGATATCCCCTCTATGGAGTTCCAGATGCACTGCTCACCTCCTATCAAGGAACGAAAAAGTCGGGTCGGCTTGATGAAAACGACCGATTTGTCCCGTTCTGGACTCGTCGCGAGATCGAAACCAGCAATCCGCTCAGTGGCAGTGAACTGGTCTGGCTCAAGGACAGGTTCGATGCCTACCTGCTGCATATTCAGGGCTCCGGCCGCATTCTTCTGCCCGACGGTACCACCCGGGCACTCCACTTTGGCGCTTCAAACGGTTTGACCTACCGCAGCCTCGGCAAATTGTTCGTCGATGAAAAGATCATGACCAGAGAGGAGGTCAGCATCGATGCCATCAGGGACTATTTCATTTCCCATCCAGACCAGATGGAACGCATGCTCCACCACAACCCCCGCTACACCTTCTTCAAATGGGGAGACAACCGGGGTCCCCGGGGCTCGCTTGGTCAAATACTGACGGCGGATCGTTCAATTGCCGTGGATCATTCCATCTTTCCCACCGGTGCCATCGGTTATCTTGTCTCCAGGCGTCCGGTCCTCAACGAGGACGGCAGCATCAACCACTGGAAGATGTTCGGCCGCTTCGTGCTGCCCCAGGACAGCGGCGCCGCCATCAAGGGACCGGGCCGAGTCGATCTTTTTCTGGGAAATGATTACTATGCCGAAAAGGCTGCCGGTTCTATGAAAGAAAAGGGCAGTCTGTTCTTCCTGCTGCCCAGATCAGGAGCCGAGCGGTTGAATTAAGCAGGCCGATTGGGGGGAGACAATATTCATGATGTCCCTTCCTTTTCCGGCCCTTTACGGTCAAGCGCAGCAACTCAAGGGGGACACCATGAGCATTGTCTCCCCATGTGTAATGACATTTTGAAATGACAGGTCCCCCGATCATCCTTACCACTGATTTCGGCCACGCGGACGAATATGTCGGAGTGCTCAAAGGGGTGATCCTGTCAATCAATCCTGCTGCCACCCTCGTTGATCTCAGCCACGCCATTCCCCCGCAGGACATTGGCCGGGCGGCGGAGCTGGTTTTCAGAAACTATCGCTATTTTCCACACGGTTCCCTGCATCTCTGTATTGTCGATCCAGGAGTTGGCACAAAACGCAGGATCATCGTGGTCAGCGCCGACGGTCACTTGTTCCTCGGGCCCGACAACGGCGTCTTTTCGCCCTTGCTCCACGCTTACGAGCAGGCAAAGGTCTATGAACTGACCAACAGGGACTGGTTTCTGGAGCGAATAAGCACCACCTTTCACGGTCGCGACATTATGGCGCCTGCCGCTGCCCACCTCTCGCTCGGCGCGCCGATCGCCGAGGCGGGACCACTCGTTGCCATAAACTCATGCGTACGCATCCCGCCTGCTGAGCCGCTGGTGTGCGAATCTGAAATTGCTGGCAAAATCAGCTCGATCGACAGGTTTGGCAACCTGATCACCACTATCGAGAACCATCATCTAGATGCGCTTTCTCACAAGAGCTGCCTCATCGTCAGCATAAATTCCACAGAGGTGCGGTTCCATCAGGTCAGTTATGCAGAGCTGCCCGATCATCTGCCGGCAGCGATAATCAACAGCAGCAATCTGCTGGAAATCTGTGTGAAAAATGATGACGCCGCCAAAGTTTTGGGGGCCCGGATCGGTGATACGGTCCTGGTGAAATGCGGATAAATCAGTAGAGTGTGGCGAAACGCTCCCAGAAATCGGGAAAGGACTTGACCACGCATTGCTCGCCCAGAATTCGAACCCCCGGTACGCGCAGTCCGGCAACCGCCAGGCTCATGGCCATGCGGTGATCATCGTAGGTCTCGATTTCGGCGCCTCGCATTCCCTCGCCGCCGCGGCCATGGATGACCATGCGGTCGTCAAATTCGTCAACTTCGACGCCCAGCTTGGTGAGCTCTGCGGCAGTCGCCTGAAGCCGGTCGCACTCCTTGATTCTCAGGTGGGCTATGTTTGAGATCTCGGTCGAACCATCGGCAAAGGCGGCGACCATCGCCAGGGTTGGAACGACATCTGGCATATCGCCCATGTCCACCGTAATCGCTTGCAGTTTTGCCGGACCGACAACTTTGATGCCTCCACCCTGCTGCTCAACGTTGCAGCCCATCCGGGCCAGCAGCGGAACAAGCATGGCGTCGCCTTGCAGCGACGGTACCGGAACGTTGTCGACGGTTACGCTGCCGCCGGTTACGGCTGCCGCCGCCCAAAAATATGAAGCATTGGAGGCATCGCCCTCGATATGATAATCGAGGGCCCGATAACAGCCTCCAGGGATGGTGAAGCGGGAGAAATCGGCTGCCGCCTCAACCTCCACTCCGAAAGCCGACATTACCTCCAGCGTCATGGCCACATAAGGTTTGGAGAGTATGTCGCCAGCCACCTCCAATTCGGCCGTATGCCGAGCATAGGGCGCCACCAGAAGGAGCGAGGAGAGATATTGGCTGCTCTTGCCCTCGGGCAACACCGTTGTTCCGCCCCCCAGACCGGAAGCCACGATGGAGAGCGGCGGACAACCGGTACCGTCGATGGCTTCGATATCGACGCCCCAGCCCCGCAAGGCGTGGATCAGCGGTCCAATAGGCCGCTCGCGCATGCGCTCGTCGCCATCAATGATAAATTCGCCGGTGCCAAGCGAGGCGACAGAAGTAAGAAAACGGGTCGCAGTTCCGTTGTTGCCCAGATAGATGTCATCGTCCGGTTCAGTGATCCTGCCTCCGGTGCCAACTACCCGCCAGCTCTGTGCGCCCTTCTCGATCAATACCCCCATTTGTCCGAGAGCTGCTGCTGAATAGTCGGTGTCCTCACTGACCAGGGGACCTTGAAGGATTGAGGTGCCTTCGGCCAGAGCGGCGGTAATGAGGGCTCTCTGGGTTATGGATTTGGAGCCGGGGATGGATACCACGGCGTTGATATTTTCAACTGGTCTGATCTCGATCATTGTATAAAGAGGAAAAGCGGATTTTGATTCTCACCGGGAAACCGCGTCAAGCAGCGCCCGGCGCATGACTTCAACCGGAGCGCTGCGGCCGGTCCACAGCTCGAACTGGGCCACTCCCTGATAGAGCAGCATCTCCAGGCCGTTTACGCAGATGCAGCCGTGCGCCGCGCCATCCTTGAGCAGCTGCGTCTGCAGTGGAACGTAGACAATGTCCATGACCACTCGATAGGCGCCTACCAGGCTCTGGTCGACCGGGCGTGCCTGGTTGTCAGGGTCCATGCCCACCGAGGTGGCGTTGATCAGTATCGCCGCTGCTTCTTTCGGCTTTTCGTTCAGGGGTGACCAGAGACAGCCGAGTTCCTCGGCCAGCCGGCGTCCTTTGACCTCGCTTCTGCTCTTGATTTCCACTCCGGCACCTGCTTCCAGCAGACCGAAGCCAATGGCCCGGGCAGCACCTCCAGCCCCGAGAATTACCGCCCGACTGCGGCGCAACTCGATGTGACCGAGCAAGGCCTTGTTGGAGCCCAGCCAGTCGGTATTGCTGCCGAACAACTTTACCCCGCTCTCCCCCCTTCTTGCGACCACCGTGTTGACCGCGCCGATTTTCGCCGCCACCGGATCAACTTCATCGAGCAAGTCGAGAACCCGCTCCTTGAAAGGAATGGTGACACTGACCCCGTCTATCTGCATCCCCCTGAGGCCCTGCAGAGCCGCGTGGAGATCCTCGGTGTGCAGGGGCACGTAGACCCTGTTTTCGTTGCAGGCCGCAAATGCCTGATTGTGCATCAGAGGGCTCAGCGAATGGCTGACCGGATTGCCGATGATGCCGTATATTTTTGTCTTGCCGTTTATCTGCATGTTTTCTCAAAAATCGCACCGGTCTTCTGCAGCAAAGGCGATTGGAATCGCACCAGTAGAAGTCGCTTATAATTAATCAGAATCTTGTTTATTCGTGTTCCCATCTCCATCGAGCAGGCGCAGGGCCAGCCAGACAAGCAGCGATACAACGGCCAGGTCATCGACGATGCCCAGCCCCAGGAACCAGTCCGGCAGCAGATCGTAAGGCAGCACAAGGTAGATGAGAGCAGCAGCCAGAATCAGCTTGACCTTCCAGGGTGTATCCCTGCGCAGCAGCAAGCGGAAGTAACCGGCGGCCGTTGCCAACAACCTTCCCAGCACCGGCAGCCGTGCCCTGTTCGCCATCCATCAGACCTCCAGAGCGCCGATCAAATCCCTAATCGACTTCAGTTGATGGGCTTTCACATAATCTCCGATGCCTTCCACCACTTCCTCACTGACCCGGGGGTTGATGAAATTGGCGGTTCCTATCTGCACAGCAGTAGCCCCGGCCAAAATGAATTCCAGCGCATCCTCGGTATTTTCTATACCGCCGATGCCAATAACCGGGATCTTGACCGCACCGGCCGCCTGGTAGACCATGCGCAGGGCAACCGGTTTTATCGCCGGTCCCGACAGGCCGCCGATGACATTGGCCAGCACCGGTTTTCTGCGCTTCAGATCAATGGCCATCCCGATCAGCGTGTTGACCAGGGAAATCGAGTCGGCTCCGCCCGCTTCAACGGCTTTGGCCATCTCGACAATATCGGCGACATTGGGCGAAAGTTTCACCATAACCGGGACATCCGCCGCTTTTTTCACCGCCTCGGTAACCGTTGCTGCCATCGACGGCACCGTGCCGAAAGCCACGCCGCCCTTTTTCACATTGGGGCAGGAGATGTTGACTTCAAGCGCGGCAATGCCCTCGACTCCACGCAGACGCTGGGTGAGTTGCCGATATTCCTCGACCGTGTCACCCAGGACATTGACAATCACCGGTACACCGATGCCTTTCAGATAGAGCATCTTTTCGGCGATGAAACGCTCCACCCCGACATTCTGCAGGCCGATGGCGTTGAGCATCCCGCATGGCGTCTCAACGATGCGCTGGGGAGGGTTGCCTGCCCGCGGCTCCAGCGATATGCCCTTGACGATGATGCCGCCGAGCCGATGCAGGTTGACCAAGTCCTCAAATTCACGGGCATAACCAAAGGTACCCGAAGCGGTCATGACCGGATTCTGCAGTTCCAGAGAACCAATGTTTACCCTGAGATCCGGGTAGGGATCGTGATCTTTTACGAATTCCATGCCAGATCCCCCGTATTGAATACCGGACCGTCGATGCAGACATGCACGTAGCTGCCGTCGCTGGACTCAAGGTTGCATCCCAGACAGGCGCCCATGCCGCAGGCCATGACGCTCTCCACCGAAACCTGGCAGTCCAGATTTTTCTCCGCGCTGAAGTGGTGCAGAACCTCGAGCATGTTGTCCGGACCGCAGCCGTAAATCCGGGTATTGGTCGCCAATTGCTCGGAACGCAAAACATCGGTGACAAAGCCCCTGATACCAAAGGAACCGTCATCGGTGGCACAGTGCAGGGCCAGCCCGAACTGCTTGAAATCTTCCACCAGCGGTTCCACGTCCTCCCGGGTCCTGCCGCCCAGAATGATCAGGTCCCGGCTGTGATCCCGGCTCAAAGAGCTGATAATTTTTGCCAGAAAAAGCATCGGGGCAATGCCCAGGCCTCCTCCTATCAAACAGGCGGGCCTGTCGTCGGCGATGCTGAACCCTCTCCCCAGAGGACCAAAGACATCCAGGAATTCTCCAACCTTGGCGTGCGCCAGAATATTCGTCCCCCTGCCGACATTTTTGAAATAGATCTGAATCTGCCCGCCACTGCTCGTCTGATGCAGAGAGAAGGGGCGCCGGAGCAGCGGGTCCTGGCCGTTTCCTGTCCTGATCATGACGAATTGACCAGCCTCCGCCGCGGCGGCGATCAATGGGGCTTCCAGCGTTATTCTGACGTTCAGTGCCGAGAGCTGCTCAAATCGGATAATCCTTGCTTTTTCCTGGTGTTGCGACATAATGAATCGATAGAAAAGTTATTTCATTTAAGCGTGCAGTTAGACCGGGTTTATGCAGATATCATTGTTTCTTCTTGCAGCGGCGTTCCTGTTCGGGACCATCATCGGCAGTTTTCTCAACGTGGTCATTCTCAGGCTTCCTGATCCCGGTACTTCGATCGTCTTTCCGTCGTCCCACTGCCCGAAATGTAAAAAATCTCTAAGCTGGTATGAGAATATCCCGATTCTGAGCTACCTGGTGCTGGGCGGAAAATGCAGTCACTGCAAGATGAGCATTTCACCTCAGTACCCAATCGTCGAACTGCTGACCGGGCTGCTGGCGGTCGCCGTGATCGCCAACTTCGGATTGAGCCTGACGGCCCTTGGATTCTTTCTCTTCTGCGCCGCCCTGGTCACTATAATATGGATCGATCTTCATCACCAGATAATACCTGATGTCATCAGTCTGCCCGGCATCATTTTCGGCTTTGCCTTCTCTTTTATCTCCTTCTTCGTTACCTGGCAGGAGTCGCTGATCGGCCTGCTGGCCGGAGGCGGGATCTTCTACGCCGTCTCCTATTCCTATTATCTGCTCAGGAGGCAGGAGGGGCTTGGCGGGGGCGACATCAAACTGCTGGCCATGCTGGGTGCGTTTCTGGGCTGGCAGTCGCTGCTCTTTATCATTTTCGCCAGTTCGGTCACCGGCACCGTCGCTGGCTTGTTCGCCATGCGCAGCCAGAAAAAAGGGGGCGCCACCCGTATTCCTTTCGGACCGTTTCTGGCCGTTTCCGGCCTTTTTTACCTGTTCTTCCGTCCCCAGGTCCAGCAGTTGTTCTCTCTCTATCTTGATCTGTTCAGATAGTTCATCCACTCAATGCCTGCACCCATAAAAAAGCCCCTGGCTGCTGCTGCAGCCAGGGGCCCGTAGAGTTAAGTAAATCGAACGATTCCGTCAGTGTTCCACTTCTTCCTCGACCCCGAGGGCTATTTTGTAGAGCAGGGTCAGCAGAAGGAAGCCGGTGGCCCAGACGCCGATGGTGATACCGATCTCATTCATGGTTGGATAATATTCGGTCACCTGTTCCAGCGGATTCGGCACGAAACCGGCAAAAACAAAACCGAGCCCCTTATCGGACCACAGGGCCAGGAAAATCATGACCGCCGCCGTGCCCACCAGCCTGTAGTCGAACACCTTGGCGATTTTCATGTAGGCAAGTATGCCCAGGCCGCCGAAATTGAGGAGGGTTGCACCCCACATGAAGGGTACCAGGTTGTTGTAGACCTCGCCGTGATGCTCTAGCCCGAAGAACAGATACTCGAGGCTGTGCATGTGGCCGGGTACCTCTGAATAGTAGCCGACGAAGAACTCGAGCAGGAAAAAGAACGTGTTGATGATCACCGCGTACATGATGATGGTGGTCAGCTTTTGAATCGCTTCTTTGCCCGCGTCAAAATTGGCGAACTTTTTCATGACCATGCAGGCGATGAGGATAAGCGAGGGACCAGCGGCAAAGGCTGAGGCCAGAAACCGCGGCGCCACGATCGCCGACAGCCAGAAATGGCGGCCCGGCAAACCGCAGTACAGCATCGCGGTGACCGTATGGATCGAAACTGCGAAGGGCAGGGAGATGTATATGAAAGGGTAGACCCACTTCGGAGGCGGCACCTGCTTGCGTTCGGCGGTAAGAATTACCCAGCCGCACAGCATGTTCAGCAGCAGGTAGCCCCAGAGCACGCACATATCCCAGAACAGCATGGAGTGAGGTGTCGGGTAGAAGAGCACATTCAAACCGCGCAGCGGCTGACCGAGGTCGGCCATAATGAACATCAGGCACATCACCAGGGCCGAAATGGCCAGGAACTCACCGAGGATGGTGATCCGGCCGAAGGCCTTGTAGTTATGGATATAGTAGGGCAGCACCAGCATCAGTCCACCGGCCGCGACGCCGACCAGGAAGGTGAACTGGGAGATATAAAGTCCCCATGAGACGTCCCGGCTCATGCCGGTAAGCCCCAGGCCGAAGCTGTACTGCCTGAAATAACAGGCCCAGCCGATGGCGATCAGGGAGGCCAGAATGCCGAGCCAAATCCAGTAGGCCGGTTTTCCTTTAAGTGTTTTTTCAATCATGGCAACCTCACACTATGTAGAAGACTGACGGTATGGTCCCGGCAGCTGGTTTACGTTGAATGGTGAACTCCTGGTCAAGCACCTTCCTGATTTCCGAATGGGGGTCATTGAGATCGCCAAAAACCATTGCCCCAGTGCCTTTGCAGACCTCCACGCAGGCGGGTTCAAGTCCCAGTGCCAGCCGCTCGCCGCAGAAATTGCACTTCTCAACGACGCCCCTGCCTCGGGTGGGGAAATTGGCGTTGTACTCTTTGATGAACGGACGCGGATCCTGCCAGTTGAAGCTCCTTGCACCATAGGGACAGGCGGCCATGCAGAAGCGGCAGCCGATGCAGCGGTGAAAGTCCATGGCCACGATGCCGTTTTTCTCAACGACGAAGGTTGCCTTGGTCGGGCAGGCCTTGACGCAAGACGGGTTGTCGCAATGATTGCAGAGGGCCGGGAACTCGTTGTCCTTGACCTTTTCGGAACGCAGTTTCTGGCTCTGCTCGGGGAAAACATTGCCGAACCCGGTCTTCCAGATCCACTTGATTTCACTTTTCGGATCGGGAATCTGGGGCACGTTGTGCACTTTTATGCAGGCGGCAATGGCCTCGTCGAGCATGCCCTGATTCTGGTAGAATTTACGCATGTCAATAACCATGCCGAGCCTTACTCCGGAACTCTGCTCCTCCTCGTGGGTATCTGTCGCCCCATGGGCTGCGGCAGGCGCCTCATGGCCGCCGTCACCGGCCGCCACGGCGGTGTTGGAGGACAGCTTGACAATCGCGGGGGCGCTGATGCCGGCAAGTACTGTGGCGCCGGCCATCTTCAGGAATTTTCTTCTCTTGTTATCCATCATTGTGCCTCCTTTTTCGCTGCCTCTTCCGGGGTGATGTGACACTCCCAGCAGGTCGGCTGTACTGCCGCGTAATCGTGGCAGGAATCGCAGAATTTCTCTTTGTTGGAATGACATTGCATACAGGCCAGCTGCAGCCCCTTGCCGTATTCCACCCCGGCCACGACAATCTTTTCGCGGCTTGAGTTACGGATGACATCATCACGCCATTCATTGAGCAGCTGCATATGACTGTCACGCATCTCTGCTGCCGGCGCTACGCATTCTTTGGTCCCATTGGGCGGCAGTTCGGGTTTCGGCAGCGGGCCGGCATCCAAACCGTTGAACCAGATGGGAAACGTCACTAACAGGACGAAAATAACGAGTCCCGAAACTATTAATCCTTTGTTATACATTATTCGTTTCTCCTCTATTCCGGTCAGGGTTAGAAAACCATGGTCCGCAGACCTTCATCGAGTTCACCTCTGGTTTCACCTTCGAGGACTATGGCGTTGCCGACCAGTTCGGTGATGCCGCAGACCCCGACGTTGGGATTCCAGTAGTCCATCAATGAGGTCAGCGTGGCCCGGTCGATGGCGCAGACGCAGGACAGCATGTTGACCCCATGCTTATCTTCCACATACTTGACCGCATTGGCGCGCGGCAGCCCGGAGCGCATCCGCAACTCCATAATCTCGTCGGTGTTCAGGCCGGTGCCGGAGCCGCAGCAAAAGGTCTGCTCGCGGATGGTGTTTTCGGGCATCTCCACCCAGTCCACCACGTGGTCGAGAATATAGCGCGGTTCGTCCATGAGTCCCATGGCCCGCGCTGGGTTGCAGGAATCATGGTAGGTCGCCTTGACATGGCTGTTGCGGCTCTTGTCCAGGTTCAGCTTGCCGTGTTTAATGAGATCGGCGGTAAACTCGCTGATGTGAACCATTTTGGTCGAAGCCGCATTTTCGAATATGGTGCCGGTCAGCGGTGATTTCGGGAGCTCGAGGAAATCGGCTGGACCGTTCATGGTATCCATGTACTGATGCAGTACCCGCCACATGTGCCCGCACTCGCCGCCGATGATAAACTTGACGCCGAGGCGCTCGGCTTCAGCGTACATTTTGGCATTGAGCTTCTTCATCGCCTCGTTGTTGGTGAACAGCCCGAAGTTGCCGCCTTCTGAGGCATAGGTCGACCAGGTGTAGTCGATGCCTATGTGCTCGAAAAGGATCAGATAGCCCATGGCGGTGTAGAGCCCGGGCTCGGCAAAAACGTCGGCCGAGGGCGTTATGAACAGGATTTCCGCCCCTTTGCGGTTGAAGGTCGGCTCGATTTTGACTCCTGTCAGATTTTCGATGTCCTCGGCCAGGAAATCGACGTTGTCCTTGAAAGTATGGGGCTGCAGGCCCATGTGGTTGCCGGTCCTGTTGGAGTTTGACACCGGTTCCAGAATCCAGTTGATGCCAATCCCGACCAGATGCAGCAGTTCGCGCAGCATCATGGTCACTTCAGCCGTGTCGATGCCGTAGGGACAGAAGACCGAACAGCGCCGACACTCGGTGCATTGATAGGAATACATGAACCATTCCTTGAGCACGCCCACCGTCATTTCCCGGCCGCCGGCCATCTTGCCGAGAATTTTTCCGGCCAGGGTGAAATCGTTGCGGTAGACCGAACGCAGCAGCTCGGCCCGCAGTACCGGCATGTTCTTCGGGTCGCCGGTGCCGAGATAGAAATGGCACTTATCGGCGCAGGCTCCGCAGCGCACACAGCAGTCCATGAAGATCTTCAGGGACCTGAACTTCTCGAGCCGTTCGCCGAGCCCGTCGATAATGATTTCTTTCCAGTTTTCCGGGAGCTTCCAGTCGTCGTCTTCAGGCGACCACTCCCGGGCGTTGGGAAAATGCAGCCCCTTCTGACTGTCGAGGTACTCCACCTTGTCTTTTTTCGCAGGATAGGCGTAATTTCCCGGCTTGAAAGTCACCGGAATATCCATCCAGTCCTTGGCTGGGACGGCACCGGTGGCCATGGACGGGTCCTGCACGACGCTTTGGGATAGTAGTTCTAATTTTGCAACTGCCATTGTTTTAATCCTTATATGCTAATATTGGTCACTACAGTTCGTTGTCCTAAGCAGGTGCCTCCGCAGGTGCTTCCTCTTCGGGCTCGGGCTCTTTTTCCACCGGGATTCCGGCGTCCACCATGAAGTCACGGAACTCATCCTCATAGGCCGAGTAGGCGTGTACCTTGATATCCGGATTCCAGGGGTTGATATGACGTACCTGCCTGGTATCGTTCTTCATGTTTCTCGTCGGGCTGAGGAAGACGCCGCCCAGGTGCATGAGCTTGGAAAAAGGAAAGTAGACCAGCAGGGCACACACCAGGAAGAGATGGATATAGAAGATCGAACCAATATCGGTGGTAATCGCCGGGCTGAAAGTCACCAATCCGACGCCAAGCTGTTTGATGGCTGCAATGTCGATACCTGCGCGCAGAAACATCCTCATCAGCACCCCGGTGACGCCGATGGCGATCAGCAGCAGCAGCGGGAAATAATCGTTGCTCAGGGAGATGTAGCGGACCTGCCTGTTGGTGAACCGTCTGGTGAACAGGTAGATAAGCCCGATCAGCAAACCGGCATCGGTCAGGTAAAGCGCCGGGGTACCGATCTCAAACATCGAATCGGCCCAGTCAAGCCACACAATGAAGTCGGGCACGGGATTCAGGAACAAGCGCATATGACGGATCACAATTACCAGGAACGAATAGTGGAAAACCAGGGCAAAGAGCCAAAGCCACTTGGATGATTCGTAGGTAATTTTGGGGCCGTCGTGCAGCTCCGACTTGGTATTTCTGAACAACGATCGGAAGGTCAGGATCTCCAGAGCCATCCTGGCCACGACCTCGGAGGTCGTATGGGGGCTTTCGAGCCGGTTATGTTTGACGAAATCGAGTGATTTCGCCTGTCCGCAGGTGGTCTGAATGGAAAATGGTACCGGTGATTTGCCCCACTGAACGACCCGGTAGACAAAGCCGCCCAGAAAAACCATGACCGCCAGATACGGGACGGCAACACCAAAAAAGTATTGCATTCCCGGTATCATGGAACCGAGCCAGGCAATCAGTATCAAACCAATGACCGCCACCAATGGTAAGCCATACTTCATTTCTCAACCTCGCTTCTTTAAACTGTTTTGGCAGCGGCAGGAAATCTTCAACCGCAGCCGGTTACCTACTTTTGCCTTTTGATATCCGCTATATTTTTAAGCGCTCTGGAGGGACAAGCGCCGTCAGTCAGTATTTGTTTGCCGGATCTGATCTCATCGACCCTGATTTTGTATATTTTTTCCCGGCATTCAACGTAGAGGTCAAAGGCTGCCAGTACCGCCAGATCGACGCTGAACTCAAAGTCATAGAGTTCGGAGACCAGCGGTCTGGTCTCTTTGTCGGCTGCCAGCACCTCTCTGGTAATGTGTTTAACGGCGTTCAGCGGAGCGACTGCCTGGGACGGAGAAAATTCCTGCACCGAGCGCAGATGCATGAGGCGTGAGAGCGGTTCCTTAAAGGAGGCCGCCTCCACGTTTTGGGTGAGCAGGGAAAAAATCTTCTTGAGTGAATCCCGAATGGTGCCGCCTACTGGATTGGCGAAAGAATCTTTCTCTCGGGTGAAGAACTGGGAAGCCTCATACGTTGCCAGGGTATATGCAACCCACTTGTCAACGATTTTATGCCTGTTGTTATGCAGTGCTTCCTCTAGGGTCATGCCCGCCGCCCTTGCGGTAAGTAATAGTTATGCCAGTCATTTTAGGCAATTAAAGCCGCCCACCTGGATATGAATGAATGACCATTCACAAGCATCCATTACTATCACTTTTGTGTTTTATAATCAAGAGTATTTTACAAAGTGACGGCCCTTGAAAGGCCGTCACTTTGCTGTCTG
>JARRLH010000011.1:20234-28664 GCA_037387205.1 Desulfofustis sp.
TTGATAATCATTTCCGACTCGGTGACGTAGGGATCGACGGCAAGATCGGAAAGCCAGTCTTCATCCGTGTCATTCTCGGGGGATTCAGGCAATTCATCGGCAACGGCAGGATCTTCCAGATCGTCTTCCTCCAATCTGGAATAATGAGCGCCAACCTTCTCGCGAGCCTGTTTTTCTTCAGCCCGCTTGGCCCGCATCGAGTCCAGATCGAGTTCGATCACGGTCTGCTCCGATCTTGTGGCGGCCCGCGCCGCCTCCTCTTCGATCAGCAAAAGATCGGCGGACTCTTTGATACGCGCCTTGCTTCTGTCAATAATAGCCTGCAGGTCTCCGACCTTGTCGGAATAGGAGTCGTATTTGACCGGTTCATCCTGGTCCCACGGTAGAGAATAGTCCAGGTACTGTTCGCCCGATTTCAGATTTTGAAAGAGGCTGGGCAGGATTACATCGGGCACGACCCCCTTGTATTGCGTCGAACCTCCGTCAATCCGGTAGAATTTCTGGATGGTCGCCTTCAAGGCACCAAGATCGTCGTAGCGCCTGAGATGCAGAAGCGGAATGTTTTCGTTGAGATCGATAATGGTCTGCACGGTCCCCTTGCCGTGGGTGTGCTGACCGCCGACCACGATGGCCCGGCGATAGTCCTGCAGGGCGGCGGCTACGATTTCCGAGGCCGAGGCTGAAAAGCGGTTTACCAGCACCACCAGCGGGCCGTCGTACACCAGGGTTGCATCGTCGTCCTGGAGGACCCGCTTCATGCCTTGGCTGTTCTTGACCTGCACTACGGGGCCCTGATCGATGAATAGACCGGTGATATCGACCGCATCCACAAGAGACCCGCCGCCGTTGTTTCTCAGGTCCAGAATGATGCCCTCGATTCCCTGATTACGCAGCTCCAGGATAGCATCTCGGGTATCTTTGGTGGACTTGCGGCCTTGACCCAAACGGCTCTTTTCAAAATCCCGGTAAAAACTCGGGATCCTGATATAGCCGAATTTGGTGTCCTGGGCCTCGAGTACCGCATATTTGACAAAGGTCTCCTCAATCTGCACGACATCGCGGGAGATGGCAATGATATCCTTGGTTCCGTCGGGCTTGCGCACCGTCAGTCGTACTTCGGTTCCCTTCGGCCCGCGGATCAGGCGCACCGCGTCCCGCAGGCGCATGTCGGTGATCTCCACCGGTTCGCCGTCCTTCTCAGCCACGGCCAGGATAATATCTTCAGCCTGCAGCCGGCCTTCCCTGGCCGAAGCGCTCCCCGGGATAATCCTCACCACTTTGATATACCCGTCTTCTTCCCTCAACAGCGCACCAATACCTTCGAGGCTGCCGCGCATGTGGATATCAAAATCTTCTTTGCGGTCCGGGGCCATATAGTTGGTGTGCGGATCAAAGGCGCGGGCCACGGCATTGAAGAACCGGTCATAGTGATCCTGCAGGGTTTCCTGGTGCAGGCGGTTGAAGAAATCTTTGAATCTCTTGCTGACTCTTTGGCTGGCCTCGGTCCAGAGCGCCTGCTGATCGATGGCCTTTCCCTCGGCCTGGTATTCCTCTTCCAGGTCCAGATAGCGGTTCATGATCTCCGCTTTGAGAATTAATCGCCAGCGCTGCTTCAAGTCGTCCTTATCGACGGCATAGTCAAGTTTTTCCGGATCGGTCTCCATCGACTCCACGCCCTCGGCCTCGATGGCACTGGCCAGTAAGAGATCGACCAGCCGCTCCGCCTGATCGATGCGTGCGGCCATGATATCGTAGCCCGCTTTGGGCAAAGCTATGGTTCCCCGCAACAGATTGTCATCGATCAGGGTAGCGTAAGAGCCTAGATATTCGGCGTCCTGCTTGAGCAGGAAGCGTTTCTGAAAATCGAGCTGTTTCAGATAGAGATCAAAAGCCGCTTGCGCCAGCTCATCGTTAACCTGCTTGTCGCTGTAGTGTATGGAAGGAAGCTGCTTGCCGAGCATATAGCCGATCAGCTTGTTGCGCTTCTCATCGACCTCGGGGTCGACTTGGGCCGACAGAATTGCGGGACCCAGCAGAAGTATGGTGAGTATGAGGCACGAAAGTAGATGTAATTTGCTGTTTTTCATAATGTCGTTAATAATTTACCCGGCGACATACGTTCAATTCATAGCCCTGATGGCCGGTGGCGCACCTTGCAAAACCAGGGTTATTGCTGAAGATCAAGGCACATGGAAAAATTTTACCGCAGGCCTTATCGATATTCCAAGGATGAAATTTACGCGCGCAACGCAGAGATTGAGCCAAAAGACAATTTTTCAGGTAGCCTGCATTCATACCAGAACAAATCGACAATTACTACGACAAATACCATGACAAAGACCGCCGCGTTGGAAAATTTGCTGAGCCGCATAGAAGAATTCAGGGTGCAGAGAGACTGGCAGCACTTTCACAGTCCCAAGAACCTGGCCATGGCCCTTTCGGTTGAATGCGCCGAGTTGCTGGAGATATTCCAGTGGTTGACGCCCTCCCAGAGCTTTGCACCGGATCCAGACACCCGTTCGCATATCGAAGAGGAAATTGGTGATGTCATGATCTATCTGAGCCTGCTTGCCTCGACCTTTGGCATTGACCCGATCGAGTCAGCGCTGGAAAAAATGAACGCCAACGAAAGAAAGTATCCGGCTCCCACGGAATCTCAACAGCCCAGGAAATAGTTTTTCACCGACTCGGGGATCACCGCCGGGCTCAGTCCGAGAAGCTCGACGAATCTGAGCAGCTCGGTAAAGCTACAGTTGAGTTCATCCTGGACCTCGCCAATCTGCACGAGATCAGCCTCGTGGAGCAGAAAGTTGCAGAGCGCACCACCGACAGTCTCCTGGTGGAGTGTCCCATCGATGCCATAGCGTTCGCAGAAGGTGAGATAACGCTGCCAATTGACAAAGGAGCGTTTGAGGCCGCGATAATCTCCGCTGCGCTTGTTTTCCGGAAGCAGATCCCGCAGGGTGATCTCCAGGTAGCGCTGGCTGACCGCTCCGAGCAGGCGGCTCAGCTGAGCGCCGCTTAACTCGATCTGAGGGCCGTTTCGGGCCTCGGTCAGGTGGTAGACGGCACCGTGATAGGCGACTTCGGGAATCTCCCCCGAGTAGCGTACCGCATACCACTCATCCTCGACCAGGGCATCGATATCAACTGTCGGCGTCGTCATTTTCAAGGCCAAACACGGTTCTGACCATATCTATTTTTGAATCTTCGCCTTTACGGCAACTTTCACTTTTGAGAAACCGGAGCGGGTCGTGCAGCATCTTGGCGGTAATGGCATGGGCCAGCTTTTCGACTTTTTGCCGGTCTGACGCGGAGAGATCCATCTTGGCCAGGGTCTTCGACACTTCACTGCTGCAGATAGTATCGGCTTTTTTTCTGAGTGCCGCAATGGTCGGTGTAATGGTCAGACCATCCTGCCATTTGGTAAATTTGAGGGTCTCCTCCTCGACGATACGTTCCGCCTTGACCGCCTCTTTTTCCCGCTCGGACCGGTTCATTTCGACAACCTGACTGAGATCGTCGATGTCATACAGAAAAACGTTCTCAATATCGTTGAGTTCCGGATCCAGGTCCCGGGGAACGGCGATATCGATGAAAAAAAGCGGCCGGTTTCTTCTCACTCGCATGAGCGGCCGGACATCATCGCTTCTGATGATCAGTTCTGAAGATCCGGTTGAGGACACGATGATATCAACGGTTTCGATCTGTTCGTCCAATTCTTCCAGACTGCAGGCCCTGCCGTTGAAGCGATGGGCCAGATTCACTGCGCGCGACAGGGTTCTGTTGGCCACGGTTATGCTTTCTGCACCCTGACCTAAAAGGTGTTCAGCAGCCAGCTCGGCCATCTCACCGGCGCCGATAAGCAGTACCTTCTTATCGCCCAGGTTGCCGAAAATTTTTCTGGCCAGCTCAACGGCCGCGGAACTAATGGAAACAGCCGCCGAGCCAATACCCGTCTCGCTGCGGACCCGCTTGGCCACCGAGAAGGATTTATGCAGGAGCTTGTTGAGCAGCGGACCGGTACAGCCGAATTGTGAGGCATACCGGTAGGCCTCCTTGATCTGACCAAGAATCTGCGCTTCCCCGACAACCATAGAATCCAACGAGGCGGCGACCTTGAACAGATGATTGACGGCCTGCTGATTATGATAGATATAGGAATAGCCATCCCATTTTTCGGGGGCGACCGCCTCGCCAAAAAGAAAGCGCAGCATCCTCGGCGTAGTTTCGGCCATATCTTCAGTCACCCATATCAATTCGACCCTGTTACAGGTGGAAAGCAGGTAAAACTCATGCGCCTGCTCGTCTCTGAGTCTTTTGAGAGCCTCCTCATAACCGCCGGTCAGCGCTATTTTCTCGCGCACTTCCAGCGGTGTTGACTTGTGATTTACACCGATGAGGCTGATATGCTTTTTCGACATGACTACATCTTAATCAGGTTATTACCAGCCACAGGGTGATCATTACCACAGAGAAACCGCCGACTATCATCAGCGCAGCGCGACGCCCGCGCCAGCCCACGGTGAAACGCTGATGTATCTGTATAAGGTAAATACACCAGATAATCAGCGAGCAGGCCTCTTTGGGATTCCAGCGCCAATAGGTGCCCCAAGCCTGCTTGGACCAGAATATGCCGGTTACCATCCCCAGGGTGAGAAAGGCAAAACCGACGGCCAGACAGTGGGAATTAAGCTGATCCAGCGACTCCAGGGAAGGAAGCCTGGAAAAGAAATAGCCAAGCCTTTTACTCTTCAGTTCACGCTCCTGCAGCAGATACATGAGCCCCCCGCAGAAAGCCAGCCCCAGAAACCCGTAGGCAACCAGAGAAATGCCGGCGTGCACCGGCAGCCAGAGACTCTGAAGGGCGGGCTCCAGCGGAATTATCTCCCGGGAGGCGAAGGCTGAACCGAACAGCAGACCAAGGATGAGCATCGAGACGAAGGTACCGAAGTTTTTCACCGTATAGCGCCAGCGAAAGCTGAGATAGGCCGAGGTAGTCGCCCAGGCAAAGAAAAAGACCGCCTCATGATAGGTGGTAATTGGTGTGTTGCCTACGGTCATGTAACGGGTGACAATATATCCGGACTGCAGGATCCAGGAGCCGATCAAGAGGAACCGGCCCCATCTGCGGATATGATTTTTCTGGCTCAGAAAAAACACCAGGTAGGCTGCACAGGAGAGCAGGGTCACGGCCAGGACAGCAATGAAGAGCAGGTAGTTGATTTCCTGAACAAATGTCTCTTGAGTCATCTCTTTTTACCTGGGTCCTCTGGTCTACCTATCTCCTCAAGCAGTTCCTCGACCAGCTGGCCGGCGTCAATACCGGCAGGCAGTACCCTGCGTAACAGCTTACGCAGCTCGGTCCAGTTACCCTGTTTTATGCAGTCGAGCACCGGCAGTTCCAGAATAGATTTGAACAGCGCCTTGTTCTCCTTGGCGACACTGTCTCTGGTGACCACCTGACGACGGATGTTAGCCATCAATTTCACCAGCATACCATATTCTTCCCCATACTCTCTGGCAAGCTGGTCCTTGAGCAATAATGCCAGCGCCGGACTGCCGCCCCCAGTGGAGACGGCGATGACGAAGTCCCGTCGCCTGATTTTAGCAGGCACATGGAAATCAGACAACTCGGGCTCTCCGGCACTGTTTACCAGTACATGGTACCTGGCGGCATCCTCGGCAATCTTTTTCTGCACTTGAGGGTCATCGGTTGCAGCAAAAATGAGAAATGCACCCTGCGCATCGCCCGCACGATATGTCCTCTGCAGCCATTCGATTTCTCCTGCTTGGGCCAGTCTGGTTATCTCCTTGGAGCCGCGCGGACTGATGATCTGCACCACCCCTCCGCAGAGCAGCAGCGCCTTTATTTTACGGGCCGCAACCCGGCCTCCGCCCACCACGAGACAGCGTTTGCCGCCAATATCGAGATTGACGGGGTAAAGCGGGGTATGATTGTTATTGGTGTCTTCTCTCACTTCAGCTCTCGCTTTGATCTCTCTCACTGGCGTACGTAGAGTAAAAGCAGCCCTGCCGTGGCCACCGCCAGGCAATAGTAGCCGAACCATTGCAGCCTGTTTTTCTTGATAACGTCCAGCAACAGGATAATGGCCAGATACCCGGTTACCGCCGCCGCAACGGTACCCGTAATGTAGATGAGTACCGCGCCCGCCTGAGGGGGATGGGCAAGCACCTCACCGAGATTGAGAACCGCCGCCCCCAGAATCGCCGGAATGGACATGATGAAAGAAAAGCGCGCCGCCGTCTCCCGGTTTATACCGAGCAGCATGCCGGTAAAAATAGTGGTCCCCGAACGGGACACCCCGGGTATGATGGCAAATGCCTGTCCGCAGCCCATTAGAAATGCCCGCCAACTGCTGACCTGGCGGCCTCTGTCGGGAATGAACCTGGCCGTGATCATCATCAGGCCGGTGAGAATGAGCATGAAGCAGACGATGGTGACCGAGGTGAACAACCCCTGGATCTGGTCTTTATAGAGCAGGCCGACCAGCACGATAGGTATAGTGGCGACCACCACGTAGATATCCCAGAGCAGGTAGTGACGGTCCTCCTCAGCGAGTTTGTTCTGTGCCCAGAGAAACGGCGCCCAAGCCATTGTGACCAGCTCGTGCCTGAACACCGCGACCACCGAGACCAGGGTACCGAGATGCAGCAGCACATCAAAGACAAGCCCCTGCTCTTGAAATCCCAGGATATGGGAGCCGAGCACCAGATGCCCCGAACTGGAAACGGGCAGAAACTCGGTGGCTCCCTGCACTATCCCGAGAATAAGTGCCTTAATTAGTTCCATGGGGCTCCTGGTAAGGGTTTTATGTGCATGATCTCGATTTATTCCTGCAGCCGCCTGCTCGCATTGGCCTTGGCCATAAAAAAAGGGCCGGCTGACCTGTGTCAACCGACCCTGCAGACTACTGAGATTCGGGTTCTATGTCAATTAGCAACCTTCTACCGCAGCACCCTTGGGGGTGCTAATTTTTATTTTATCACCCTCTTTAAACTTGTCAGCATCATCGCCACAGTTGAAAGTGACGGACTCTCCATCTACCTTGGTAACTTCACATTTCACTCTGGCGGCGAAGCTCATAGATGCGGTGGACGCAATAAACATCAGGACAAACGCAGCAGCACAAACTTTCTTCATGATCGATCTCCTTTTAACGATTTATCAATGTGCCAGACCCTCTCCGGCATTCGCAACGAGTGTATGATACTCAGCAATTTTTGCAACGATGGTTCCACATCGGTTGCCAATAGCCTCTATTTAAGCATACGCTAACGTACCTGCTGTAGTGACAAATGTCAAGAACTCGAGATCGCCACTATTCTGAAAATTTGTCAATTGATGATCTGTTGCAGATCTTTGACCAGAACCGAATGGGGAACAAAGCCGGAATACCTTTTCACCACGGTACCTTTTTTACTTACCAGAAATGATGTCGGTATTCCATAGACGCCGCCGAAATCACGGGTGACCGACTTGTCGGCCATCATCACAGGATAGTTGATTTCCTTGCGGTTGACCATTTTCTGAACCACACCCTTTTCCTGATCGACCGAAATAGCCACCACGGAGAAGCCGTTCTCTCTGTATTTTTTCTGCAGTTTGATGAGACTGGGAATTTCCTGCACACAGGGGGGGCACCAGGTAGCCCAAAAGGTGACGAGCAGACTTTTACCTGCAAAACTGCTCGAGGCAATGGAGTCACCGGTGGTCACATCTTCGAGCTCGAAGGAGGGCATTTTTTTTAAAGATTCTTGCTTCAGCGTCAATGATAGCGCCGATGCCCGTTTTATGCCACATCATTGTAGAGCAGAATCCTTAAACGTAGTGGTAGAATTGTTGCCCCTGCTGTATTATAGTGCGGCGTTACTTTACTATTTGTTCACTTAATGCGGAAAGCAAGAAACCGGGCTTTACCCACAAAGCCAATAGGTTCGTGCCAGGCCCCGCGAACGCGACAGCAATTATAATTATCATTTCTACAAAAACATGCGTGATCATCAAAAAATCTTCCCTTTGCTCATTTCAGCCTGTCTCTGGTGTCTGCTTATTTTTTCCAGCCCTGCCAGCGGTGAAGTAGTTGACCGGGTGGTGGCCGAGGTCAACAACGAGGTTATCACTCTTTCCGAGATAGAGGAAGAGGGCAAAGGTCTGTTTAGAAAGATTGCTCTGGAGGTGCCGGCCCAGGATCGTCTCAGTGCCATCGAGCAGGTACGAAAAGATATTCTCAGAAGTATGATCGATCAAAAGCTCATCGAGCAGGAGGCCGCCAAACAGGGGATCATGGTGACCAACGAGGAGATCGATCTCATGATCGAGCAGATGCTGCAGGCGAGCAAGATCACTAAAGAGCAGCTGCTCGATGAGCTTTTGATCGATCATACTTCTGAGAATATCTTTTCGTA
>JARRLH010000012.1:0-27228 GCA_037387205.1 Desulfofustis sp.
ACTGGGAATAATCATGGGAAGCGCAAGCAGAGCGATAAAGGCTGCTTTTTTATACCAGGCAGCCAAGGCTTCCTTATTGAGGGCAGCCTTGCCGGTCGGTGGTGCGGGAAACCCGGGGTCCGTTTTGGGGCGGATCTTGTAGAAATAGACCAGCATGGCGAGTCCGGCCAGTGTCATGAGGATATTGAACTCCTGTCCTGGGGGGAAGCCGAAGAAATCGGTTCGGTAATCTCTGAATAAGTCGACAAAAATCCTAAGAAACCCGTACCATAAAATAAAGTGGGCCACGATAAATCCGCGCGGGGGATTCGTCTTTCTTACAGCCAGCAGCAGAGGGATCAGCAGCAGATTTTTCAGACCGTCATAGAGAACGACAGGGTGTCTGAATCCATCGATATCGGGAAATTTCACGCCGCACCAGGTATCCGTGGCGCTGCCGATAATCTGGCCGTCGATAAAATTGCCCAGGCGGCCAACTCCCATGATATATGCTGCTGCAATGGCCAGGACATCGCCAATGTGGAAAAAGTTTATCTTGTAATATCGGCAAAATATAAAAATAGCGATGAGGGATCCAAGTAGAATTCCATGGGTTGACATTCCTCCCAGCCAGACGGCGGGAATATGTCTTAAATGGGAGCTGTAGTAGTCCCATTCGTAGAAAAATACTTCGATCATCCTGCCGCCGAGCAAGACCCCAAGCGCGGTCAATATTGTTAAATTGTAGACTTGATTCAAGGTCAACTGAAGCGTGTGGCGCTTTCTGCGGAGCCAGGAGAAGAGGCCCAAAAAACCCAAGGTATAGCTCAATCCGTACCACCAGAGATAGAAACCGCCGATTTTACCGAATACTGGATCGATGTTATGGACAAATGGGCCAATCATGAAAACTGCCTCCCTGTAATCTGTTCAACCCATCATTTCCACAATTCGTGCCACCTCGATCAATCTTTGTAAGATGCTGATTGTAAAGCTAAAAATAGCCGGCAGGCGGGATAATCAGCAGTGGTCTCTCTCGAAATTATTCATTTTATGCACAGACCAATATACACAGAATGAACAATACGGACTCGCTCCTGGGGTGGAAATTCTTTGGTAGGTCTGGGGCTTAAGCTGGTGCAAAGAGGTTTACGTTCTGCCTGTAGCTCGTGGTTTCCAGATTCTCCGGATGAGCTCAGGTAATGTGTGGCCATTATTGAGCGAAATAGTCAGGCCTGGTGTGATTTTGTACAGGACGTGCTAATGGTGTGAGCCTTCATTAAACTTTTGAATGCAGTCAAGGCATATGCATGCTTTGCCCTTTTGCGGGGCGGGCAATAACTCTATCAGCTCGTGCGGGACCTTGACATCTCTACACCAGCATGGTTGCTCAGAATGAGCCATGCAGTTATTTGGTTTGCCGCACAGTGGGCATATCGTTTCATTTATCTGATTTTTCAAGGTACCCTCTACTCTATAAAAAAATAGCTCTCCTCTCTAGTGCTTTTTATCCCCGTACCTGAATATCTTTTATTCCAATGAGGAATTGCCTGGCTGAGGTTGTCCCTTATTCTCCGGATCCTGAGAGACGGCTGGGGGCTTATTACTGTCTACCTGAAGTTTCGGAATTGAAAGTTGAAGATCTGATGCAAAGCCTGGCCGATGGTGATATGATCGGGTGAGAGTGAAGGTATTTGGCAACCAGTCAGCATCCATCGAATAGTTCCGCGGCGGCAGCGGGTTGGGCTGAAAAAAGCACCTCTGCGAGTCGGAACGGATAACCCAGGGAAAAAATGGAAAAGAATATTGCAGGTCTGTGGAACTCGGGGCGGGCTGTTGTCGGCGGCTGGCTGATGCTGCCCGACGCGGTCACCGCTGAAATCATGGCCGGCCAGGGCTACGACACCATAACCATTGATCTTCAGCACGGGCTTGTCGATTACCAGAAGGCGCTTGCGATGCTGCAGGCCATGAACGGCAGCCCGTCAATCCCTTTTGCCCGCGTCCCCTGGCTCGACCCGGTATTGGTAATGAAACTGCTGGATGCCGGATTCCTGGGAATCATCTGCCCCATGATAAATAACCAGGATGAAGCCCGCAGGCTTGCCTCGTACATACGCTACCCGCCGGTCGGCGAGAGAAGTTACGGACCTGCCCGGGCTGGATTTATCCTTGATCCGGCCTACGGCGGCAAAGCCAACGAAATGATCCAGTGCCTGGCCATGATAGAGACGGCGGAAGGGTATCGGAACGTGGAGGAAATCGTCGCGGTCGAAGGCATAGACGGTGTCTATATAGGTCCCATTGATCTTACCTTGGCCCTGTACGGCAATGACCTGCCGCTCGGTTTAGACCGACAAGAACCGGAGATGCTCGAGGCGATCGAAAATATCCTCAGGGCTGCCCATGCGGCCGGAACGAAGGCGGGAATCCATTGCGGCACTCCCGAATACGCAGGCCGCATGGTAGAGATGGGCTTTGATCTGGTGTCTTTATCTTCCGACCTGGGGCTCTTTAGCACCGCCTCTAAATCAATACTGGAGGCTGCGCGCCGACTCACTGGAGGAGTGGCAGGCGACGAAAGTCAGGCGGCACAGAGCGGATCAACCCCCTACTAGGTTTGAGCCCGGTCAGCAGTGTACAACGGCCCAGTGCCTTGACTAATCCTTGCCTCTGCTGCCGGAATCCATTCCCCCTCCGGCTCTATAGCTCGGTGGATAGACCTGGACTGTAGGGCCCTCGAATTTGGTGACCAGGTTGTCGTATTTGGAGAAGAAGATTCCCACCCGTTTTCCATCAGGATCAAGAATCTCGGCACCGTTTCGCCTGGTTTGATATGGTCCCTTCCAATTGACGGTGCTCTCCAGCCATGTGGACAGCTCATCTCCCTCGAGATCGACTGGTTTCCAGAATTCGGACTTAATCATATAGCTCGCATCGAGTGCCATAACGGCGGACGGCCACTGCGTTGTGCCGCTGAAGTAGTATCTGTAGCCGGGAACGATTTCGCTGTTCTGGAAGAACACAGTTATATCGTTCTGCCGCTTCAGTGTGCCGCATTCCTCACAGGGAGCGCAGCTCATCAGGGTCATCGCGATTGCGGCCAGCAACAGGGGAACTAGGATGGATTTCATGGCGGGCCTCCTGGTATGGCACCGTATCAGCTTGTATACTCATAGTAGTGGATGAAATTCTAATGCACGCTGCGGAGATGAAAAGGGCCTTGAAATAAACATACCCGGATTCCTCTCTTTTTAAGGTCATTTTCTGGGCAGCAGCAATGAAAGTCCGAGGTTGAAAAGCGAGACAATAAAGACGATGACCAGGGCCAGGTAAACCCCCTTCAGCACCGCGTCCTGCAGCAGCGCCTGCATGGCATCGGGAACCATGGCCTGGAATTCCTTCTGAAAAAGATTGGCCATGCTCTCTTTGAGCATTCCTATCAGGTTCTCGGGCAGGCGCTGCCCAGCCGTGGTCAACTCGCTGATCAGCCTGTCGGTGACGATCCCGCCGCAGAGTCCTACTCCGATCGTCCCACCCATGGTTCGGGAAAACTGGTGAAAGGATGTCGCCACCCCCAAGTCGGTCGGTTCCACACTGTCCTGCACTACCAGAAGGGTGGTCAAAGAGACAAATCCCATACCCAGTCCGACGATGAGAAAGGCTGTAAAACACTCACCAATAGTTGTGGTGCGAGAGAACAACAGGGTCAGGCCGGTACCGACAACCACGAGTACCGCGCCGATCAGGGTCGCTCTCTTGGCTCCGATCCAGTGCATGTTCCTGCCCGCTGCCAGGGAACCGATGGACCAGCCCAGGCTCAGCGACAGCATGGCATAGCCGACCTGGAGCGGAGTCTGGGAGAGCGCTCCCTGAAGCAGAATAGGGGCGTAGGCGAAAAGCGAGAAAATGGCGAAGCTGGCAAAAAAGACCAGGACGTTGCCCAGGGCGAATGAAGGATTTTTGAAAAAACTGAAATCGAGCATCGGATTTTCCGCCCGCCCTTCAACCAGGTAGAAGCAGATTCCCGAGACGATGGTGGCAATGCCGATCAATATATAGGGTAATGATGAAACCGGCAGTTCACGCCCTCCGGTCATGATCAGGGTCAGGAGCCCCAGGATGAATCCGGAAAGGAGCAGGGCTCCCAGTAGATCGAGATTCTTGCCTGTCGTCTTCTGGCGGAATTCCTGAAAATATGAGGCAATGCCGTAAAAGGAAAAGAGCCCCAGGGGAATGTTGATAAAAAAGATCCAGCGCCAGGAGAACCAGGTCACGATAAATCCGCCCAGGGTCGGACCGACCAGGCTGGAAACGCCCCACACCGCACTGGCAAAAGAGATTGTTTTCGCTCTTTGCTCAGGCGGTGATACATCGGAAAGGACCACATAGACCAGCGCAAATATTCCACCGCCGCCGATGCCCTGGAAGACCCTGGCTAGCACCAGAAACTCCATCGATGGCGAACACCCGGCGGCGATCGAGGCGGCGAGGAAGAGGCCAATGGCGAAGAGGAACAGCAGCCTGGTGGAGTACATATCGGACAGTTTCCCGAAAATAGGCAGGGCTACGGCCCGGGCCAGGAAGTAGGACGTATAGGTCCAGGCATAGAGATGCAGGCCGCCCAATTCGGCGATAATGGTTGGCATGGCCGCGGTCATCACCAGCGCGTCCAGGGCGCCGAGAAAGAGGGCCAGCAGTGCGGCCCAGATAATCCAGTTGCGGCGCGCGCTGTCACTATCGACTGCAGTCATTTTTGCTCCCGAATAAAGTCCAGATATCGTCTTGCTCTCAATAGCGGTTTCACACTCTTAGGGTGACGTGCAGGCGTGCAGATCGCTTTACGACTCTCAGGGTCGAGATCCAGCAGTCCTCAATGTAAGGGTTATCTCCGCCAAAGCAAAGCTATTGTGCCACTGACTAAATCTAGGCTTTGGGGTCTCTCTTTTTTTATCCTGCCTGGTTTTATCCGTGGGATGAACCCACCACCCGGAATGGAGCAATGTCTACAACCGGGTCACGGTACAACTGACCACCCATGACGCCGGCGGTATCAGCGCCAAGGACTTCGAACTCGCCCGGCAGATGGAGCTGATCGCCTCGCGCCGCTGACAGGCTGCCTGTTTATCCCGGTTACACTGGTGCTCTACACTTCGATAAACTGCGGTCTTTTGGTGTTGATCTGGCTTGTGCAGATCATTATTTATCCGGGTATGCATGGCTGGGACAAGGCCAGGTTTGCAGAACTGCACGGTGACTATGCCCGGCGTATCACCTGCATCGTCGGACCGCTCATGCTCGGCCAGGCAGCCCTGGCGCTGCACCGCGTAGTTGTTGCACCACACAAAACAGCGGTCCTGCAGACCCTGCTTATCGCCGTCGTCTGGGGGGTGACCATCTTTGTCTCGGTACCGCTGCACCGCAAGCTGAGCGCTGGCTACGACGGCCGGGCGGTCTCCCGGTTGTGCTCCACCAACTGGCTGCGGACCGCCGGCTGGAGCCTGGTCAGTCTGCTCGATTTAGCGGGGTAAGGTCAATCCCTATCCTCGTGTCTCGGATTTTCCTGAACGCAGCACTCTGCTGCATCGATCGAGCGCCTGCAAATCAGTATCTGGCTGGCAGGAACGTGCTGTGGGTCCCGGGGCTGAATGCAACGCTATTCAGCAGCCGTCCGGTGCGCTTTTATCGATCCGAACCATTGCGGTCTTTTGTCAACAGCAAACCCGGAGAGCGAAGGGTGCATGGTCTGCAGAGACTGGGTGTGCTGCTCGAGTGCGGCGATCAGTGACCGAATCGTTTCATCATCCGCATCCGCCGAGCAGACCAGGGTCATGGTCGTACCGAAAGTGGAAAGCGTTTCTGACAAAAATGGATAGGTGGATTTCTGAATTTCCTGTCTCGACAAGGAAGGAGTTGAGGTAATAAGCTCGATCACGCCGTCGTTGAAAAAACCGATCAGCCTAGCCTGAGAGTCCTTCATAAGCTGAATTATATTGTCGTCTGGATGGACACCCCGGTGGACCATGATCTGCACGTCACCCTGGCGGAAGGCGATCTTATCCTGAGACATTGACGAGGACAGTTCGGCGAATACGGGAAACATCTCTGCATTCCAGCCCTGATTGCGCATGAAGAGTTTGAACAGCTGATTCTCCGGTGAGCCGGGCGAGCCCGCGTTTATCCTTGTTCCAGGCAACTGATCCACCGAGGCTAACTTGACATCGCCTCGCACAAGCAGGGTAAGCGGAACCTGGTAGAGCGCGGTGACCACGCGAATTCGATCATAGCTGATATCAAGATATCGAAAAGATTCCTGCCCGCTCATCGATTGTTCGAGCAGCAGCGAATCGACCAGGGCCAGGTCAAGTGAGCCACCCTGCACATTTGTCAGGTTATCGATGGGATCGGCCGATTCCGACAGCACGCAGGTGAGCTCCTTGTCCTGTTTGGCAAATATGCGGCACAACAGTTTACCACTGTGGTGCGAGAACGAGCCGCTCGGACCGGTGCCGATGTGCAGTTCGTAGGAAGATGCCGGCGGTGCAGAAGCGCCCACCAGAAGCAACGCGGCGATGAGTGAGAACGTATTCATGACTAATCTTGCCGGTCGTGTGCCAGTCTCGTCGATCATGGTGCCCTCCATAGTGAAATGATGTGCACGGCTGACCTCCCTTCTTCACCAGGCGGCAGGAACGTGCGCCCTGGTGGTCTATGAGCGCTTGAGAACTTAGAGCGCTGGAGGAAAAAATAGTCATTCGACCCAGCCAGTAAATGCAACGATGTGGTAGCGCGATGATGAGCGTGCGCTACCCACAGTCCTAAACTCCTCTGATCTTTTTGCTCTCTTCCTCGTCGATATTGAGCTGCCAGGGAATCAGCGGGTGCGAGTCCGGGGCGCTGCGTTCAAAATGACCGCGCCGTCCGGGCATTGTCATCTAGACTAAACCTCGCTGCTTCAAGCAGGTTAATATAGCAAATACTATTTCTGCTTGCCATTTCTTACTGAATACTGCAAGGCGGTCAAAAAACGCTGGGTGCCAGGGTGGGGGGAGGCGCACCCCCCGCAAGGTGTGATTGTTGGCAATGTTCAGCACCAGATTACCCTTCCCGGCCTTTACGACAATGTGGTAATTAACTCGTCGGATGCAACGGTAAGAATGAGAAATTACGGGGGTATGGCGGGTGGGGCCCCATCTGCTTGGCAGCAGGATTGGAAAATGTCCAGGAGGCGGCTTCCGAGAGACACTGCAGATGTCAACCATTGCCCTCAGGGTAAATAGTTTTTAGTGTGGGTATGAAGAGACGATCGGATGACGTATTTCCCGGATGAATCAATTATGAATATTCCCCGCTATAGTGATATCGTCAAAGCTCATACTAATCTGGTGCGCTTTGCACACCGTACTCCGATTCTCTCATCAACGCACATCGACGTGAGCACCGGCGGGAAGATTTACTGCAAATGTGAAAATTTCCAGAAAACCGGTTCATTTAAATTCAGAGGGGCTGTTAACGCGGTCATGTCATTGAGCGAGGGGGCAGCAGGGCAGGGGGTTGCGACCCATTCTTCCGGGAATCATGCGGCAGCCCTAGCCTTGGCAGCAAGAGAAAGGGGGATAGCCGCATATGTGGTAATGCCTGAAACGGCGCCGGAAATAAAAAAGAGAGCGGTCGCCGGCTATGGTGCGAAGATTTTTTTCTGCACCCCGAGCCTGGAAGCTCGGCAGGCAACCTTGGCTGAAGTTATTTCAGAGACAGGTGCTGCCGAGATTCACCCTTATGATAATTTTCATGTCATTGCCGGACAGGGCACGGCGATGAAAGAAATGGTGGAAGACGGTCCCGATCTCGATAGCGCGTTGGTGCCAGTCGGCGGCGGTGGGTTGCTGGCAGGGACGGCTCTGGCACTCACCCACCTTTCTCCCCGCACGCACCTCATTGGCTGTGAACCTGAAGGGGCCGACGATGCCTACCGTTCATTTCTGCAAGGTGAGATTATTCCATCGATCAACCCGCTTACGATTGCCGATGGTTTGCTTACCTCCCTTGGTGAACGGAATTTTGCCATTATCAGGGAACAGGTAGATCAGATTGTAACCGTATCTGAAGACTCGATTATTGCGGCCATGCGCATGGTGTGGGAGCGCATGAAAATAATTATCGAGCCCTCGTCGGCTGTCCCCCTGGGGGCGATTCTTGAGGGAAAAATTGACCTCCGGGACCAGCGGGTGGGCATTCTAATATCAGGGGGGAATGTGGATCTGGAAAAACTGCCTTTCTCACCTTATTGCACCAGCGAACGGGTTGCTAACCCAGATTTCTGATCACTCATCACCAGGCTGCAGAAGCCAGTAGCGCAGACCTTCTTTTCTGGCGAGTGTCAGACGGGAACGTTGTGCTGCCGACTTACCGGTCCGCAGCAGTTCAGCGAGATCATCGATTACTTCCGGATTAAACAGGTGGTAGATATGCCCCGAGAACCTCCTGGTGCCAATAGCCGAAATATCAATACTTTCCACTTCTTCGAATATCGTCAGATTGTCCCCTGCCTGACCAAGACGAGGGTACCCGTGTACTTCTTGCGAGAGTTTGAGAGCTTTGTCATTTTCCGACACATAGACAGTGATGCGCCTGACCACACTCTGCAGCTGAGCTAATTCCTGACGAAACATGTCGGTATCAATGTCGGGCGCAATGAGCACCAGTTCGTTAATTAAGAGTCTGCCGCTGTTGCGATAGGACAGCCGGACGAGCGCCTGAACAATCCCTCTGGCGCCAAGGCTGTGAGCAACGACATCAACACTCCCGTCTCCGGACGCTGCAATCACCTGTTCAAGAAATCCAGCAATATGTGGAACGCTCCATACCAGATCAGCTTCGTCCCAGGTGTATTTCAGCATATTGCCGTCGGCGGGCCAGCTGAAAAGCAGCAGTCGTTCCTCGAGTCCAAGAGCTCTCTGAAGCAGAGCACCGCGGCGGCAACTCTTTTCAAAACCAATATTATAGCCATGAATATAGAGAACCAGATTGCCATGCTCTCTGTCGGGCAGGGACTTGATACCACGTTCCAGTGTCTCTAGTGAGGCCTCCTGTAAATTTACCAGTTCGATTTTTTCATCGGGAATATAGAAAGGGACAGTTTCGGCGATATCTTCGAGCCCCCATATGGGAGAGAACGAAACGGTGCAAAAACCAGCTTCCAGCCTCCCGCGACTGCCGCCGTAATAGTTTGCTGGCTCGGTTTCCCCGGTTCTGTTGCGGAGCGTGACAAATGGTACAGAAACCTCTATGGCCTTTCTTTCCATTGTGGTTCTATCCTCCTGCGGTGCGCTCGACTGCCCGGTGCCATTGACGATAGTTGGAAGGCAGCAGACAACGATGAGTAGGCTCAGAAAATAATTTACAAAGATGTTTTTTGTCATGGTTGCCGAACCAGGCTGTCGTCTCCCTGAATGCAGGTGAGTAATACAATTCTCTCTGGCACTCTTCCGCCGCTTATCAAAGTTATTCAGTGAAAAGGCTAAAGCGGCCAGGGTGGTCGCCCTGACCGCTCAGCAGTGTAAGAAACAGATGCACAGATAAAACCGCCCGCAGATGCGAGGCGTACCGCGATTTTTCAATCCAGCTGGGCCAGAAACTCGTCAGCCGTCATCACCTGCCCGATGGCTGGAAAAATTTTCTCTTCGGCATGTTGCTGTTCTTCGGTAGATGTGGCGGCGGTGGCGTCCTTTATGATGGTAACTGAATATCCTCTGTCGTACGCGGTTCGAGAAGTTGACTCAACGCAAAAATTGGTTAAAAACCCTGCTGTCACTACATTCTTGACGCCAGTGTCTTTTAATATCTCGCCTAAGTCGGTGTTATTGAAGCCGCACAGCGTGCATTTCCCTCCCACCACTTTATCGCCTTCGTCAGGCTTGAGTTCGTCAATGATCTCTGCACCCCAGGTGTTTTCCTTAAAGGCATCGGCGTCGGCCACGGCTTTAACAATGCCTACCATTTGATGTGCTTCATAGTATGCCGGGTTGAATACAAAGGGAGCGTGGATGATCATCGCACCCTTATCACGAGCTCCCCGGGACAGCTTCACCGCATTCTCGATTGTACCCTGCCTGGAGATCTCGCTGTTGACGCCGGGGTTGAGTTTTCCTCCCTCTTTGCAAAATTCATTTTGAAATTCGATTAAAACTACGGCCGTTTCTTGAGCTTTCATGATCTCCCCCATTTTATGTGTGAGACAACAATTGTGGATTGCCACCACAGTAATTACGCGTTTATGGCGGCGCCGGCAAACAGGCCCTAGAGATTTCAGATCTTCATAGTATTTCAAAGCCTCCCCAAGCGCAAGTGGCGCTTGACCAGAAGATCATTTTCAAGCCAGGATTGATGATCTCATTGGCTTAAATCTGAACAGAAACAGGTGTTTGTCTCCTGTAGCGCTTTTCTGGGATTTAACCATCTCCAACAACTTACTAACTTTCTGAACAAAGATCGGGGTGAGTCGGTTCAGGAAGATGATTTTCTTTGATAGGTGTTTCCTTAGATGATACTGTAGAGAGAGTGTGTAACATCATTCAAGAAAACCGTTTGATCTTAAAATATTTAACCACCTGAGAGAAAATGAAATACGTCATAATTGCCATTCTGATATTTTTTTATGTTCCTGCTCTGCACGCTGAATGTGGTGAAGGTGACTGTGCCAATGGCCAAGGTGTCTATACCTGGCCAAGTGGAGAAAAGTATGTCGGCGAATTCAAAGATTACAAGAGGAGTGGCAAAGGCACCTATACTTGGCCTAATGGCCAGAAGTATGTCGGTGAGTTCAACGACGATAAGATGAATGGCAAGGGCACTTATTATTATTCCGACGGCCGGAAGTATATTGGAGAGTTTCGAAATGATAAGAGAAATGGAAAAGGTACTTATATCTCTCCCGATGGCGGGAAGTATATTGGTGAATTTAGAGATGATGTGAGATATGGCCACGGTACCTTAACTTTTCCTGGTGGCAGAGAGTATGTCGGAGAATTTAAAGATGATCAGATGAATGGCCACGGTACCTTGACTTTTCCCAATGGCCAGAAGTATGTCGGTGAGTTTAGAGCTGATCAGATGAACGGCCGCGGCACCTTAACCTTTCCTAATGGCCAGAAATATGTCGGTGAGTTTAAAGATGATCAGATGAATGGCCAAGGCACCTATACACGGTCTAATGGTCAAGAGTTTGTCGGTGAATTTAAAGATGGCAAAATGATGAACAGAAAAAGAAACAAATGACGGAGATCCTCTACGCCGCATTTCACTTCACGACCATTATCCCCTAGAGAGAATCTTCTCGTTCGTCTAGAAATCTGCGCGCCACACATTTAGTAGTCTGATTGTCAGCCATACCAGCGCTGCACTCAACACGCAAAATATCCATGAGCCAATGTGATAACAGCCCCTGGCCAGTCGGATTTTTAGACGCTCGAATAAACGCTGTTTCCTGTCAGGCTTCGGTGGGACGTAGGGAAAAATGGATAGCAGAAGTGAACAGACAAGCGACCACAGCACAACAACCACACAGGGAATGATGTACACATCTTTATCTGCACCTTCCGCAATGAGCACCACATACCCAAACACAATGAATGCAGCGGCAGTAGCAATGAAAAACAGTGGCCTTAACCACACAACTTTTTTTGATAACACACTTAAATGGTCAATCATGAGCGGAGTTTTTCATTGAAGCATAAAATGTAAGAGAAGGTACACGTGTGTGGCAGGGAACTGAAGATAATTGATTATTTCTCCCAGGTTCTTTATTCAAACTCGCTCTCATGAAGAGATATTTTGCTGATTGATATCAGCAACATCAATGAGAACAGCAAAGGAGGTGAGAACGTTCCCGCCGCTATCCTTCTCAGAGGTTGCGGACAGCAACACATCAAAGGTTTCACCATTTTTTTGCACCATTGTGAAGGGGGCGTTTTTAACATGTTCACCCTTAAAGGCTTGCTGCCAATAGGTGTTATCACGTTGGTGCCTGGATTCTCCTGTGACGAACTCGTCTGAATGTCTGCCAATAACCTCGTTACGACTGTACCCAAGTTTTTCCAGCCAGGTGTCGCTCACCATGAGCAGCCTTCCCTTGCTGTCGAGCAGATGGACCATGACCGGCGCATTTTCAAACAAGCTTCGATATCGAAGTTCACTTTCTTTCAGTTGTTCCTCAAGTTGGACCCGCTCGGTGATATTACGCATCACATACATAACTTTACCGCCATAAATATCAATGGATTTAGCGGTTACCAGAAGATGCAGTTTCTCACCTGAGGCATGGGTAATCAACCATTCGATATTGGAAATCTCTCCTCGCTTATATAAATCGGAGTATCTGCAGAGTCTTCCATTCATTAGCTTTTCAATTGTTCCAAACTCGTAGACCTGGTCGACGGAAATGCCGAAATTTATGGTGGTATTGGGACATACATAAATAATGTACCCATAGTCGTCGGTAACGATAACCGTGTCTGAAATGTTTTCCAGCATGCTCCTGTAAACCGACTTGTGGCTCTCTGTTGACCTACTTTGTTCCCGAGCTTCTTTCTCTTCGAGATCTTTGACCCGATTTTCCAACTCCTCATAAGTGGGTTTTCTTTCCATGGCAGACACCGTCACGTAGTTGTCTCTTAAAGGCAGTTCCCGTCTGCTTAAACTGAGGCAGCAAAGCCGCACAGCTATTGACCAATCAGGTAGACGATCGGTCCGGGACAGAGTGCCAGGTTGAGCTGTTCACGTCATTATCTATAGTCAGTATAGGGCAGATGATCGGCTCCGGTCAATCACCCCTGAAGAAGTGAGACGAATGGTTGCTCCTACCGGCGCTCGCGCACACTGATGAGTTGCACTGGATGCCTGCTGGTACTCCATTTAAAAGTCAGCCAAGAGGCTTGCCCACAGGTACCCTTTCCCGAACCGGCGATTCTTTTCTTTCCTGTAGTTGTTTCTTGAATATCTCGACCTTGGACAAAGACATCCCTGCTAAGGTTCGTCCCTGATAATTTCTATTCCGTTTCCCTCATTGTCTATAGGTCTGTAGTATCTCAGATGCTCAATATCTACAAGGTCTCCATATTTGTGCTCAATGGTGGCAAGCGCATCACGGCGCCTGCTGAAAATATGATCATCGCCTAATTTGTCGTAGAACCCGGTGCGCTTGAGTATCTCGGTTATCTTGAATTTGGGGCGGGTAATATAAAAGTCTATGCCCGCCTCTCTGAACCACTCGAATATATGGGTCAGCATCTCCTCTCCGGTCGTGTCAATCTGATCAACCGCCTCAATGTCAAGAATTACGACTTTCAATCCAGGCTTATCGGCTACTGCATTCACCAATCGTTTCTCCAGATAACCGGCATTAACGAAATACAAATCGCCGTCATAGCGGAACAAGGCAAGGCTGTCACTGGTGTGCATACTGAATAATTTTGCATCTCGGTAGGTGCCGTCTTTATGCCTTGATACTTCTGCTAAATGCGGCCGCATTGTGCGGTAGATGTAGAACGCCAGGGAGATGGCTATGCCGATATAGACGCCTTTTTCGAGGTGGGGAGCAAAGTAGATGGTGGTGTTGAATACGACGAAGGCCACGAAACAATCATGGCGATTAACTTTCCAGGAATGTATCAGAGGAGCTATCTGAATTAAACTGGCCACCGCCACGATGATAACTGCAGCCAGCGTCGCCACCGGCAGGTGATACATCAAAGGCGTAAGGAATAATAAAGTTATGCCAACAATGATCCCGGACACGACTGCGGCAAAACCCGTCTTTGCCCCCGCGTCAAAAGCTATCGCCGTGCGTGAGAAAGACCCTGATACCGGATAGCCCTGCATAACGCCAGCGACCAAATTCGCCAGTCCTTTCCCCACCATTTCCTGATCCGCTGAGAGACGCTGGCGAGTTTTCGAGGCAACTGCCTTGGCAACCGAAAATGCTTCCACAAAGCTGAGGAAGGCGATCATGGCTGCAGGCAACATCAGATCTTTGATATGGGCCGAGTCATACTCCGGCCAGGCAAAGGAGGGTAATCCCGCCGGAACGTCTCCGACAACGACCCCTCCCCGGGCCGCATATCCGGTTACCCAGGCCACTACAGTGGTGATAATTACGGTGAAGAGAATCCCGGGTAGTTTGGGGGCAAATCGTTTGAACAAAATGAGCAGTGCAAGTGCTAAAATACCCATGAACAGAGTTGGTACATGCGTTTCCCGGGGGATGGCAACAGCGAGGTTCCAGAGAGTGTCATGCAGATAATGTCCGGTGTCGACTTCGATGCCGAAGATCTTACCGAGCTGCAAGCTGGCGATTACCAGGGCAGCGGCATTGGCAAAACCCAAGACCACCGAGTGGGAGAGGAAATCAACCATGATACCCAGGCGGAGAAATCCGAGAATCACTTGAATCCCGCCTGCCAGTAGCGCCAGAAGAGCAGCATACATAACAGTTTGCTCAACATTTAAATCCAATGGCGCCAGAGCAGCAGCCGTCATCAGAGAGATGACCGCCACCGGCCCATTCTGCAATTGTCGTGAAGACCCGAAAATTGCAGCGATGATAGGAACCATAAATGAGGCATAGAGCCCATAATGGGGCGGCAGTCCAGCTAGTTGGGCATAGGCCATTGCCTGGGGAATCAATACCAGGGCAACGGTAATTCCAGCAATTATATCTGCTTTAACTACTGCTGGATGTCGTAAATCGCCAATCCAGGCATGGAAGGGAACAAACCTTAATTTCGCTTCATTCAGTGTTTCAAAGAGATACCCTTTCATCGCCATTTATATATAAATAACTGTTATTAAATGTTTTTTCTGGCACAATTTTGAGTTGTGCCCCTTTGTTGATACTATACGACAGAGTAGGAACTTTTTTGAAAATAACAGTAGTCTGCCATCTCCCAGTGACTCCCGCCTGAACCGCAAAGGAGCAATTCTACTGGCTCGGCGACAAGACCAGGATCTGAAAATATAAATAGCAACAAAGCAAGTGGCAGCGGCAGATTTTTCCCCCAGGGAGATGTCCCCGATTGCCTGTTCACGTCAGCGTGTTATTATTTAACCGAAGGGGGTGACGGGACCGCTGGGTCCATGATGTCCTCCTGCCGATTTGCAGCGCTGCACACGCAAGGTATGCGGACAAAATTGTCTTGGGAAGCAGGGTGAGCCATTTGCAAAACGATCTTTTCGCCCACACTCTGCGTTATGCTCAAAATTTTATCCTCGGAATATCAAGCATATGCTTGTGGTAAAATTTCTCGCAGGCCTTGATTTTGAACGAAAATCTTAGTTTTGCAAAAGGCTCGGGTGATTTCTGTTTCTTCGCAACAGGGGGAGAAGACAATGCAATGTGACCATCAGAAAGCGTTTCAGCTTATTGACAGCGGAGATTGGCATGGCGCCCACCGTCTGGTGCAGGTTCACTCCGATAAACTTTCGTGTCTCATTCACGGTTATCTGCACTGGGACGAGGGGGATCTAGGCAATTCCGCCTATTGGTATCACCGGGCCGGCGAGCAGATGCCGCAGGTTACTCTGCGCCAAGAGTTGGCGCGTCTGAAGCAGCTGGCGCTGCAAAAAAACGACAGAGAGATGTGAGCCGCTTAATCACATCCTGAGCGCTTCCGCCCTTAAGCTCCGGGTCCGCAGTCCAGGCACCTGGCCGGCGGTATGGGTCCCATATTCAAACCATGGTTCAGGTTCCTCAGTGCCGTTCGCACCCCTTCCTCAACGACCGGGTGGTAAAAGGGTCTTTCCAACATTTCCGAAACCGTCAAATGCGATTGGTGCGCCCAGGCCAGGAGGTGGGCAAGGTGCTCGGCCCGCGGGCCGATCATCTCGGCTCCCAGGAATCTGCCGCTGCCCTCTTCCCCGTATACCCTCAGAAGCCCGCGGTTGATGAGCATTACCCGTGAGCGCCCCTGGCTCCGCCAGTGCACTTCCCCGACCACAAAATCTACCCCCTGGGCCTGCAATTCACCATGGGACTGACCGACCATCATGATCTGCGGGTCGGAGAACACGATTGTCAAGGGAGTACTCTTCTTAAAATGCCTGACTTCCGGAAAGTGCGCCGCATTATATCCCGCGGCTTGGCCTTCGTCGGAGGCTTCATGCAGCAGCAGAAGCTGATTGGTGGCGTCTCCGGCGATAAAGATGTGGGAATCACCGACCTGACCTGAATAGTGGTTATAGAGGGGGACACCTTTGTGATCGACAGCGACAGAGGTATGTTCCAGTCCCAGGTCTTCGATATTGGGAACCCTGCCTGTCGCCGCCAGCACGTACTCGAAAGAATCCCGGTGGGACTGCCCGTGGGCCATGAAATCAATTTGCACCGCGCCATCGACGACTTGTGCGCCGGTCAGGTCAACACGGGGATAATAAGGAAACTCTTCCGAGAAGAGGGCGGCGGCTTCCGTGATGACTTCGGGGTCGGTGAGGGGGCCGACCTTGTTGGCCTTGCCGAACAGGGTGGTGCGAACACCGAGGCGGTGCAGCGCCTGTCCCAATTCCAGGCCGATCACCCCAGCCCCGAACACGGCCACCGACTCGGGCAGGGTGTGCCAGTAGAATATGTCCTCGCTGACAATCAGGCGCTCACCGAGGTCGGCAAATGCAGGTGGAATTCGAGGTCGTGAGCCGGTGGCGATGACCACGCGCTCTGCCTGGACCTCCTTACCGCTGTTGATCCGCAGGACGTGGTCTGATTTAAATCGCGCGTAGCCCTTGATTCTGTGGCTTTCCGGCCACTCTTCAACATCCTCGACGACAAAGCCCACGAAACGGTCGCGTTCTTCCCGAACCCGCTTCATAACTGCTTCACCGTCAACGCGCCTGCCGCCATAATGGATTCCAAAAGCTTCCGCATGGGAACCGGCATGAGCTGCCTCGGCTGCAGCTATCAGTAACTTTGAGGGCATGCAGCCCACCCGTGCGCAGGTGGTTCCATAGTCGCCCCCCTCGATCAGCACGATCTTATCAGTCACCCTTGAAGCTTCTCTGTAGGCTCGCATTCCTGCGCTTCCCGCTCCGATGATCGCAACGTCAACATGCAGCATGGCAGTCCCTTAGCTCTGAAATCTGCTTTGATGTCATCTCCCTCGTACTTGTTCGGCATGCCTGCCGACCTTTTTGAGCAGTCTGACAAATTCATCGCGCTCCTGTTCGTCAAGACAGGCAAAGACCTCGGCCAGCGATTTACTATGGTTTCGGTAGGCGCCGCTTATCAATTTAAGTCCCTTTTTGGTCAAATGAAGGTAAAAACGACGTCCGTCGACGGGATCCTGAATCCTGTCGATCAGTCCTTTCCCCAACAGCCGGTTCGCGGCCGCCGTCATGGAACCGCTGGTCAGCAGGATCTTCCTGCCAATCTCGTTTATCGGCAGGGGCCCCTTGTGCAGCAAGGCCTCGAGGATCATGAAATCGGTGATATTGAGACCCGTGTGACCAATGCTCAGACGGTCTATCTCTTCGATGGCCTTGTTCGCTTTACCGAATACCAGTCTGATGTGCGATCCCGATTCCATGAACCTCTAATGTACTGTCGATGAATATGAGATTATTTATTTTCCACACTAATTATCTTCTGCGCATGTCCACAAATCCTGGAGCATGACGAACGAGTAGCTGAGAAATCAGAGGGTGACTGCCGATTTGGTCGCCTCTGCCAGCCAGCGACCGGCTGTCTGGACATCGGATTCTGTCAGTTCGTGGCCGGCATCGATGGCGACTGCCGTGACCTCTGCCCCAGCTCCCTTGAGCACTTCTATCAGCTGATCGGTACTTGCCCCAGGAATGACGCGGTCCTGGGTACCCCTGAGAACCAGTATCTCTTTGCCCTCGAGGTGTTTGAGCTGGCGACCGGGAAGCGGCAGCATCGGACGCAGGAGAATCGCCCGGTTGAGCAGCTCGGGCCGGACGAAGAGCAGAGCTGCCGCTATATTGGCGCCGTTGGAGTAGCCCAGCGCCACCATCTGGTCGAGGGAACGGCCGTACCTGTTCGCTGCCTGCACCAGAAAATCTGCCAGTTCGTTGGCCCGCCTGATGAGGTCCTGTTCATCGAACACTCCGGGAGCGAGCCGGGTGAAAAAACGGTACATGCCCTGTTCATTGATCTTGCCACGAGGGCTCAGCAGGGCAGCATCTTCGCTTATCCGGCGGGCCAGGGGAATGAGGTCGTTCTCGTCGCCGCCGGTGCCGTGCAGGGTCACCAGGGTGATATCCGATTCGTGGGGTCCGTCGGCGGCGACGAACCGGTGTATGAATTCGGGGCCATACAGGGGAGGGAGATGCTCCTCGATCTGCCCACGCATATGTTCATACTGGCTCGGCAGCATCAGCGACCGGCCCAGCTCATCTGGTTGTTCGTCGATTGCGAAACCTGGCGGGTTGGTCGCAATCTCGAATAACACGCCGCCGGGTTCACGGAAATAGATCGACTTGAAGTAATTGCGGTCTCGCACCTCGGTTGCCGGATAGCCGGCAGCCCGCAGGGTCTGCTGCCAGTACCTCTGCTCCTGGTCCGAGCGGGTGCGAAAGGCGATATGGTGAACCGTCCCGCTGCCCTGTCTGCCGGCTGGGGCGTCCTGCTCGACAAGCAGATCGTAGTAGCGGCCCACTCCCTCATCGTTAGCCATGGCAAAACGGATGCGCTTGTTTTCCTGCGCCTGCCGGACCAGCCCCATTGTTTCGGTCAGCAGTTCCTCTGATTTTTCGGCCGAGCGGACCAGCGCCGTTGCCGAGTGGAATCCCCGGATGCGGTGCTGATCTTCCTTGTCAAGAGGTCTCTTCTCAGGAGATTCAAAAGAGTTTTCCGAGGCGACCAGTTCCAGATGTAAACCATGTGGATCGCTGAATGAGAGTACTTCTTCACCGAACCTGCGTTCCTGCGACACAGCAACACCATGTCTCTCAAGCCGCGCTGCCCAGTAAGAAACCGAATTCGTGGGGATAGCAAATGCAGTCGCCGTCACCATACCCTCGCCATCCTTGCCTTGTACCATGCCATCCCAGGGGAAAAAGGTCAAGATCGTGCCCGGTCTGCCGTCGTTATCGCCGTAATAGAGGTGGTAGGTAAACGGATCGTCAAAATTCACCGTCTGTTTGACCAGTCTCAACCCCAAGACGTTCTCATAGAAGGTGAGGTTCACCGTGGGTGAAGAACAAATCGCAGTTATATGATGAATACCGTGTATCGTTTCTGAATGTTTCATGGCCTGCTCCAATATCTTGATAGTAAGGTTTTGTAGCGGATCTTGATAACGCTCTATTTAGAGGATTAAGTCTTTTTAATTAACCTCGATGGTTTAAAGATATTTACATTTATCTTGATGTCAAGATAAATGTAAATAAGGGAACCAGCGTGGATCTGTGTCTTTCAGTCGAGATCTTAAAAAAGAAGCCGTTCCCGGAAACAAGCCCTGGTGGAAATGAACTGGTGAGGGGGGAATCGAATGGCAAATTCTGCAATTCATGCTAATTTAATGGAAACCATATCATTTGCTGAAGGAGGCAACATGCGTTGGCTACAGTTTTTCAGACGGGTAAATTCCATGGATGCCCAGGCGGCACGAGCGCTTATGGAAGGACTTGATGGCACAGAGTTCAACCTGATCGACGTGCGGCAGCCCGGAGAGTACCAAAAAGCCCACCTCCCCGGGGCGATGCTGATCCCGATGGCCGATCTGGAAGCGCGCAGCACTGAACTCGATCCCGAACTCCCAACCCTGGTCTACTGAGCCATAGGGGGGCGCAGCCGTGTCGCTGCACAGATGCTCAAAGACAGAGGATTCACCAACGTCATCAACATGGCCGGCGGCATTAAGGCCTGGAACGGCAATAAGGCAGTAGGTCCTGAAGATACCGGGCTCTATCTTTTCACCGGGGCGGAGACGCTTCCACAGGTGCTGATCGTTGCCTACTCGCTGGAAAAAGGTCTGCAGGATTTTTATCTGTCCATGACAGAAAAGGTATCCGGTGAGACGGTTAAAGAGCTCTTTGAAAAACTCGCCAGGATCGAGACCGTCCATCAGGAGCGGCTGCTGGTAGAATATCGCAAGGAAACGGGAACCGACCCAAGTCGGGATGAGTTCGAACAGACCCAGGTGTCCGCGGCAATGGAGGGAGGGTTGACCACGGAGGAATATCTCCAGCTCTATGATCCCGATTTTGAAAATGAAACCGAGGTTGTATCGCTGGCCATGGCCATCGAAGCCCAGGCGCTCGATCTTTATCAGCGCACCGCAGACCGGGCCGCAACTGAGGATGTAAAGCTGGCCCTGGAGCGTATCGCCGAGGAAGAGCGGGGCCATCTCAAACAGCTTGCGAGCCTGCTCGACTGATCACCTCTGAGTTCGTTGGCGAATGGAAACTGGACCAGGTGCAAGATGAAAAAGAAACTGGTAGTTGCCGGCGGCGGGCACGCCCACATGATGCTGCTCGCCCGGATCGATGATTTTGTCAAGAATGGCTGCGAAGTGACCGTCGTGGGACCTGCAGAGCACCACTATTATTCCGGCATGGGCCCCGGACTGCTGGGCGGCACCTATCGACCGGAAGAGATCCGTTTTGCCACCCGGCTGGTTACCGAAAAAATGGGCGGCAGATTTGTCCTGGCCAAGGTTCGGTCAATCGACCCAGATGGTCAGCACGTCTCTCTCGATAACGGGGAACAGATTCCCTATGACTACCTGTCCTGCAATCTCGGCAGCCAGGTGCCGAAGGAGATGGTGAGCGGTCCCCTCGACGACATTTTTCTGGTAAAACCGATCGAGCGGCTGCTCGAGGCCCAGCGCCGCATTTTAGAACTTGGTGCTAAGAAAACGCTTAGGATCGGCGTTGTCGGCGGCGGGCCGTCGGCGGTCGAGATCGCCGGTAATATCCGGCAGCTGGGGCGTACCCCGGGCATGCGGCCGCCGGAGGTAAACGTCTTTGCCGGGAGGAAACTCATGCCAGATCACCCGGAAGGTGTGCGGCAGAGGGCTATCCGCTCCCTGCAGCAGCGCCATATCGCTATCCTCGAAGGCACCAGGATAGAGTCAGTTCAAACCGGTCGGTTAACCTCCGCCGACGGTACGGTTCATGAATGCGATTTAATCTTCGTTGCCGTAGGGGTCAGGCCGAGCAGGGTGTTCGGTTATTCCGGCCTGGACTGTGGACCGGACGGCGGGCTGACGGTAAACCGCTATCTGCACGCGCTGCATTATGCCAATATTTTCGGCGGCGGCGATTGCGTCTATTTTGCGGACCAGCCCCTGGACAAGGTCGGGGTCTACGCGGTGCGCCAGAACCCCGTTCTCGTCCACAACCTGCTGGCAAGCGTGACTGATCAGCCCTTGCAGCCGTTTGCGCCGGGCGGCTCCTATCTGCTTATCTTCAACCTCGGCGATCGCAGCGGGATTCTCTACAAGTGGTCGCTCCTGTTCGGCGGGCGGCTCGCCTTTATGATCAAGGATTATATCGATCGTAAATTTATGCGGACCTTTCAGGCGCTGGAGTCTGCCTGATAATCACCGCATTCAGGTTCGGCCCGGTCGAATCGAACGCTAGCGCGATACTTCCACCTGGGCTGCTTTCTCATAATACTGGATCAGACCGCCGTGGTCGTTCCCCTGCTTGCCGTCGACCTTCAATGCCTGCATGATTTCCATCACGCCGGCGGTCAGGGGCAGCGGCACCCCGATCTCGTGGGCTGTCTCCAGGACGTTGGCAAGATCTTTGATATGAAGCTCGATGCGGAAGCCCGGATCGAATTTGCGGTCCATGACCAGCGGGGCCTTGGCATCGAGCACCGTGCTGCCGGCCAGACCGCCCCTGATCGCCTGATAGACCAGCTCGGGCTCAACTCCGGCTTTGGCGGCCAGGACTAGGGCCTCTGACATGGCGGCGATGTTAAGCGCCACGATAATCTGATTGGCCAGCTTGGTGGTGTTGCCCGCCCCGATGCCGCCGGTGTAGACCACCGATCCGGCCATGGCGTCCATGATATCGTAGCATTTATCGAACACCTCTTTCTTGCCGCCGACCATTACCGAAATGGTGCCGTCGATGGCCTTGGGTTCCCCGCCGCTGACGGGGGCGTCGAGCAGTTCGACCCCCTTCTCCTCTAGCTGGGCACCAATCTCCCGGCTGGCCAGCGGGGCGATGGAACTCATGTCGATTACGCAGGTTCCGGCCCTGGCGCCTTCAATGATGCCGTTTTCACCAAGCACCACGGTTTTTACATGGGGGGAATTGGGCAGCATGGTAACGATGAACTCGCACTGTTCAGCCACCGCCTTGGGGCTTTCTGCGCTGGCCGCGCCCGCGGCGGAAAGCTCTGCCATTGCTTCTTTATTAACATCCATGACCACCAGGTCATAGCCCGCCTTGAGCAGATTCTTGCTCATCGGTTTACCCATGATGCCAAGCCCAATAAATCCAACCTTCATTGTCTATCTCCTTAGTCGTTAAAATGTCTCAGAACGTCTCGTTTATCTGTACTTCGCCAGCCAGCCAAGCCCTGCTTCAGTGCCTGCCGCCGGGATATACTCACAGCCGATCCATCCTTCATAGCCGGCTTGATCTATTGCCTGGAAGAGATTGGTAAAATTTATCTCTCCGGTGCCGGGTTCATGCCGGCCGGGATTGTCCGCCAGCTGGATATGACCGATCTTATCCATTAACCGGGTCAGGGTATTGATCAGCTCGCCTTCCATGCGCTGCATATGGTAGATGTCGTACTGGAACTTGATGTTTTCATGACCGGTTGTCTCAATCAGATCGATCACTTCCTGCGAGCCGACCAGGTGAAAACCCGGAACATCGCGGCTGTTCAATGCTTCGACCAGCAGGGTGATATTTTCCTTGGCCAGTTCATCGGCCGCAAAGCGCAGGTTGTCGACCAGGGTCCTCTGGATCGCATCGGGACTCTCCTTTTCCGGGGTCAGTCCCACCAGGACATTCAGCCTAGAACACCGGAGTACTTTGGCATAACTGATTGCCCGGCCCACATTTTCCTGGAATTCCTGCTCCCTTCCGGGAATACAGGCAATCCCCCGCACTCCCGATGCCCATTCGTCCACCGGCAGATTGAAAAGTATCTGCTGCTGGTTGTGGCGCTGCAGGTGTTCCAGGAGCTGAGCGGCCGGCCAGTCGTAGGGGAACATGTACTCGACCGCGTCAAATCCGTTATGAGCGGCTTTCTCGAAGCGATCGAAAAAATCCACTTCGGTGAACATCATGGTCAAATTGGCGCTGAATTTGGTCATAGCTCTTCTCTTTATGCGGTTTACCAGGTGAAATTATCCTGCTTGCAATATCCTGCATATTACATCATAATAAATGATCATCTAAACATCAGATGTTATGATATTCTTATTTCACTTTACTATTTTCGTCAACAAAAAACCGGTGCATCTATTTCATTATCTTTGAAAAGTTGTTAATGTGCAGCATAACTTAAATATTCTGTCGATATTTCAGTTTGTTACGAACCAACCTTGGGTGGGGGAACATGACCGAACCACTATTTCAGGTAGAACGCCGACGGCTCGCCGACCAGGTTGCCGACCAGCTTATGGCGCTTATTGCTGACGGCCAGCTCAAGCCGGGTGATCGCCTGCCCTCTGAACTGGAATTGATGAAGCAGTTCCAGGTGGGCAGGAGTTCCATTCGGGAAGCGATTGGGGCCCTGTCTCTGATAGGGCTGGTGACGGTTAAACCCGGCCAGGGAACCCATGTAGCCGATTTTTCACCGGAAGGCGACGCCAATCGAATCGGACTGATTGGTATCGGCAGAGAAAAAATCAGTGAGCTGGTCGAGGCACGAATTGAGCTGGAATGCATCATTGTGCGGCTGGCGGCGGATAGGGCCACTGAGGACGATATCCGCGAGATCAGGAAAAAACACGAGCAGCTCAAGATAGCCTTAATTAACGACGATGAGCCCATCTCCTCTGATCTCGAGTTTCATCTTGCCGTTGCCAAGTCGTGTCACAACAGCGTGTTAATAAGGTTTCTCATGGAATTGCGCCAGCCTATCTGGCATTGGATGAAGCAGAAGGCGAAATATGACTGGGGCTACGCCAAGGTCTACGATCAGCACGAAGTCATAGTGCAGGCGATTGAGAACAGAGACGGCGAGCAGGCAGCAGAGGCGCTGAAATCACATCTCAGATCAGCGGGGGAGCGATTGATAAATACAATGCAGGCTGAGCAAGATACATAATTGCCAGCACTCTGGGGGGGCTCCCTGTTTAAACCTTGAGGAGTTATCTCAACAGACAGACTCAACCGCGAACCACGGTTCTCTGTGAGGAGAGGTATACATGCATGGATTTTTGCCTGTAAAATACGTATTGATCATTGCCGCTTTGCTCTGTGGATCGGCTTCGTATTGTCGAACATGTAGGCTTCAGCACCAAATCGAAACCGGCGCCAGCGGGTATCGCTTAAGTTCTCGTAAGGACTGCCGTCTGCATCGATGCGGTCTGGGTGGATCCCGACGGCACCGATGCAGACGGCAGTCCTTACGAGAACTTAAGCGATACCCGCTGGCGCCGGTTTCGATTTGGTGCTGAAGCCTACATGTTCGACAATTGGAAGGTCCATCTCGAGGCCAATTTCGATCTGAATGAAGATCTTGGCGACTGGTATACCGACCTGACCGATGCCTATATCCAGTGGGAGGTCAGTAAAGAATTAAAGCTCAAGGTCTTGAAACAGTCGGCTGGTTTCACCCTCGATGGGCTCACCTCATCCAAACGCCTGCTGACCCTGGAGAGAAATAACCTTACCAACAACCTCTGGTTTACCGAGGAATATTTCAACGGCGTACTGGTGAGCGGTGCATGTGCTGGTGATTTCAGTTACAAGGCGAGTTTCTTCTCCTCAGGCGGCGATCCCGAACTCGATTGGGATGGGGCAAGCTGGTTCACCCTCTGGGAACTGGGCTACAAAGTGAATGAAACGACCACGCTGACCCTTGACTACGTCTATCAGGATGAGGATGAAGCAGCCAATACCCGAGATTTTGAGCAGATTCTGTCCTTTGCACCCAAGTGGCAGAGCGGCCCCTGGGGCGTCTGGGGCGATATCTCCTTGGGCAAGGGATTCGCCGACCAGGGACAGGATGACGTCTGGGGCTTTCACCTCAAGCCGTTCTATGATTTCAACGACTACGTCCAGGTCGTGGCGGCCTATACCTATGTGGCTGGCGACGGCGACAACAGTGTGCGCTTAAACCGCTATGACAACAGGGTCGCCAGTGTCGATGACAGAGGTGACCGTGTTCAGGATGTGTATGGTGGTGTCAACGTCTATTTTTACGGCCATAAGTTCAAATGGCAAACGGGTGTGACATGGACGAAAATGGATGACTCGTCCGTCGATGGCAGTGACTACGAAGGCTGGGCCTTGAGCACGGGACTTCGGCTATACTGGTAACTGTACATAACGGCATACATCCAATCCATCCCGCCAGGCAGCGTTGCTCGCTGCGGTGCCTGCTCACTGCGCTACCAGGCCGCTCCGCCGGCTCCTCGCTCGCGCCTGGCCTGAGTGGGCGCTAGACCTTATGTCGTCATGTATGGCGAACTCTTTTACTGCGGCCTGCTGCCCGCTGTCCCAATTCTTGGCCGGAAGGCTTGTCAAAGGCAGATTATTTCAGGTCCGTTCGATCGTACGCAAAAATTGTTTTTACCGGTGATGCAGGTGCTCCGTTGGTCATCAAATCAATTGATAGCCGCGTACCTGGGTCCAGAGACTCACTCATGCATGGGAATCAGGTGCTCTGCAGGTGGCCATGCACTCTCGAGAGGCGCTGCAGCATCTGGGCGATGCCGACGCCGAGGGTGTAGAGCCCTTCCATACCGAGATTGGCTTCGGCGGTATCATCGAAGAACAGGGAGAGTGATGATTCCATACCGTCCTCGGGTCGCCAGTAGCATACCAGCATGGGGACCAGGGGCAGAGGCGAGAGCAGGACGGCAACGTCGGACTGGAACCGCTCATCTACCTGTCTGCCGCGGAACATCTCCACCAGGTCGGAAAAAAGGTCCGGGTATCTGTCAGCGGTGGTTTTGAGCACATTTTCGCACTGCTGCCCGAACAAGCGGTACCAATCTTTGCCGTGAGCAAGTTCGCGCAACGGTACCCAGTTGGAACTCAGCGGCACCCCTTTGGAGTAATTGATATAGTGCAGCACTGCTCCGAGAACCCAGCCGTTTACATGGATGTCTGTGGTGACCTGGGAATGCTTGTCGATGGTGAAGAGTTTTCCCAGGATCGGAATGGTGATGCGGCCATCTCGGTAATCGGCTTCTATTGTTCTGGCCCTCTCCTCCATATCCAGGGAAAGGAGCCTGGTCTGCAGTTTCTCCATTACGGCAGCGAACTCTTCTTCAATCGGATTGGTCCCTCGTTTGGCGCCGCCGAACTGCTGCAGTTTGTCCTCCGGAACGTAGGGGCAGGAGGAGAGCCCCGCTTTACCGGTAAACACCGCTCCGGCAAAGGCGAGGCAGGTGCTTTCTCCGCACTCCCTGCAGTTTGTTTTGGGGAGAAACTGAAAAATTTCCATGGCGTTGGTAAAATCTGCCATTTGTGTACCTCGTTAGTTATCTGCTGTGGGTGACATGTTTATTGTGGTGCGTGTTCTTGCTTAACTGCACTACGCACAAAAGCTCGTTCGAGTTTTTTTATCAGTTTCAAAGTCTTACCTGTCTCTTCATCGGACAGGATAGACATGAGTTCCGTGCTCGAATTGGCAAAGCTCTCTAGGCAACTCTCCCACAATTCAGCGCCCTGGTCGGTTTCGATGAGCAGAGTGGAGCGTCTATCGTTGGGAGCAACCGAGACGCTTATCAACGATTTATCCAGAAGATTTTTGACGATTTTGGATACATGTGATTTTTCGAAAAGAAGCCGCTCGCAAAGATCTTTCTGACTGACCGGACCCAGCACTATGATTTCGTTGATTACACTGAACTGGTTTGTGTTCAGACCATAGTGCTGGCACACCTGGTTCAGCTCTCTTTGCAGGAACAGGCCGCTCTTGATCAACAGCTGCACGAGCAGCGCTTGAGCTTCCCTGGTCGGCTGGGGTAGTGATGCCGCCGTGTTTTTTTCCTTTGCGGTGAGAGAGTGCATTGGGGCCCTGAACTGAGAGACCGACATTTAGTTTCCATTTCCACTAATAGTGGAAAAAGGTTTCCGTGTCAACTAAAAAAC
>JARRLH010000013.1:0-29325 GCA_037387205.1 Desulfofustis sp.
GCGCTGGAAGACATGGTTGCCCTGCGCAGGGCGGCGCTCAAGGACGGCAACCGTTCGCTCGGTTTCCCGACCATAGCCTTCCCGTGCGAGATGGCGTCCAACCGTGACATGGAAGCGCTGATTGCCGGTATGTACGTGTCCAAGTACGGCGGCATCGTAGTATTGTCGGATCTTGACACCGAGGTACTTTTCCCTCTGCTGCTTGAGCGTCTCAACATCTTCACCGACCCGCAGCGGCCGATGACGGTGACCGAGGGCATCTACGAGATCGGCAATCCCGATGAGAATTCACCGGTGCTGGTAACCACCAACTTTGCCCTGACCTACTTCATCGTTTCCGGCGAGGTCGAGGCATCGAAGGTTCCCTCCTGGTTGTTGATCAAGGATTCTGAAGGCCTATCGGTGCTTACCGCCTGGGCGGCCGGCAAGTTCAGTGGTGATGATGTCGGCATCTTCGTGAAGAAATGCGGCATAGCCGACAAGGTTAAGCACACTGAGTTGATCATACCAGGGTATGCGGCGGCAATCGTCGCCGACGTCGAAGAGGAACTTCCCGGCTGGACGGTCCCCCGGAAATCCAGCGAGATTCGGGGGGCGCATTGAGCAGATTCAGCGGTTAAAATTAAGATTAAAAGGAGAGGCCATGTTACTTCACGGTGAAAGCCTGAACGTCATATCAAAGGTGATTGGTACCGCTTTCAAGGAGCGTGACGCCAAACCAATTCAGGAAGAAGCCCTTGATCAGAAAGAAAAGGGAATGGACTACATCGACATCAACCTCGGGCCAGCCAAGAAGGACGGTCACGAATTGATGCCGTGGGTCTGCCAGGTGGTCCAGGAAGTGGTGCCTGATATTCCGCTGCTTCTGGATACGTCCAACATCGCTGCCATCGAAGAGGGACTCAAGGTCCTGAAGCCGGCGTCGCAGCCGCATATCATCAACTCGATCATGGCGCGGGCTGAACGCTACGAGGCCATGCTGCCGCTGTGCAACAAGTATGATGCCGACATGGTCGCTCTGCTCTGGGGACCGGACGGTCTCCCCAGAGATGAGAACGAACGAGCAGCCCTGGCGGTTGAGTTGATTTACGCAGCCAACGAGGCAGGCGTGGAGAATGAGAGGATCTGGGTTGACGGCATCGTTACTCCGGTCAATATTCAGCAGCCGCAGCTGGTCAGTCTGCTCAACTTCATGATGATGCTCGAAGATATCGCCCCGGGTGCCAAGTCCACCTGCGGTCTGTCTAATATCTCCAATGGACCGCCGGTGGAGCTGCGCCCGATTCTCAACACCACTTATATGGTCATGCTCGAGCGCTACGGCATGAAGGCCGTGATCAGCGATCCACTGGACACCAACCTGACCGCGGTGGCCAAAGGTCAGCGTCCTGAAATCGTCGACATCGTCCATCAGGCCATGGACGGTACTGCGCCGGATCCGTCCACCCTCGACAAGGAACTTGGGGATTACGTCAAGACCGTCAAGGTCATCATGGGCGAGACCCTGTTCTCCGATTCCTATCTGGAAATCTGATCACCTAAAAGGGACGCAATACCCACTGTGTCCCTTTTAGTACCTCGAACGCGACGGTTGAACAATTTTGTTTCGGGGGACACCGATGCTTTTGTCTCCCCTGCCTTTCACCGGTTGCCATTGCGCGAAATCAGAGCCCTATTCTAAAAAGAATGGGGCTTTTCTCTTTTTCGTGATTAATTTTGCTCGGAATGTGATGGGCAACAAACAACTTCTTAAATGGTGCACACAATGACTAAGTCGAGGGAAAGCGGCGGCGAGGGCTGGCTCTGGGTGGTGGTCAGTGACAAGGACACTGACGGACACTATCTTGGCCTCTACGATAAGGGCCAGGATATGAATTTCATTCCGGCCTTTGAGAGCAAGGAAGCGGCCAACGATTGTTTCCTTCAGCTTCCCCGGGAAAAGGGGAAAAAATATGAAGTCCAGGCCGTCCATATCGAAGAGCTGAGCAAAGATGCCGAGAAAGCCGGGTTTGGTGTCGCCATTGTCGACGGTGACGGCAAAATCGTCAAGTAAGCAACTGCACGCCACAAAAATTTCCTCTTTGCCGAGGAGTGCCATATGGGTTTAAAAATAGCCATCGGCGGCAAGGGCGGGGTCGGTAAAACTACCGTTTCAGCCTTGTTGGCCCGCAGCTTCGCCGCCAACCGGGACAACAATGTCATTGCCATCGATGCCGATCCGGTGTCCAACCTGGCCGCTGCGCTGGGCATTGACGAGAGTGTCCCAATTACCCCCATTGCTGAGTTGAGGGACTTGATCGCCGAGAGGACCGGGGCCGAGCCAGGTACCATGGGCGGTTTTTTTACGCTCAATCCCAAGGTCGATGATATCCCTGAGCGTTTCTCACGGGAGCGCGACAATGTCAAGCTGCTGGTGATGGGTACGGTGCAGCAGGGCGGCTCGGGCTGTATCTGCCCCGAAAGCACCATTTTGAAGGCGCTGATGACCCACCTGGTCCTCTACCGTGACGACATCGTCCTAATGGATATGGAAGCAGGGATCGAACACCTGGGCCGGGCTACTTCGTCTTCGGTTGATGCCCTGGTGATTGTCGTCAACCCCGGCGCACGGAGCAGGGTGGCGGCTGAGAAAATTCGGAAGCTGGGCAGCGATATCGGCATAAAGAAAATCGTGGTGCTCGGCAACCGGGTAAGAAACGGGGAGGACGAGGAGTTGATCAGATCCTCACTGGCCGATTTCGAGATTGTCGGAATCCTCCCGGAACATGATGAGATAATCGATGCAGACCGCTATGGCAGAAGGCCGTTCAATGACATTGCCATGGCCCCTCCGGAGCTCTTCTCCATCGTTTCTGAGTTGCAGAGGTACAAAACTAGTTCGCACCGATAGATGCTGTGTGGGCTCCGCACAGGGCGATAAGATCGGCCGGGGCGAGTTCGATTTCCAGCCCTCGACGTCCACCGCTGACCAGAATGGTCGGCCAGCCAGCGGCGGATTCATCTACCACCGTCCGCAACCGTTTTCTCTGGGCCAGAGGACTCACCCCCCCGAGCACATAGCCGGTGGTCGATTCCACCGCCTTGGCGTCAGCCATGGCAAGTTTTTTCACTTTGAGGACCCGGCCCAGCGCTTTCAGATTAAGTTGCCTGTCAACGGGGACCACGGCCACCACCAATTCACCTCTGTCAATCTGCACGACCAGGGTTTTAAAAATTCGGTTCGGGTCCAGGTTCAATTTTTCCGCCGCTTCGAGGCCGTAGGATGGGTGGTCTGGGTCGTGCTGGTAGCGGTGCAGGACATAATCGATCTTGCGTTTTTTAAGAAAATTAACCGCTGGGGTCATGGGCCGGGTTTTCTCTGAAAATGTAAAAAGGCCCCCGGGAAAACCTCCGTTTTCCGGGGGGCCTTGAACTTCGATTGAAGACCTGGGGAGAGGCTCAGTCTTCGATATTGAAGCGGGCGACTTCTTTATCTCCCGGGATATACTCCCCGACCGGTACCAGCTTTTTATTGAATTTTGCGCAGTCGACGATTACTCGCCAGAGCGCATCCAGATCCTTTGCTTCCTGCGGATTTTCCGGGGTTAATTCTACCAATGTTTTGTCTCGGGTTATTTTCATAACTCCCTCTCCTTTGTAGTTCGTTCACAATCTGGTGTCTTTCTTACTTGTCTATCATCATACCACGTTAAAACCAGTAAAACGGGATCAACAAAATCTGTGAAACTTGACCGTGCCTGTGTGAAAAGACATAGATAATCAATAAATCATTATACAAAAATTGCCAGTATCAATTTGCCAGGCTTCTCTCTACGGGGCAGAAGCGGTGAAAAAAATAGTGACAAGCCGATTACCAGGGTTATTTTTCTCGGATGCAGAAGCAATTATAGCCATTGAAATGAATAAAAACAGGACCTACCATGAGCGCTTTCCACGCCGACTGCCAGCCCGTGTTGATAGGCAGTCTACCCCACCTGAATCACCATGATGCGGTCAGCCTGATTTTCGACCACACTCCGCAGATTCCAATCTGGCCGCAGCTCCCCCACCATCGGGAGGAGGGAATGCTTCTCCAGTTTCTGTCGGGACTGCCGGGCATCACCCACAAGGAGACTAAAGTCTTTGTTGATTCTTCGAGGGAAGATTTCGAAACTGAATTCCTCTCTTTTTTTGAAGACTATCTGGGCGTGATCGAAGGCACCACGGAACTGAATGATTCACGCTTTGTACTGGGTTCAAAAGAAGCGCCAGGATTCGAGCTGTTTCTGGAGGAGGCCCGCCGACGAAAAGATAACCTGGTGGCCCTCAAGGGGCAGATTACCGGGCCGGTGACCTTCTGCACAGGACTGGTCGACCAGCAGGGTCGGGCTTTGTTTTATGACGACCAGCTCCGGGACGCCGCCGTCAAGCTACTGGCGCTGAAAGCCAGATACATGACTAGAGAGATGGCCGCCATCAAGCAACGGCCGCTGCTCTTTTTCGATGAGCCCGGCCTGGCCGGGTTCGGTTCCTCGGCCTTTATCACCATTACTGCGGAAGACATCAAGGCGTGTCTGAGCGAGGTCTTTGAAGGCGTCAGGGAGGAAGGCGGGCTGAGTGGTGTGCACGTTTGCGCCAATACCGAATGGCCAGTCATTTTTGCTACCGGAGCCGAGGTGATAAGTTACGACGCCTATTCTTTTTTCGACAAGCTGGTGCTCTTTGCCGAGCACCTGAAAGCCTTTCTTGACAGGGGAGGCATTCTGGCTTCTGGAATCGTGCCGACCACGGCAGAATTAATCGATCGGGAGAGCACGGAAAATCTGGTCGATAAATGGCTGGAACAGCTCGGGAAACTGGAGGGGCTGGGGGTGTCGAGGGAGGTGGTAATCAAGCAGACCCTGATAACGCCGAGCTGCGGCACCGGTACGGTCAGTGAAGCACAGGCGCGGCGCGTCCTGGAGTTGACCAGGGATGTCTCCTCCGCGCTCCGGGAACGCTTCCTCTCATGAACAGTGAATTTCTGCGTCTCAGGTGGGCTCCCGCGGGTGAGGCCGACTGTGCGTGTCTGCTGCTCATCCCCGGGCGGTCCAGCGAAGAGCCTGGCTACATAAAGGCGATTCATCCTTCGGGGCCTGTCAACAAGCATGAATTTCAGGCCCTGGCCCAGACCGGCTACTATCAGTTTCAGGACGATGAGCTTGATTATTGCCGAACGGCGGGACAGATAGAGGTGGTCCGCGGTGATGATAAAGAGTTCCTGGAGGATGGCATGGTCCTGTTCAGGGACGCCAGCGGTTCCATACGGGCGGTGGCGCACCAGTCGGCGCCCCTGAAGAGGCTGCTGGAAGCCACTAACCGTTTTTGCACGAGGTGGGTGAGGCTCGATATTTGAACAGAAATCCTGATTTTTCTGATAGCGGGAAGAAAATTAATTCGACTGGATTAAGCTAATCCGCTTATAGTCATAGCACGGCGTTCAACGGCACGCGTAAAACAGATAAAATCAAATGGTGACGCAATTAATTGCCTCCCCACAAAGCCAGGATGGAATAGATATTCATGCAGCGGGTGAGCGTATTTCAGCAAAAAGGCAGCGGCGAAAGAAAAATCGAAGCGGTGAGAAAGTACGGCAGTGACGTGATCACCCTCGAGGTCGTCTCCATCGACGATGAGCTGCCCGCGATTATTGATGACACCAGCATCTACCTGCCCACGGAGCTGCACGCCGACCTGGTGCTCGATTTTCTCACCCATAAGGATCTGTCTCTCGATCTTGCCGCCATCTGTGCGGCCGGCAATATTCCGGTGATTGCCTCGGGCAAAAAGCTGACCAATAAGTGGGTGCTGACGCCGCCCACCTGATGCGGGCTGCCAAGGCAGGAAGGTCTTGGTCACTATGGCGAGCGGTTCGGCGCCCCCGAGTTTGAGGTGGAAATAGAGGACGGCGTTATCAAGGACGTCCGGGTAATCCGTGGGGCCCCCTGCGGCGCCTCCTGGGAGGCGGCCAGGCGAATGCTCGGTGTCGACATTGAGGACGCCCCGAGGAAGATGGGGCTGGACACCCAGTTCTATTGTTTCGCCGACCCGGCCGGCTGGGACCCTATCCACGGCAAGAGCCCGGTCCATTTCGCCGGCAGGGTGCACAGCAAGGCCCTGGCCGGCGCCGTCAAAAAAATACTCAAAGTGTTATAGTACCACTTCCTCACGACTACGATGGACAGCCGCAAGGACCGCTACTACTCACGCAACGTGTGTGGCGTCTCGACGGTTGAGTTCTTCTGGGGGCTTGGTTTTCCCATCGTCCTGGAATCCACTTTCCTGCAGCTTTTTTTGAAATCGCTGGGGGCCTCCAGCCTGCTCATCGGCAGTGTCCCGTTTCTTCTTATCACCGGTATTTCCTGCTTTCCTCTTTTTGCCAGCTACTATTCAAGGAATTACCGCCGCAAACGTCCCCTGGTGATAGCGTGTCACCTGGCGGCCGCCTCCATGGTGCTGGCCTTTGGCATCGTTTTGCTGGTGGTCAGGGATGCTGCCTGGATAGTGGTGCTCTTCCTGGTTTTCTACGCACTCTTCTCCATCGCTCTGGGCATCTGCATACCGGTATGGCTTAACTACCTGGTCAGAATCTTCTCAGAGGCCAAGACGGTGCCCGGACTTGGCTATATGATGATGTTCCAGAACATCGGCAAGATTATTTCCAGCCTCTTCATTCTCAAGGTGGTGGAAAAATATGCATTCTCTCCCGCTTCCTCGGCCTGGGTGTTCATGCTGACCGGCCTGGTCTTTGGACTGGGGGCCATCAGTTTTCTGCTGACCAAGGAAGAGCTCGACCCCGATGACCCGGAACCGGATGATACCTCCTTTGTTCAGCATATTCGCGAATCGTTTGGGGATATTGCCGCAAACCGGCGGTTTCTGCTCTTTCTGGCCGCCGATCTCGATTTTTATGTGATACTCACCGTATTTTCCTTCTACGCCAATTACGCCACCGGGTTCTACGGGGTGGCCCCGGCTATTGCCGCCGGTCTTTTCGTGGCCTGCATCTACGGTGGATCGATTACCGTCAATATCCTGCTGGGGACCATGGACCTGCTGTCTCTCAAGCAGAAGTTCATTCTCTCCAAATTCGTCACCTTGGCGCTGCTCTGTCTGTTGGTCTTCTTCCCATCCCCCCCGGCTTTTTTTGTGATCAGCTTCATGCTCGGATTTGTCCGGGCCATACGCAACGTCGTCTATCCACCTTCGGTGAAGCGCTTCGCCGCACGTACCGACGCCACACCCTATTTCTCGATGGCGCCGGTACTGACCCTGCCGTTTGCCGCCGGTTATCCGCTGCTCTTTGGCAAAATGCTCGATTACCTCGCCTGGCTGCAGCAGGACAGCTACCGGCTGCTTTTCGGCATCTCGGCCTTAATCATCCTGACAACTCTCTACCTGAGCTTTCAGGTCGACTACAGCAGTGGGCGGGACTGATCAGCAGACATTCTGCCTGGCCTTTAATGCCGCCAGAGTGGTCAGGTTGAAAATATTGCCCGGATTGGATCCCCGTTCGATAATGTGGGCCGATTTTTTCAACCCCACCAGGATCGGCCCGATGGTGTCGACTTCGGCCAGCCGCATAAAAAGTTTATAGGCGATATTGGCCGCGTTCAGATCCGGAAAGATGAGAATGTTCGGTTCTCCTTTCAGGGCCGAAAACGGAAAAAGCTCTTCACGCAATTCGGTGTTGAACGCCATATTAGCCTGCATCTCACCTTCAACCTGCAGGTCCGGCGCCATCTCCTTGATCAGGGCGGTGGCCCGGGCAACTTTGGCTGCACTGGGGGTCTCGGAGGAACCGAAGTTAGAATAGCTGAGCATGGCCACCTTGGGGGTGATGTCGAACTCTTTGACAAAACCGGCAACCGAGACCGCGATGTCAGCGAGCTGTTGATCGGTGGGATCGATGTTGACGGCGGTGTCGGCAAAGAACAGTGTCCTGTTCTTGAAGACCATCATGTACACGCTGGCCACCGTCTTGTGTTCGGTGTTCTTGCCAATGCAGTGCAACAGCCGACGGACCGCATAGGGATAGGGCAGGGACTGGCCATAGACCATCGAGTCGACATCGCCGGTGCTCAGCATCATGGCGCCAAAGTAGCCGGTGTCTCGCCTGATCAGGTCTTTGGCGTAGGGCAGGGTGATGCCCTTGCGCTGCTTTCTCTTGAAGAATTCCTCGGCATAGCGATCCACCCGCTCTTTTTCCTGGTGAGGATCGACAATCTCGATCTGATGATCGGTCACTCCCTGGGCAGTCAGCGTCGCTTCGATCGATTTGCGATCGCCCAGCAGAACCGGAATAGCGAGGTTCTCCTCCATGACACGGATGGCGGCCCGCACCACCTTTTTGTTATCCCCTTCGGGGTAGACGACCCGGACTGGTTCTTTCTTCACCCGATTGGCGATATAGCGAAGGATCGATTTTGACATGCCCAGGGTTGACTCGAGATGTTCGGTGTATTTGCGCAGATCGTCAATGGGTTTTCTGGCCACCCCGGTTTCCATTGCCGCTTTGGCGATGGCAGGAGCTATCCTGAGCAGGGCGCGCGGGTCGAAGGGGGTCGGAATAAGATACGTGGGGCCGAATTCGAAGCGCTCTACTCCGTAGGCGCGCAGTACCCGGTCCGGCACTTCCTCCTTGGCCAGATCGGCAATCGCCCTGACCGCGGCGATCTTCATCTCGGTGTTGATCTCAGTGGCTCGCACGTCGAGGGCGCCGCGGAACAGAAAGGGAAAACAGAGCACGTTGTTGACCTGGTTGTGGTAGTCACTTCGCCCGGTGGCCATAATGCAGTCGGGCCGTGCTTCGACCGCATCCGGATAGGATATTTCCGGCTCCGGATTGGCCATGGCGAAAATAATAGGTTTGGCGGCCATCGTTTTCACCATATCCTGGGTTAGAACTCCGGCCACGCTGACCCCGCAGAACAGATCCGCGCCGACCAGCGCCTCTGCCAGGGTACGGTGGGGGGTATCGTTGGCAAAGCGCTCCTTGTAAGGATTCATCGACTCGGTGCGGCCCTTGTAGATGGTGCCCCTGGAGTCGCACATGATCAGGTTCTCCCTGGAGAGTCCCAGGGAGACGAACATCTGGGCACAGGCCATGCCTGCGGCCCCGGCACCGTTGAAAACGGCCTTGACTTCCTTGATATCACGGCCGGTAATTTCAATGGCATTGAGCAAGGCGGCGCCGGTGATGATCGCCGTGCCGTGTTGATCATCGTGGAACACCGGAATATCGATCTTCCGCTTGAGCTGTTCCTCGATGTAAAAACATTCGGGCGCCTTGATATCTTCGAGATTGATGCCGCCAAAGGTTGGTGAGATCAACTCACAGGTCCTGACGAACTCATCCGGATCTTCCGTATCAACCTCGATATCGAAGACATCGATGTCGGCAAATTTTTTGAACAGAGCGCCTTTGCCCTCCATCACCGGTTTACCGGCCACCGCGCCGATATTGCCCAGGCCGAGTACGGCCGAGCCGTTGGAGATGACGGCAACCAGGTTGCCCTTGGCGGTATACTCGTAGGCATCCTCACTGTTTTCGGCGATTTCCTGGCAGGGCCGGGCGACCCCTGGACTGTAGGCCAGTGACAGATCTTTCTGGGTGGAGAACGGCTTGGTGACCACCACCTCAATTTTCCCCTTCCTGCCGGTTCTGTGGTACTCAAGTGCTTCTGAATAGATATCGGTGCTCATGTTCCCTCTCGTGTGAGATAGCGGTTGATTGTGCGAAGATCGTAAAATTCTGGTAACACCAGATTTTAAAAATTCTTTTTAAATATCTTAATAATTGATTTCGCTTAGAATAATATTGGTAAGACCAGAAGTCAAGACGGATTTGTCTGGGCACGATCTGCCCCATGGAAGTTCTGATTAGCAATGCTGCACCAGGATGACGCGGAATATGCGCCGCAGGCAATTGGCAGCAATCCGGCCTCTTCATCTCTGAACCGAGTGGCCGCGCAGCCAGCCGAAGCGGATAAAGAAGGCGGCAATAAGCAGGTAGCTGGCTGTTGCCGAAACGAGCATCGCCGTTCTCGATATCCCCATCTCCGCCAGTACAGCTTGCATCGCTGCGCCCGACCAATAGTTCCAGATGACAAAGGAGTAGACCGTAATCATTATTGAATACCCCAGCAGTCCAAAGAAGGCCACCGATCCGCAGATTCCACACCAGCTTGCAATCAGGTGGACAGTGTTGGCCGCTGGCTTCACATCCTTGCGCAGTAAGAGGAAGAAGACCAATTGAGCCACTCCGGCAAGGATATTCAAGCCTACGACAATGGCGATGGACAAAGGAGTGTACATGATGCTGGTCAGCAGGGCATCGGAGAGTTTAATTGCGTAGACATAGGTTACGCCGACAAAGGCAAGCTGGGCTGAGCGCTGTAATTGCATGGTTAGTCAGTTTAGTGAGGTTGATTGATTCAATTAATACGGTGGGGAGTCAGGTTTGGCCTCCAGTATCATCTCCACCAGCCTTTCCATTTCTAGTCCGCTGACAGGCTTTACCACCTGCTTTACCTCTTGTTTGACTTCATGTGGAAGTCCGCCCATCGAAGGTGTACCGGAAAAAACCCGGCTCACCACTACCACGTTCTCCCGGGGAATGACAATCACGAATTGTCCCATATACCCTTCGGCATAGTAGGCGCCGCTCGGTTGTATCCACCAGCTATAGCCGTACCCGCCCCCGTCAGGGGCCGGGGAGTGGGGGGTGATACTTTGCTCGACCCAGCTTCGGGGAACAACCTGACGGTCTCCCCACTGTCCCATCTGCAGGTAGAGCTGCCCGAAGCGGGCGAGATCCCGGGTACTGATCCAGAACGGGTACGATGGGTGCAAAGAAACATCCTCCCACCGGTAATATACATCTGCTGCATTAAAGTCCTGCATGCCGACGGGGTCGGCGAGCCAATCTTTAAAAGCCCTGCCGATGGGCATATTGGTCATTCTCTCAAAAATGGTGCCCAGCGCATTGAAGTCCCAGTTGTTGTAGTACCAGTGCTCCCCCGGTGCAAAAGCACCCCGGGAAGGGCGTCGGCGTTTCATGCGCTCACTTTCTGCTGCGGCTTCATGATAGATCCCCGACCTGGACTTCAGCAGATCGAGGACCGTCGCCTGTTTTTCGGCCCGGCTCAGGACCGGAGGACGATCATCGATGCCAATCTCCTCCAGGGTGGCATCCACATCCAGGAAGCCTTTTTCCACGGCAATGCCACACAGTGCGCTCAGCAGGCTTTTTCTCACCGAATGACTCTGAATTTTAAGCGTTGTGCTTCCCCATTCGGCCACCAGCTTCCCTTCATGCAGTACGATCACGGCGCTGGAACCTATTTCCTTGGCGTAGAGGAGCGCCCGGGCAAGTTTCTCGAAAGACCAGCCGTCAGCGAGCGGGAATGAATACCTCAGAGAGCCGTAATCTTCTTTGATCAAACCGTTATTCCGCTCGGCTTCGGAAAAAGCCGGCACGGGTGCGAACAGGAGTAGGGTGAGAAAGGCTGCGCAGAGAAATTTTCTTAACAGAAAGTGCATTGGAGGCTTCCCCCTCAAAGTTTGAACAACGAGCCTTTGGCAAAACTTAGATTTTCGTGCAAAATCATGGCATGCGAGAAATTTTACCACAGGCATATGATTGCTTGATATTCCGATGATAAAATTTTGAGCATAACGCAGAGTTTGGGCGAAAAGATCGTTTTGCAAATGGCTCCAACAATTTCCTAGACCATTACAGACTGTCTAATTCCTAACAATAAATATCGTGGTTGGGCAAGATCAAAAAAAGAGCAGCCCCTTGACGGTCGAAAACTGCAGCAGATTACTTCCAGATGGCTACGGGTCAGTATCTTGGTGGGGCCATTGCCGATTTGCAGGTTGGGTAGTAAAGTGGGTTTAGGCGAATACCTTCTCTAAATCAGGAGAGTTTTATGGAAAACGATACTTCCCCCGACCGCAAAAAGAAGAAACCGGGTGGGCAGGGTTTTGTGATATATGCGCTATTTGTCTTCACCGCCCTTGCCGTTGGCCTGGTTGTCATACTCATGCGCAGCAGGGGATACTAGCACCCGGCGGCAAATACCCTCCTTTTTTCAGCGCACAAAAATTACCACCCATCGAAGAAGATTGCTGCGCGAATCAGCCCCGGTTTCTGACCGCACCCTGGTCCATCTCGAAGGTGGCGGAGAAGGTGTTGGCAGATCTTTGTCTACCACAATGTGGCAATTTGGGGCGGAATAACTACCCTTTTACCTAAGTTCACCCCCTATTGCTGCCCGGGAAGATGAAAGAAACATTTGAAAAACGGCTGCCGTCAGCCCTGCCCGTGCTGGTCTGCGGCTGCCTGATGCTGGTTCTGTCAGTGGGCTATCGAGCCGGCTTCGGTATTTTCATGCAGCCGATGTCGGAAGCCAATGACTGGGGCCGGAATGTGCTCTCCTTCGCCCTGGCAGTGCAGAATCTGGCCTGGGGCGTCATTGCCGTTTTTGCCGGCGGACTGGCAGACCGCCATGGAAATCTAAAGGTTCTGCTGGCGGGGGTATTCTGCTATGTGGCGGGCATGTGGGGCATGTCCTATGCCTCCACCTATGCTGAGATTATCGCCACCGCAGGCATCCTGGTGGGAGCTGGAATCGCCGGAACCGCCTTCGGGATTGTCTTGCCTGCGCTTGCCCGAGCCGTGCCCGAGAGCAGGCGCGGCTGGGCTCTGGGGCTGGGAACGGCGGCCGGCAGTTTCGGTCAGTTTCTGGTCGTACCTTTCATGCAGGAAATGGTCGATCTGGCAGGCTGGTTCAGAGCCTTGCAGATCATCGGCCTGTCGGCTCTGACGATGGCCGTTCTGGCTCTGCCTCTGGCACCGTACAGCGGATCCAGCGACAAGTCCGGTGAGAGCATCGAGGGGTCCTTGTGGCAGATTATGATCCGTGCACTGGGGGTGCCCTCCTACCGGCTGCTGGTGGCGGGGTTCTTCGTCTGCGGTTTCCACGTCGCTTTCATCACCGTCCACATGCCGGGTTACGTGGTCGACCTTGGTTTTTCTCCCAAGGTCGGCGCCTGGAGTATCAGCCTGATAGGGTTATGCAACATCTTTGGGGCCTACAGTTCAGGTATCCTCAGTGGCAAGCGACCGAAACGAACCCTGCTTACCTTTATTTATGCCGCCCGGGTGGCTGTCATTCTACTCTTTCTCCTCACCCCGGTGTCCCTGGGCTCCATTCTGCTCTTCAGCGCCTTCATGGGTTTTCTGTGGCTGGCCACGGTACCCCCGACCACAGGCCTGGTAGCAGTTTTCTTTGGCACCAGGTACATGACCTTTCTCTACGGTATTGTCTTTCTGAGCCACCAGGTTGGCAGCTTCATCGGCGTCTGGCTTGGCGGGGTGCTCTACGAGATATTCGGCAACTACGACGCCATCTGGATCGCCGGGGCCGTTCTCGGCCTGATCGCTGCAGTGCTTCACTGGCCGATTAAGGAGCGGAGTCACGTGGGCGATTTGCAGCGCGCTTCCGTGCACTGAGCCTGGCGCAGCGGCCGGGCTGTCAGAAGCGGTCGATGACCGTCACTCCCTCATGCTCGAAGCTGTTCATGGCGGGCAGTTCTTTCAGCGACTCTTCAAGGCTAATGGTTCTGCTGACCAGTTTGGCCGGCTGCAGCCTTCCCGAGCCGATGAGGCGAAAGATCTCCTCGAACTTGTGAGCCTGCATGCCGTGGCTGCCGAGCACTTCCAGTTCGTGGGCTATGATCCGATCCATCGGTACCGGCGGGTGGCAATGATCGGCCAGCATAAGCCCCACCTGGACGTGACGCCCCCGTTTCCTGAGGTTGGCCACCGAATTAAAGCAGGTCTCGGGATGGCCCAGGGCATCGACGGAGACATGGGCACCGCCGCCGGTGAGATCGCGTACCGCTTCGACGACATCGGCCACCTCTCTGGCGTTCACGGTCGCAGTGGCGCCCACCGAGGCGGCAAGAGCCAGTGTGGAGTCGTCGATATCGACTGCCGCCACGTTGGCGCCCAGGGAGGCACCGATCATGATGGCCGAGAGCCCGACGCCGCCGCAGCCGTGCACCGCCAGCCACTCGCCGGCCTGCAATCGCCCCTGGGCAACCACGGCCCGAAATGAAGTGGTGAAGCGGCAGCCGAGGCTGGCAGCGCTTATGAAGTCGATCTCGTCGGGCAGCTGAACGAGATTAATATCGGCGTATTTTATGGCCACGTATTGGGCGAAGGAACCCCAGTGGGTAAAGCCGGGTTGAAACTGGTTATCGCAGACCTGATGATTGCCCGAGGCGCACTGCCCGCAGTATCCGCACCCGCAGACGAAGGGCAGGGTCACCCGGTCGTCCTCGCGCCAGTTCTTAACCTGTCCTCCCACCGCTCGAACCACGCCGGCGAGCTCATGACCGGGCACATGGGGCAGCGAGATATCGGGGTCATGCCCCATCCAGCCGTGCCAGTCGCTCCTGCACAACCCGGTTGCTTTGACCTCGATGACGACGCCATCGTCGTCGGGTGAGGGATCGGCCACACTCTGCAGGGTCAAGGGTTCCTGAAAGGCTTCGTAATAGGCTGCTCTCACATTCACACCTCTGTGTCTATTGGTCAGTTACGGTCTGCTAATCTTTTCTTGATCAGGGCACCCAGACAGGGAATGGCTGCTTCTATATCTGCACCCTCTGCCTGGGAAAAGGAAAGTCGAAACGTATTGAGGCCGCCGCCGTCGACAAAAAAGGCTGAGCCGCTCACAAAGGCGATGCGCTCCTCCAGGGCGTCCAGCAGAAGATCATCGCCGCTGATTTCCGCGGGTAGGGTGACGAAGGTGAAAAAACCGCCGGACGGTCGTGTCCATTCAACCTCATTGGGGAAGTGTTCACCCATCAGCCCCAGCATGAGATCACGCTTGCGGCGATAGTGAGCCCGGTTGCGGTCAATGCCCTCCTGCAGCTTTTGAGACTGGACGAGTTCGAGCAGAATCAGCTGGGCGAGGCTGTTGGTCGAGATATCGGAGGCCTGCTTGAAGCGCTCCATCTGGTTGATTACCTCAGCTTGTGCAGCAACCCAGGCCACTCGCATGCCGGGAGAAAAGGTCTTCGAGGTGGAATGAAAATGGACCACGCATCCGCTCCTGTCGAGAGCTGCCAGCGAGGGCAGGTGCTTGCCTTCGAAACGGAGCTCGCCGTAGGGGTCGTCCTCGAATATCATGAACTGGAAACGGTCGGCAAGATCGAGCAGCTCCCGGCGCCGTTCCAGAGACATGGTAATTCCGGACGGGTTCTGGAAATTGGGGATCACATAAACCGCCTTGACGCGACTGCCGTCGCTGCGCAGGGTCCGAAGTGCATCTTCCATGAGATCGGTCCGGATGCCCGGCCCATCGAGCGGAATGCCGAAATTGACGCCCCCCTGGGAGGCGATGGTGGCGGTCGCTCCAAAATAGCTGGGCAGACCGACCAGCACCACATCGCCGGGATCGAGGAAGAGGCGGCAGGCCAGATCGAGTCCCTGGGCGGAGCCCGAAGTCACCAGGATCTGATCGGCAGTGATTCTCGCGCCCGACTGGCTTTCGGCGAGACCGGCGAGCGCCTGTCGCAGGGCCGGGTGACCCCCGGTGGAACCGTACTGGAGTGCCGAGCCACCAAGAGATTCGAGCAGCTCGACGACGATCTTGCTGATTTCGGCAGTCGGGAAGACTAACGGATCGGGCCAGGCCCCGGCCAGCGATCTCATGCCGGGTTGTTCCAGCAGCTTGTGGATCGCCTCAATGGCCGAAGGCTTGAGCGCCCTGGCGTTGACAGAAAAAAGTTCCCCGGGTTTATGCGCTGCCATGCTTCTCCTTGATGCGGATGGACTCAGATGTCGTTCTGCACTGCGGGCTGACTACCGGGCTGTGCCACCGGGCGCCCGGCCGCGTCCTCATACCCGCAGCGCTCCAGCAGATGGGTGCGCTCCGCAACGAGTGCGGCCCGGAGTGATTCAACAAAGAGGCCGCACACCTCCTGCATCGCCAGCCTGCCTTCCAGCGCGGCAATCATTTTACGCTGACAGTGCTCGATGATCTGTTCTCTGGTCGGCTTCCCGGTCATGGTCATCCTCGGGCCCTCCCTGGAACTTGTTATAGCAACCCGCTTGTCTGAAAGCAACTGCGAGATCCATTTCTCTCGTCAGCAAGGCAGGGGAACTCGCCGTTCAACATTGCATTTAGTCCCCAAACGAATTACTCATGATTGAGGTACTTTGGTGCCGGTTTCAAGCGAGATTCGTCCACCGTGTTATCCCCACAGCCAGCCAACGAGGAGGTTCACTATGTTAAGGCATGCTGCTTGCGCCACAACTGCTTTAAAACTATTTGCCGCGCTCGCCGTGGCCGCGGTCCTGGTGTCCGTAGCGATGGTGCACCATGCCCGGGCGGAATTTGAGGAGCCTCCGCTGCTTTCGGCCAGGGACATATTACCGTCCGAACAGCTCAAGGGTCCGAATCATGAGGTTGCTGACGAGGTTGAAAACAACGGTTTGTTCAACCGTTATACGGTGAGTTCACCATTTGGCAGTTTCGAAGCTCCCTCGTCCTCCGCTCTGGGGTTTCTTATCAATGAGCTGAATGCTATTGCCGCAATGAAAAAGGTAAAAACCGACGACACCGCAATTGCCTCTCTGAAGCAGTCGGGAGAAAATACCATAGCGGGCCTCAAGAACCTGTTTACCGATACCGAGGAAACAGTCAAAGGCGCGGCTTCCGGGGTACAGAGCCTGTTCCACCGGGCCAGTGAAACGATCGGCAAAAGGGAGGTCACCGGCGCCGAAGACAGCAAGGCGCAGCAGCTTATCGGCTTTTCCAGATCGAAGGGAGAGATCGCCACCACGTTTCACGTCAATGTTTACACCCGCAACAAAGTCCTGCAGGAGGAACTGGACCGTTTGGCCTGGGCCGATTATCTCGGAGGGCTCGGGGTCGGACTGGCCACCAGCGTAGTGCCGGGAGTGGGGGGCATCGTCCTGTCCACCTCCGGCGCGGCCAGACTTTTAAACGAAGCAATCAACACTACGCCAGCGGCGGAACTCTGGGTGCAAAGCAGAGACAAGCTGCTGGCCCTGGGCATGGAAGGTGATACCGTTCAGCTCTTTCTCAATAATCAGATGTACTCGCCGGCGCTTTACACTGTCATGACCGCGGCCCTGGAGTCGATGAAGGGAGTGGACAATCTCGAGTTGCTGCTCAAGGTCTCACTGCAGGCAAGCTCACCTGAAATGGCCCGGGTGATCACCGAGATAACGGTCTTGACGGCGGGTTATCACACCCATGTGACCCCCCTCAAAACGATCTTACCGATGGCCCGCATCACCAAGGCGGTGACCAAGGATGGCGCAGTGGCGGTGATCCTGCCGACCGATCATCTTATCTGGTCCGAGCGGGTGGCCAGCGCCTTGATGGAGATCTCGGATACGCCCAAAGTTGCTGAAAGCGCCGGTAAAGAGTTGTGGGTCCTCGGGGATCTGAGCGATAAGGCCCGCGATGAATTCAAAAAAGCGGGATGGAAGATCACCACCGGAGCAGGCCAATACTTATTGGCTGCCAAGGATTAGCCGTTGCGAACAGGTTCATCGTTTATGGGGCCATTCACAAGATCCACATTGTTGCGTACGTGCACTGCATGCGGATATGGTCTTCTGGTCGTCGTCCTCGGGATATCGACTTCTGGAGTGATGTCAGCCGGGGCGGCAGATCCTCCTACAGATCCGCTTTCCACTGAAGAGAGCAAACCCCTGGAAAAAGAGGCGGCAAACAGTATTGAAGGCACCCTTGAGCAGCGCGACGAACTGGTTTATGACCCAAGAAGGCGAAGCCTGTTCCCGGATTTCTACTATGCGTTTCGAAAGAAGCAGCTTAACTGGTGGCAGAAACTCAGGGTCGAGTTTACCCTGAGTTATGATGTGCTCACCCAGCATTACAATGACCCTGACGTGAGTGTTGCAGGGACGGCCGGGGACCTCAGTCTGAGCGGGCGTTGGCTGATAGGGGGGCAGAAATTTCACAAACCCGTGTACCTCGCTTTCCGGGTGCGGGACCGCCGGGCCTATTCCGAGTTCGCGCCTTCTGACATCCAGGGGCAAACTGATCTACTATGGGGGATTGTTGACGGCTTCAACGACTCAGGCTTTCAGGTGCCCGACTTTTATTTCGACCAGCGTCTGTTCGACGATAAGCTGGCACTGCGCTACGGTCAGTTCTCCATCGACTCATTTGTCGATAAGCATTCCATGCGCGGTGCGAAAAGATACTTTTTAAACCAGGCTTTTTCCAGCAATCCGACGGTTAACTTCCCCAGTTTCGGTGCAGGCTTCGTCACCACCTGGAAGCCAACTGACCGCTGGGAATTGAGCGCCGGAATTTCCAATATCCAGGGCGTCGAAGGGGATGCCCAGGTCGATTTCAGCCTCGACTCCAGCGCCCTGTTCGGGACCATTCAGGCGGCCTACAGTTTTATGGGCCTGGATGGCAAAGGTGCACGCCTGCAGATAATGGGTTGGGGGGGCGATGAAAACGATGTGGACGACTACCGAGGCGGCAGGGGCTTTAGTGCCACCCTGGAGCAGGAAGGAAGGGCAGAGAATGAAGTCTATGTAGTCAGATTAGCCCACTCATACGGCGATCCAACCGACACTGATACGCTTCTGTTCATCGGCCACGGTAAGCAGATAAGAGGATTTGACAGTTTCGGCCTCGGTGTCGGGACGGGAAGATCCACCGTTACCGGGATTTGGCAGTCGGTGGTGGAGACCTATTACCGCTGGCAGGTTACCAAGGAGTTGGTGATCACCCCTGATTTACAATTAATTTTCGGCAGTGATGACAACACCAAAGAGTCGAAAGCCCGGCTGGTTGGCGGGATTCGCCTGGGCATTATCTTCTAGTCCAGGGTAACTCAGGCTGCCTTTCAGGGCCGGCGCACCTGCTCCTCGATGCTCTTCTGCAGCGTCTGGTCGGCGTCGTCCAGCAGACCTATCACCTTTCCCTGGATGGAGATGAGCTCCTCCTGCTCATTGAGCTCTCTTCTGAGGGCTTCGATCACCAATTCCCGCTCGCTGAGCTCCTTTTGCAACTCCGCTATTTGTTCGTTGAGGGCCGCATCTCGCTCGCTGATGTCTTTTTCCAGGTCAGCCAGCTGCTCTTTGAGCACTGTTTCTTTTTCCTGGGCGCCGGCAAGCTGTTTTTCAAGCTCTGCAATTGCTTTTTCTTCTTCCGCTTTCTGCTCTTCTGCCGGGACATAGCCGATTTTCAGGGCTTTGAAGATGTCATCGGAATTTGAACATGAAGACATCAGGGACCCGACGGCTGCAACTGTCAAGAAGGTAGTGAGACCGACAAGTCTGGCAAAGTTCATAGGGATACCAGCACGGAAATAGGGGTAGGGTGAATCTTTCTGCTGCTCAAACGCCCTGCCTGCGGAGGCCTCCCTTGCTCTTTGCTCTGGATTAAGACTATACTGATCGAACAGGGTGGGGGAGACCGGCCTGGGGGCGCGGCACATTCTGTTTCCACACATAGTAGCTATATCATAAATTGATCTCTTTTATAAAGTGTTGTACCGAAAGCAATGCTTGAAAAAATTTCCAGCCTTATCAACAGCTGCGATAAACACGGGCTCGCCTCGCTTCTAAGAAGTAAGGGAGCCAGACCTTTCATTCATCGTCAGCTCGCCCTCCGGCTCATTGCTGCTGCAGTCATAATTTCATTGCTGTTGGCAGTAGTGGTGTTTCTGCTCGAATACCGCCGGTTGGGAAAGCAGGTTAACAATCGGGCGGCGGAAGTGGTGTCGAATTTCAATGAGCAGATTCAACTTTTAGGGCTCACTCAGGAGTATAAACAGGAGGAGGTGCGGCAGGAGTTGAAAATGCTGCTGATCGCCGGCAAGTCTATTCCAGCTGCGGGTCAACTGGTATATGCGAGCATCTACAACCTGGAAGGCATTCAGGTAGCCGCCGAGTTCGACAGCCAACACTCCCAGACAGCCACAGTAAAAGAGTTAGCGGAATCCATCGAAGAGCGGCTCAGAAACAAACCCATCAGTGAGCAATCATTCAAGCAAATCAAGGGTACCCCTTACATCCGTCTGAGTTTTCCTTTGTACGACAGCAATGGCAACCAGTCTTTGTTCATCGAAGGGATTTTCGAAGTATCCGAGAGGGCCCGCAAAGAAGTCACCTCCAGGATTGCTCGATCGGTTTCCGGTGCTATCGCCACGGTGCTGCTCACCACAATTATCCTCTACCCGGTTATCAGCAGATTAATCAATCAACTGACCGTTCTGACGGAAAACCTGGTCGAATCGAACGTTGAAACACTGCGCGTTATCGGCAGCGCCATCGCCAAACGGGACAGCGACACCGACAGCCACAACTACAGAGTCACCATCTACTCGGTTGCCCTGGCTGAGAAAATTGAACTGAAGCCCAAAATCATCCAGGGCTTGATTAAAGGTGCTTTTCTGCATGATGTGGGGAAAATAGGTATAAGTGATCAGATTCTCATGAAACCTGGAAAATTGTCCGCAGAGGAATACGAGGCAATGAAGCTCCATGTCCACCACGGTGTCGATATCGTAAGCCAGTCGGAATGGCTGAGTGATGCAGTTGACGTGGTCGGTTATCATCATGAGCAGTTTGCCGGTGGAGGATATCCTGCCGGCCTCAAAGGGAATGCCATCCCGGTTAATGCGAGGATTTTTGCAATTTCTGATGTCTTCGACGCCCTGACCTCCACGCGGCCCTCTAAAGAGCAGCTCACTCTTGATACTTCCATGGAGATACTGAGCCAGGGGCGCGGCACGCATTTTGACCCGGTATTGCTGGACAGTTTTCTCGAGATATCCAAACCGCTCTACGAGCAGTTTGCCAATGGCACCAACCAAGTACTTTTCAAAAGGATGGAATTTATCATTCTTAAATATTTTTCCAAAGAATATCGTTATGGCGCAGACGATCAGAGTGCTTGAACGGACCTGCCCGGCACAGGTCTGGCTGCCTGCCCACACCGATGCCTGTATGCATAGCCATCATTAGAATCCCCACCATGAAAAAACTCCTGACCGAACCACTCGTTCACTTTCTCATCATCGGCGCACTGCTGTTTCTCGGGTTCTCTTTTTTTCAGCAGGAGGACCGGTCGATGGACACCACCATTGTGGTCACCGACAATGATATCAACCTCTTGAAGGCCGATTTCGAAAGAACCTGGCAGCGGCCGCCGCAGGAAAAGGAACTCCAGGGATTGCTGGAGGAGAAGATCCGTGAGGAAATCGCCTATCGAGAGGGGCTGGCTCTGGGGCTGGATCGTGATGATCCCTATATCCGGAGGCGTCTGCGCATGAAACTTGAGCTCATGCTTGAAGACATCTCCGACCAGGGCAGCGCTGCGGATGAGCAGCTTGAGGAATTTCTGGCCGAGAATCGGGGGATGTTCCGCCGAGAGCCACGGTTGCGCTTCTCTCAGATTTACCTCAACCCGACTTCTCGCGGCCACAGGCTCGACAAGGATGCCGAGGAATTGCTGGCTCGTCTGAAGCGGGCGGGGAATGACCTGGACCTGGAACAATTGGGTGACTCGATCATGCTGCCCAGGACCTTTCCGCTCTCGCCTGCCAGTGTCATCAACCGTCAGTTCGGCAGTGATTTTACCGAGCACTTGAACGGCCTGGAAATCGGTACCTGGCAAGGGCCGGTTCGCTCGGGCTACGGGTTCCACCTGGTGCTGATAGAGGAGCGCAGCGAGGGCAGCGATCCGCAACTGGCAGAGATTCGCCCTCAAGTGGAGCGTGAGTATGAGCTGCAACAGCGCCAGGAGTTGAAGGAGAAGATCTACTCGAGCCTGCGAGAGAAATACACGGTTGTAATAGAAGCAGACAACTCGCCACAATCATGATCCAACGCGAACTGGCTATATGAATCGGTTGATTTTTTTACTCATTTTTCTCTTCTGGGTGATGCTGCCCCAGTCGGCTCTGGGCCATGAAAGCCAGCCGGGTACCGTTGAAATTGAAGAGATCGGCCCTGACCGATTCAGGGTGGTCTGGCGGGCCCCCATCTATTACGGCAAACCGCATCCGGCCCGTCTGGAACTGCCGGAGGGCTGGCAGACGCTGGGCCAGCCGACCGAGCGCCGGCGGGCCAATGACATCGTTTTCGAACGGGTCGTTAGCACCGGTCAGCGGGGGATCGACGGATCTATACTTAAGTTCCCCGGGCTCGAGACCACCATCACCGATGTCTATGTGCGGGTCAAGCGGGCCGACGCCAGTCAGGCCACCAGTGTAGTCAGGCCCACGAAACCCTGGACCGAGCTCAGGGGAGAGCGGCCCTGGCATGAGACCTCGCGTGAATACCTATTTCTAGGCTTCCATCATATTCTGCTGGGCATCGATCATCTCCTCTTTGTCCTTGGCCTGCTATTGATAGTGAAGAGCAGAGTGATGCTGATCAAAACCATCACCTCGTTCACGGTTGCCCATTCCATCACCCTCGGCATCGCCACCCTCGGCTATGCCCAGGCGCCCCTGCCGCCGTTGAATGCAGCAATTGCCCTGTCGATTTTATTTCTGGGACCGGAGATAGTCCGGGTCAAAAGAGGGCAGACCAGTCTGACTATCCGCTACCCATGGCTCATTGCTTTTGGTTTCGGGCTCCTGCATGGTTTCGGCTTTGCCAGCGGGTTGTCGACCACGGGAATGCCCCGGGCCGAGTTGCCCTGGGCGCTGCTCTGCTTCAATGTCGGGGTCGAGCTGGGCCAGCTGCTCTTCGTAATCATTGCCCTGGGCCTGGTCTGGGCCTTCAGGGTTCTGCAGGTCAGGTGGCCGCGCTGGATAGTGTGGCTGCCAGGCTACACGGTGGGGAGCCTCGGAGCCTATTGGACCATTCAGCGCACGGTGATGCTGATCAGGGGATTTTAACATGACGGACCACTACACTCGATCTGCACCCGTGCTTTGCGCATTGTCCGCGGCCGCCTTACTGCTGCCGTCGCCGGCCTGGGCTCACCTGGTCAATACCGGTATGGGGCCGGTCTATGACGGGATCGGCCATCTCCTGCTTACTCCCGAAGATCTCGTGCCGGTGATCGCCTTATCGTTATATTGCGGATTGAGGGGCCCGCGGGCCGGCCGCTGGGCGATGTTCATGCTGCCCGCAGCCTGGTGCGCGGGGGGCCTGATTGGACTGCAGCTCGACCTGGTGAACACCCTTCCCGTGCCGGCTCTGTCCTTTCTGCTGCTGGGAGGGCTGGTGGCCGCCGATGCGAAACTGCCCGTGCAGTTTATTGCTCCGTTGGCGGCTCTTGTTGGACTGGTTCACGGTGTTCTCAACGGATTGATCCTGCAATCGGGACCGGGCGGACCGGCAATTCTCGGGATCATGGGAGCACTTTTCGTCCTCGTCACTCTTCTGAGTGCGCTCGTTGTCTCGCTCAAGCGCTACTGGGCGAGAATTGTTGTCAGGGTGATGGGCAGTTGGGTGGCGGCCTGCGGGATCCTGATGTTTGCCTGGTATTTCCAAAGGCAGATAGGTTGACCGCGGGAAGGCGGTAAAACAGCAGTTAACCGGTTTACCGCCTAAAGCACTGGAGTCTGCCCCGGATCAATTGAGGGCAGTGGTCAAGTTCTCAAATTTCCAGCCCGACATTCCTTTTTCTAAAATCCACAGACGATCTTCGGAGATGCCGTTGGCCGCCAGATAATCGTAGGTGCGTTTTGCTCCCCCGGCGCCGCGCGGACAGACGATAACGACAGGCCTCGAATCGTTGCGCTGCAGTTCAAGAACTGGATCGAGCCGGTCTCGCTCGCTGCTGGATTTTACCGGATAGGCATGGGTGGCAAGCGAGCCGGGGATATGGTGCTGCTTGAATTCCTCCTCGACCTGGATGTCAATGATCAGCAGATCCTCGTTGGCGTGTATCCGCTCTTTCAGCTCATCCGGGCTTATGTAGTTGTACTGGGCCGCGATGGCAGCGGGCGCCAATGCAACAAGTGCAAGCAGGGTAAAAATAGTCTTCATCGGGGTGATCCTCTTCTGGTTGATTTGAAGTTTCTACAGCCGTTGACTGTGTGCCTGCACCTTTACCCAAATAATTCTGATAACACAAATTGGAAAAAACTATAACGAAGGATCTGCCTATTTGTTCACCAGATGAGAACCGAGAGCTTGAACTCTTGCCGGTTTAGAAAGTGGCCACCGTCGATGAGAAAATTCGACATGCCGGAAACGCTGGGTGATGAGCGCTAGTGGAATTTCAAGCGCTGCTCCAGCCGGCGAACCATCCAGGAAAACATGAGGATCAGCAGAAGGTACTCGACCACCAGCACCGTGTAGATCTCCAGGGGCCGGTACACCGTAACCGTGAGCTCGTTGGCTCGCCTGGTCAACTCCTGCAGGCCGATTATGGATACCAGGGAGGACATCTTCAGCATGTAGACGAATTGATTGCCAAGAGGCGGCAGAATTCGGCGCACCGCCTGGGGTAGGATGATCACCCGCATTTTCTGGTAATAGTTGAGACCGAGCGAGTCGGCGGCCTCTATCTGGCCCCTGCCGATGGACTGGATTCCGGCCCTGAAAATTTCTGCCTCAAAAGCACTGTCGCTGATAGCCAGGGCGACAACACCGGCCGTGAACGGATTCATGGAAATACCGAGAACCACCGGAAGTCCATAGTAAACCCAGAGTATCAGCACCAGAATCGGGATGGCCCGAAAGATCTCGACGTAGGTCAGATTAGCCCAGCGCAGCCACGCTATCTCAGAGATTCCCGTCAGGGCAATGAACAACCCGATCAGGATGGAGAAGAAGATGGACGTCAATGACAAGGCCAGGGTAAGCCAGACTCCGCCGGCAAGAAACTTGAGATTGGCAGTACCCTGGTCGGTGGTCGGCATGATTTCGAACCAGCCCCATTCGTAGGTTGAGCTGGAACAGCCGGTCAGGATGGCACCGACAGCGCAGCACAACGCCAGTCCCGCCAGAAAGGGCTTGGCGCTCATCTTCTCCCCGGTGAAAGGTATCGAGGTGACCGGGCGCTGCGGATGCTCAGATTCCCGGCATCCATTTTTTCTTCAATTCATCGAAAAAGCCTCGATTGAGCTTGATGGTGATCCAGTGATTGAGGTAATTGAGCCAGACCTGGTCGTCCTGGGCCACGATGAAAGCCAGATCGGCGGGAGTCCGCGGTTCTGAAACAGGAACCACGGCAAGCTGTTGATGGGCCTGGGTGAGGAGTGAAGCCTCCAGGTTGCTGGTCACCGATACCAGGGCCCGTCCCGCCAGTACTTCTTGGAAATCACGTGCAGGCGCCTCTATGCTTCTGATCTTGGCATTGGGGAAGAACGTTTTAACCTGCTGCTCCTGGGAGGTGCCCAGGGTTACCGCCACGGATACCTCGGGCTTATCGATGTCGCTCCAGTCCCGGAATTGCTCCAGGTTCTTTTTCAGGGTCAGGGGAACGGTGCTTACCTGATAATAAGACGTGGTGAACCCTACTGTCCTTATTCTGGCAGGGGTTACCGAGGCACTGGTGCTCATGTCGTACTTGTCGGCGATAATTCCATTCACCAGGGTTTTCCAGTCGGTGGGGACAAAGGTAAGCTTCACCCCCAGATCGTTGGCCAACTCCTTCATCACATCGATGTCGAACCCCTTGTAGCTGTTGCTGGCCGGGTCGCGTACCGTCATTGGGTTCCAGTCGCCGGTGGTACCGACCCTCAATTCGCCTGCTTTGAGGATCTGGTGCAGGCGGCTTTCCGGCTGTGCTGCTCCGGTGGTTGTTAGTGCCACTGTGGCGAGAATAACGAATAGAAAATATATGATATGTCGTCGCATGTCGTACTCCTCTGAATGAATTTTGCGGATGACTTCCATCAGTATAAGACCGGCGAGTTCATCTGCAATTGGGGGAGGTACGTATATGGCAGAAAGGATTCGGTCGCTGCGGTGATTGACCAGGCCAAACCGGCTTTCCGGAAGGGCAGCCGGTTTGGCCAAAGTGTAAACCAGTTAGGAGAGGTGCTCCTTAAAGAACGAAACTGTCCGGTCCCAGGCAAGCTTTGCCTGTGCCTCGTTGTACCGGGGAGTGGAATCGTTGTGAAATCCGTGGCGTGTGCCGTCATAGGTGTGCATGACGAAATCCTTGCCATTGTCCTCCAGAGCTTTTCTGTAGTCGGCCTGGCTGGCGTTTACCCGTGGATCATCCTCGGCGTACTGGATCATCAGCGGTGCCTCGATCTTGACTACATCTTCCGTTTCAGGGGCACTGCCGTAAAAGGGAACCCCGGCGTTCAGATCACCACCCATAACCACCGCCAGTTTGTTGACCACGCCGCCGCCGTAGCAGAATCCCGTTGCTCCGAGTTTGCCCGTTGACAGTTCGTGGGATTTGAGAAACTTCGCACTGTTCAGCAAGTCGGTAAAGAGTTTATCCCTGTCCAGGGACTTCTGCATAACCACTCCGTCGTCATCGTTGCCCGGATACCCGCCTATCGGGGCGAGGCCGTCGGGAGCAAGGGCGAGAAATCCTTCGACAGCGAAGCGGCGGGCAACATCTTCTATGTAAGGATTCAGTCCTCGATTCTCGTGGATGACCAGAACCGCCGGAAACGGTCCGTCTCCGGCAGGTTTGACCAGGTAGCCGCGCATTTTTCCGGACGACCCGCCGGGAGAATCGTAATCCACATAGAGGGGCTTGAACCTCTCATCGGTATAAGAGATCGTCTGTGCGTTCGCAGAGCGCGGCAGCATGGCTTCCGCCATGACCATTGCCGAGCCGCTGGCCACCACGAGCGCCGAAGCCCGGTTGAGAAACTCGCGGCGGGTCATCTGGGTGTGGCAATACTCGTCGTAGAGATCGTAAACCTGGGGATCAATATAATCTTCTGTCATTTTCTTTCTCCTGTTGTTAGATCCTGATCGTGAAACTGCGATATGCGGTGGAACAGTTCTAAATATTAACTGTTAACCCATATTAAAGCTCCTGCAAATTCGGTTAATTGTGATATGTTTATTAAAATATTATCAGCTGCGACCCATCAGGTTGCCGTTACTGGGTCGTCACCATCACTGCAAACATATTAAAAAATGAATAATTCCAAGAAAAAAGAGCGTCAGGAGAGGATCCTCGAAGCGGCATTGAAGTTGTTCACCCAAAGGGGGTATTTCAACACCACGGTCAACGACATCCAGTTCGCCTCCAAAATGAGTGTCGGGTCTCTCTACAACTATTTTGAAAACAAGGAGTCCATCGCTGTTACCCTTTACAGCAACCTGGAGAATTGCCTCTACGAGGCGTTGTGCGAGATCGAGCAGAAACACGAAAGTATGCATGACTGCTGTTATGAGGCGGTTCGTCATATATTTGAGCATACTGAGAAAACGCCCGAATCCATGCAATATCTCCTGTACACCAAACACAGGGAGTTCATGCCGGTGGAAAAGACCGCTTTCGCCTCACTCCCATTTTTAAAAATGAAATCGTGGGTGGAAATAGGGCAGGAAACCGGAGAGATCAGAGACATCGACCCCAATGTCGCCATGAATGCCATTTTCGGATCTGCCATCCGCATGGTGTTTCTGAGAATTGACGGCATTCTCGAAAGCCCTCTGAGTGAATATCTCGAAGAGTGCTGGGAGTGTTCATGGCGGGGAGTGAGAGCCACCCCATGAAAGGCGTCTCTCGTTGCCTGGACAAGACGCAGAATGGCAGGTTTCTGGGCCACCCACTGCTGTCATAAAATTAAAATCGTGGAGCCATTTGCAAAACGATTTTTTCGCCCACACTCTGCGTTATGCTCAAAATTTTATCCTCGGAATATCAATCATATGCCTGTGGTAAAATTTCTCGCATGGATTGATTTTGAACGAAAATCTTAGTTTTGCAAAAGGCTCTCGTGTATACTTGGTTTGCCCAGGACTAAACCGTAATCGTTGGCCTGGTGAGGGGCAACGGTTAGTTTTCATTGAGCAGTTCACCATAAACTGAGAGGATTCGAATGGCTGTTCATGTGGTTATTAAGAGAAAGTTCAGAATGAACCGACCAGAAAAGATTTTACCCCTTCTGAAAGAGCTCAATGTGCGGGCCCAGAATCAGCCGGGCTACATTTCCACCAATACTCTGCAGAGTACCGAGGATCTGGGCGATTACCTGGTGATGAGCGTCTGGGAGAGCATCGAGGACTGGAACAGCTGGTTCCTGAATCCCGAGCGCAAAGAAATCCAGGATCAGGTGGACAGTCTGATCGGTGAGCGAACCTTTTACGAAGTATTCCGCCCGGTGGCCTAAGCCTGCAGAGACTGTTTCAGCGGGCTGACAGGGGGCAATCCTATACCCTGGTGGTGCCACGAGGGCGGTGCACACCCCTGCTGCTCAGCCCCATCACTGAGCCGGCAACGATTTTTCCTGACCTGCTCGACTCTTCTCCTTTCCGTATTTATACTACAGCGTAGCACAAATACAACGGGAGAATATCATGCTCAGACGAGATTTTATCAAGCGCTCCGCTGCGGCACTCGGTATAGCCGCGCTCGGGAAATATGGACTAGCTGCTCCAGCCATTGGTGCGGAGGCGGTGGATACACCTTTCAGCAGAAGGCTCCATATTCCGCCTCTTCTCGAAAATTCAGGCTCTGGCGGAGGCGCTTCACCTTTCTCACTTGTCGTCCAGAAGGGGCAACACGAATTTTTTAACAGCGTATATACGGAAACCCTGGGGTACAACGGCTCTATTCTGGGACCAACCATTCGGGTACGCAACGGGGAGAAGGTGCGTCTGCACGTGGAAAACGGTATTGATCAGGTGACCACGGTGCACTGGCACGGGCTCCACGTACCGGCCCGCTGGGACGGCGGTCCGCATCAGGTAATCGAGCCCGGGGAGACCTGGAAGCCCGAGTTCATCATCAATCAGCAGGCCGCCACACTCTGGTACCATCCCCATGCCATGGGTCTAACCGGGGAACACGTCTACCGTGGACTGGCCGGACTGTTCATCATCGAGGACGAGGTTTCGCAGACCCTGGCCCTGCCCAGGAACTATGGCGTCGACGATATCCCGCTGGTCGTCCAGGACCGCCGGTTTTTCGAAGATCGAAGTTTGGCCTATGTGCGCTCCATGCACGACGTGATGCACGGAGTTCTGGGTAATTTTCTGTTGGTCAACGGTGGGCTCAAGCCCTTTGTCGAGGTCCCCCGGGGCGTCGTCAGGTTCCGCTTGCTGAACGGTTCCAACTCGTCTATATACCGTTTTTACCTGTCAACCGACCAGCCCTTTCA
>JARRLH010000014.1:0-18834 GCA_037387205.1 Desulfofustis sp.
AGCAGCAGCGAAATGAGAAAAGGCAGAACCGTCAGCGAAATATTGTAGAGAAATTTGCCTTTCTTCACCCGATTTCAATCTCCAGCATTCTCAACGCCTTTATCTTGTCTCTCAACACCGCAGCTTCCTCGAAGGCAAGTTCCGCTGCCGCCCGATTCATTTCCATCTCCAGCCTGTCAATCTCTTTGTCCAGATCAGCTACAGATCCATAAACCACTTCTTCCTCCGCACTTGCGGCAAGAGAATTGTCCTGGTCGTCAAATTGGTAACCAGCCTCTTTGAGATATTGATGGATGGTGTCTTTTACCGGTGAAATCACCGTAGTGGGGGTAATCTCATTGGTCTGGTTGTACTGCTTCTGCACTGTACGTCTTCTATTGGTCTCATCAATGGTGCGCTGCATCGACCCGGTCACCTCGTCGGCATACATTATCACCATGCCGGCGGCATTGCGAGCCGCCCTGCCGCACGTTTGTATCAGTGAGCGCTCCGAACGCAGGAAACCTTCCTTGTCGGCATCGAGGACCGCGACCAGGGAGACTTCTGGAATATCGAGTCCCTCCCGCAGCAGGTTGATACCGATCAGCACGTTGAATTCACCGTTTCTCAGGTCCCGGACCAGTTTTACCCGCTCGAGTGTTTTAATATCAGAATGCAGATAGCGGACCCTGACCCCAAGCTTTTCATAATAGTCGGTGAGATCCTCCGCCATCCTCTTGGTCAGCGTGGTCACCAGAACCGCCTCATGACGCTCGGTTCTCAGCCGTATCTCATGCAGCAGGTCATCGACCTGGCTGGCTGCAGGCCGAACCTCAATGTGGGGATCAATCAAGCCGGTGGGCCTAATTACCTGTTCGACTATGTGGTCGCCGGCCTGCTCGAGTTCGTAGGGACCCGGTGTTGCCGAAACGTAGATTACCTGATTTATTCTCTTCTCGAACTCTTCGAAGCGCAGCGGTCGATTGTCCAGAGCCGACGGCAGACGAAAGCCGTAATCGACCAGCGTCTGCTTGCGGGATCGGTCGCCGTTGTACATGCCATTGAGCTGGGGCACACCGATGTGGCTCTCATCGATAAACAGCAGATAATCCTCAGGAAAATAATCGAGCAGGTTGGGCGGAGGCACGCCCTCGGGTTTGCCGGTCAAGTGCCTTGAGTAGTTCTCGATGCCGTTGCAGTACCCCAACTCCTGCATCATTTCCAGATCGAACATGGTTCTTTGCTCCAACCGCTGCCGCTCAAGCAGTCTATGCTCCTGTTCCAGCAGATCGAGGCGCTGCTTGAGTTCCTCTTTAATAGTGCGCAGGGCGATCTGCAGGCGATCTTTGGAAGTCACGAAATGAGATCCGGGAAAGACGGTGTACTCCTGGAGTTGTGCGAGGACCACGCCGCGGAGCGAATCAATCACGGTAATCGATTCTATGGTGTCGCCGAAATACTCGACTCGGACGGCGCGATCTTCTTCATGAGCCGGAAATATGTCTATCACGTCACCCCTGACCCGGAAGGTGGAGCGGTGAAAAGAAAAGTCATTGCGTTCATACTGCATGAACACCAGGCGGCGCTGCACCTCTTCAGGTGCGATCTCTGCACCGCATCTCAGAAACAGGTGCATATTACGGTATTCCTCTGGAGAGCCAAGCCCATAGATACAGGAGACGGAGGCCACTATCAGCACATCCCTTCTGGTAAGCAGCGATCTGGTGGCGGAATGGCGCATCTTGTCGATGGCGTCATTAATCGAGGAATCTTTCTCGATATAGGTGTCGGATTGCGGGATATAGGCCTCCGGCTGGTAATAGTCGTAATAGGAGACGAAATACTCAACCGCATTGTGGGGAAACAACTCCTTGAACTCGGAAAAAAGCTGGGCGGCCAGAATCTTGTTGGGCGCAATCACCAGCGCTGGTTTCTGGACTCGGGCCACGATCCCCGCCATGGTAAATGTTTTACCAGAACCTGTGACACCTAAGAGAATCTGCTGCCGATGGCCTTGCTCCACTCCCCAGGAGAGCTCATCAATCGCATTCGGCTGATCGCCGGCCGGTGAAAACGGACTCTCAATCTGAAAAAGCGTATGGTCTATCTGCATGAGAAATCCTCTTCGAATTCACGGGCCAACTCTTTTGCCTCCTGAAGAAAACAATACGGAACCTCCTTATCCTCCAGATAGAAGCTGACCTGGTAGCGATTCATCAGCCTGTCCAGATCCAGCCAGAGCTCTTTGTTCGATACTTCGCCCCCCTCCCTGGTTCGCCAGTTTCTCTTTTTCCACCCGCTCAACCAGGTGGTGGCCCCGTCGTAGAGGTAGCCGGAGTGGGTATGCACGTCAACCGGAAGCTCCTTTTTCAGACTATTGAGTGCGTTTATCACGGCAGCCAGATACAGTTGGTTGGCTGACATTCCCGCACAACCGCCCCCCAGGATTTTCACGTGGCTGCGCCAGTTGAGAATCACCGACCAGCCGCCGACTCCGGCTGCATGTTTATAAGTTACCCCGGTGAACAGGTGAATATGATCTGCGCGCAGCTTTGTCGTGCGGCTGTCCTCCTTCTTTTCCCCGCCCGCTTTTCTGGCCGCCACCGCCAGCTCGTCCGCCCTCACATTGAAGCGGTCGGACGAATGGCCCTTGACCCAGTGCCATTGCACTTCGTGGCGGTCTACCTGGATCAGCAGCTGACGCCAGAGATCGGCGTTCTTGACATCCTTGCGGTCGGCGGTTCGCCAGTTGTTGATCTGCCATTTGTTGACCCAGTCGGTAATCCCGTTTTTCAAGTAGATGGAATCGGTATAGAGTTTGATCCTGGATCGTTTTTTGAGCGATTTCAGCGCCTCCACCGCACCAGTCAGTTCCATGCGGTTGTTGGTTGAACTTTGCGCCCAACCTGACAACTCGGAAATGATGGAATCGTCCTTGATGATTACCGCCCCCCAGCCGCCGGGACCGGGGTTGGGGCTGCAGGCACCGTCTGTGTAAATCACCAGTTCCCTAATGGATTGATTGTCGGCCATCTGCTGCAAAGGGGCGGTTAGAATTAATTAACACCACGTGGTGCCGCTTGAGGGGCACAAAGAAAAAGACGGGATTATACCAGCTCAGAAGCCAATTTTCACCTGTCTTGGCAACCCCACCGGATGAATTGCTGGGTCATTGCCCAACCGCCGCAGGCATCTTCTCATTTCCGGTGCTCAGCCACACCGGCCCGTACCAGGCAAGAGCCCGGGATCCGGTGTTGTCGGTGTCGGTCATCAAGGCCACACCGGTGATAGTTCCCGGCTCCTCGGAGAAGGCCTGCAGATAGTCAACGACGATATTTCTCGACATTTCCAGCCAGGTTCCGCGCTGGTCGCTGCCGCTTGCGGCGACCACAGTTCGTATATGGCTGTGCATCGGGTTGACGGCGATGGAACCGACTGACTCATCCGTGGCCCACACATAGCAGAGGATATTGTCCCTCTGAGCTGTCCGGGCGCTGCCGTCGATTTTAAAAGATATCATCAGCCGGGCAGGAAAATCATCTCCGTTTTGGTGTAGTAATGAACTGCCGGACAAGGTGTTGTCAATCTTCCAGCTCCAATTAAGGATCTGATATTCTCTGGGGTCCGCCGAAATCGACCGAGCGATGCCGCCCGCCCCTGCAGAGGACTGGGCGCGAATAACCGGACCGTAGACCGGGTCCAGAACAACCTTGTAACTGGTGGCTCCGGATATGGAAGGAAATTTGAGCGGCTGCCAATGATCCGGCAGCGCAGCGCCTTCCACCCCAGTCCAGCCGCTCAGATCTATCATTTCCCCGGCCCGTGCGCAGTTGGGTGTTAGCAGCACGATAGCGCAGAGAAGCAGGCTGCAAAAAGATGAACGGATCGCCTTGCACCCGGGCCGGCCGGTGCAGCCATTAATAGCCCGCACCGTTGAGTGACCAGTCATAATCGAGATATTTGATGCGGATCCGGTCCTTTTTGCTGTGCAGTGACTGCTGCAGCTCACCGCTGGTATGGGCCAGGAAAAAAGAGAGGGGGTCGTCGTTGAAGTCTTCCTTGTACCATTTGAAAATCGAACTCACATGAAGGGTATCGCTCTCCAGGGAATTGTGCTTTTTATCTTCCAGAAAATCTCTGGTGCTGTTTTCCAGCTGCCGGTCAAGAGTGGCGCCCTCATAGGCTTCAGAAATAAGAACGGGACAGCTTTTGGAAGCACAGTTGACGGCAAAATGAATACGCGGTTCCGTGAACTGCACCCTGATGATATCGTGTTCGATGTTGTCAAGGCTGTAGGTGGCACCGCCCAGGACGGCAAAAGATATTTTCCAGGGATTGGAGAACAGTCCGCCAATCTTACGAATCGACGAAGGCGGTCCGCCGTTTTTGAAGTGATCCAGGATCAGCTTGACCGTATAGCTGTTGTAGCCATTTATCCAGTAGGCCAGCTTATCCGCTTCAGAGAGCTTCTCCGGATCAGTGGAGGCAAGCAGGTCGAGGTAGCGGTCGAGCCGTGCTTCATCGTCTTTGAAGCCCTGATAATCAACCGCCCCGTCCTTGACATAACGGCTCAGTAAGGCGGTCCAGCCGCCGTGCAGCGATCCGGCCACGGCCTGGCTCCCTCCAATCAGCAGCAGGAGAAGAAGCAGGACTGTCCGACAAAACAGTTTTGCTGCGGGTTGAGCCACGGCGGTCACCCCCGATAGTTATGGATGAGTTTCAGAATTTTCCGCACCTTGTCGGAGAAGATCTTGCCGGAGAAATACGAACCGATCACCCTTTTGTTGATTTCTGCGACGGTGGGATAGGGATGAACACTGCCCGCGGCCACCGACATTTTGACGCCACCGTTGAGAAGTCCGACCCATTGGGCCAGCAGGTCGCCGGCATGATAGCCCAGGATCCTGACGCCCAGCACCTTGCCCTTGGGATTAAACAGGACTTTGATTCTGCCCGATATTTCGCCCTCTGCCTGAGCCCGGTCGTTGTCCACAAATTTTTCTTCGAAGACCTCGTAGCGGATATTCCGCTCAAGGGCCATTTTCTCGTTCAGCCCCATGCCGCCAAGTTCCGGATCGCTATAGGTGCAATGCGGCATCCACCGATAATTGACCTTTCTCGGCAGTCCCATCACCGCATTGGCGACGATGATACCTCCCTCATAGCCGGCCGCATGGGTGAACTGGTAACCGCCGACCACATCCCCGGCCGCAAAGATATGTGCAGCGCTCGTCCGGAGCCGGCGATCGACTCCGATGCCTTTTCGCTCATAAGCGACGCCGGCCTTATCCAGGGCCAATCCTTCCACATTCACCTGGCGGCCCGCGGCCACCAGAATATCTGTGCCAGTGACCTCCAGATTCTGCCCGTCACTCGTGCGCAGCGCTATCTTCTTGAGATCACCGTCAGCTTCAGCTGAAAGCATCGTGCAGCCGAGATGAAAGATGATGCCTTCATTTTCCAGGATACGGGTGAGCTCATCGGCAAGATCGGCGTCTTCACTGGAGAGAATCTGCTGACTGCGCTGCAGAACCGTAACCTTCGAGCCCAGCCGGCTGAATGCCTGGGCCATCTCGATACCGATGGGTCCGGCGCCGATAATTATCAGTGCTGCCGGGAGATAGTCGAGAGAAAATATTTCCCGGTTGGTCAAGGTCTGGATTCCCGCCAACCCCGGCAAGGGCAGCGAGGCCGGGGATGAGCCTGTGGCCACCACCCACTTACGGGCGGAGATCTTTGCCATTCCGGTGTCAACAAGATGGGCATCATTAAATGACGCCTCGCCAAATTGTACATCAACCCCAAGTCCGTTGAAACGCTCCACCGAATCATGGTGCTGAATTGTAGAAATCACCTGCTGGATCCGGTTTTTGATGGCTTTAAAGTCCACCGGCCGGGGGGACACCTGCGGCAATCCAAAGACGTGCTGTCGGCTCAGCTGGTGATAGACGGAAGCGCTCTTGATCAGTGTTTTGCTCGGAACGCAGCCAAAGTGCAGGCAGTCTCCACCGAGCAACCGGTCCTGTTCAACAAGCACCGTTTTGGCGCCTAATTGGGCAGCTCCCGAAGCTACGGTCAAACCAGCGGCTCCGCCGCCAATTATACCAATGTCATAGTCGTAGGCAGCCATAGCCAATCCAGCGATCACTCGCTCGCCCGGGAACGCCGGTAGCGTCCCATCAGTTTTTTCACGGTTAAGGGGAAGAGGCCGAGCACCGCAAAGGAGGCGATCAGGCTGGGCGAAAGGATCCCGCCCAGCGAGTCTATCTTGGCCAGTTCATTGCCCGCATTCACATACACTATTGTCGCCGGCAGCATGCCGAGCTGAGAGACCCAGAAATACGTGCGCACCGGCATCGTGGTCAGGCCCATGAGCAGGTTGATGATAAAGAATGGAAAGACCGGTATGAGTCTCAGTGAGAACAGGTAAAAAGCCCCTTCCTGCTCTATCCCCTCGTTGATGGTCTTCAGCTTGGCGCCGAATTTATTCTGCACCCAGTCACGCAGAAAAAACCTGGAGGCGAGGCAGGCACAGGTCGCCCCGATGGTGGAAGCGAAGGACACCGCCACCGTGCCGGCGACCAGCCCGAAAAGTCCGCCGCCCGCCAGGGTCATGACCGCGGCACCGGGCAATGAGAGGGCGGTGACGATCACATAGATAAGCATGTAGGCTCCAAGCATTGCGAAGCGGTGCTGCTCATAGAGCTGCTGGAAGCGGGCCTGTGATTGTTTGAGATAATCGAGGCTTAGAAAGCGGCCCAGGTCGAAGTAGAAAAACAGACCGACAATAAGGAGCAGGACACCGAGAATTATAATTTTCTTATAGGTTGAATTATCCATCCTGGCCCTGTACTCGGTGGATCACTCCTCTTCCCAGTGGATGCAGTTTTCAGGGCAGAATTTCATGGCTTCCAGCACCCTGTCTTGGTCATAATAGTCGAGATCGCATATTTCTATGTAACCGCCGCTTGCAGAGACCCTGAAGATGTCCGGGGCAACTTCTATGCAGCCGCCGCATTTGGAACAGCTGCTCAGATCGATGGTTGGCCTTTTGTACTGTGCCATGAGGTGATGCACATCCATTGGTCCCGAGCGAAATTGCTTTAAAAATTACCTTAATTGCGGTAAAAATGGTCCACCTATTATTGCAAAGGATAATTATTCTCAACTAGAAATCAATTTGACCGGGACACGCTGGACCGCCCTATTACTCGTCAGGAGTCGTTGAAAAGTCTCTAGAATATGCTATATTTTTTCGCTTGTTGTTTTGCGGACTTTAGTTAAGGATAGTGACTTTGTTGGGTGGCACCATAAACGACGGTCAATGTACAACTTCCAGCGGATGGAGAAGAAATGAGCAACAAGGAACTGGCTAAGGGTATTCATTGGGTAGGAGCAATCGATTGGGACGTGCGAGATTTTCACGGATATTCGACCCTGGCGGGCACCACTTATAACGCATTTTTACTCATCGATGAAAAAATTACTTTGATCGATACAGTTAAACACTCCCATTACAACGATATGATGCACCAGATCAGGGAGATCATCGATCCCGAACAAATTGACTACCTGGTTATAAACCATGTGGAACTTGATCATGCCGGGGCACTGGCCGAAGTCATGGAGGCGGTGAAACCAGAAAAACTAATCTGTTCCCCCATGGGTGAAAAAGCCATTCTCGAACATTTCCATCGACCGGACTGGCCCTTCGAAGTGGTAAGAACCGGTGAACAGCTGAGTATCGGCGCACGCACCTTGTATTTTCTCGAAACCAGAATGCTGCATTGGCCGGATTCGATGTTCACCTATGCGATGGAAGACGGCATTCTTTTCGCCTCCGACGCCTTCGGACAGCACCTGGCAACCAGTGAGCGATTTGATGACCAGGTGCCGCTCTCGGTGGTCATGGATCAGGCGGCCAAATACTACGCCAATATTTTGTATCTCTACAACCCTCTGGTGCGAAAACTTTTGGCCAAGGTAAAGGAGATGAATCTCGATATCAAGATGATCGCCCCCGATCATGGCGTCATATTCAGGAAATACATCAACGAAATTGTCACGGCCTACGATCAGTGGAGCAACAACAAGTTTGATGATAAAGCCCTGATTATCTACGATACCATGTGGCACTCAACCGAAAAGATGGCCAAGGCCATCTCCCGGGGAATAGAGCAGGAAGACGTCTTCGCAGAGATGATCAATCTCAAGGTTCATCACCGCAGCGACGTGATGACCAAGGTGTTGAATGCCGGGGCCCTGGTTCTCGGCAGCCCCACGCTCAACAATGGATTGTTGCCCCGGATGGCAGGATTCCTGATGTATATGCGGGGCCTCAAACCGCAAAACAAGATAGCCGCCTCATTCGGCTCCTACGGCTGGAGCGGAGAGTGTGTCAAACTGCTCAACGAGGCGCTCGTGGACATGAGGCTTGAACTTGTCGACGAAGGGCTGCGTTTCAAATATGTGCCCACCGATGAGAATCTCGATGAGTGCGTCGCCCTGGGACGACGCATCGGTCAAGCGGTGAAAAAGAGAAGACTGGAACAGGAAAGCTGATTCACCCTGGAAGATACTGATCGACGATGGACCTACTAGCCAGACATATGATTCTCACCGACGGGGAGAGTTCCAAGGCCTGCACAAGCCAGGTAATGAATTTTTTCGAGCGGACCTCGCTGGTCCGCTACGACAACCTCGTTATTGGCGACGTCATTCTTTCGGCCAGGGATGCCAAATTCAATGAGGAGCTCGATCGAGGGCTGAAAAGAAACCGGCAGACGCTGCATAAGTTCATCGACGAACTAGGCGAAACCGGCTTTGAAACGCGGGCCGACCTTGTGGGACTCAGCCAGGGGTATCACAGTAAAATCCTGCATATAATCGCTCACTTTCTGGATGGGTTCATCGGTATCGACTCGGTATTTTATAACCTGGTGGATGACAGCCATTGGCTGTCCGCTGAGACCAGGGATCAAATTGACCAGGAACCGGAGCGCTTCAATCTGCTCTATTTAGATTGCTATTCGCTGACTCCTCGGGAGGCCGCACTCCTGCATATGTAAACAGGCGGATGCAAGAACGATATTATTCTGGGCAAAGGATATGGCTGCTGTCGTAAAATACAGTATTTTCAGAGAAGAGATCGAGTCTATCAGTAGTGACCGAACCAGAGAGATTGTCTCCTCGAGGGAGCTGGACCAGTATCAGCTGCTTGACGTCAGACAACCTGGAGAATACGCCAAGGGCCACCTTCCGGGCGCCCGACTCATACCGCTTGGGGAACTGGCTGAACGAGCCTCCGAACTGGCGGACGACAAGCGAATTATCGTCTACTGCCGCAGCGGGGTGCGAAGCAAATCCGCCTGCCAGATCCTGACTCGTCTGGGCAAGGACAAGGTGCTCAACCTGGAGGGCGGCATAGCCTCCTACAACGGCGAGCAGGTGGACGGTAATGTCGAGGCGGGACTGGAGTTCTTTGTCGATGCCGATTTCAATTCTGCCTATGAAATGGCCTATACCATGGAAGCCGGGCTTAAAAATTTCTACCTGACACTGGCCGACGAGACCGACACCGCGGCGGAGCGAAAGACTTTGGTTAAGCTTGCTCAGTTTGAAGATGGCCACATGACCAAGCTGAGAATCAAATTTGGCCAGGTTCTTTTTGACCCCGAATTAGCGGTTTCCGAAGGCGGCCTCGAGGTGGAAGATATGCTCGTTTATTTCGGCGATCAGTTGCACAGCCGGGAAAAGATCCTGCAGCTGGCAATGAAACTCGAGGCCCAGGCTTATGACCTCTACAGTCGGCTGGCTTGGGAACACCAGGGGGAAGACACCGAATCGTTTTACCTATCCATGGCTGCCGATGAGCATAAACACCTTGTCAAAGTAGCAAAAGAACTCGATAATCTGCTATAAGATTCACATGAGGCTTTTTCCCATTGCCCCACCAAGACCAAGGAGAATCAACCATGGCTATATTCCCTTATAGTGCCGACGAACTCTACCAATGGGTAGTTGGCAAAGAAAATTTTGTGCTTCTGGATGTGCGCAATAAAAAGGATTTCGCCCGTTTCAAGGTGGAAGGCCCCCACCCCATCGAGATGCTCAACGTCTCCTACTTCGATTTCATGGAAATAGAAGATGAATGTATCGAACAGCTGCCGGACAAAGGGACAAGCATTCGAATCGTGTGCGCCAAAGAAGGCTCTGCCAAGTTCGTCGCTGAAATTCTCGAGAAGCATGGCTTTGCCGATGTCGGTTACCTGACTGGCGGTATCAAGTCCTGGGGCAACCTGCTGGTCCCCAAACTCCTCAGCACCGATGTTGAATACCGGCTCTACCAGTTCATCCGTCCCGGTAAAGGATCATGCAGCTACGGCCTGGCTTACAACAAAGAGCTGATACTCTTCGATCCCTCGAGAAATATAGACTTTTACCTGAATTTTGCTGCCGAAAAAGGTTTGACTATCAGTAAAACCGTCGAAACTCACCTGCAAGCCGACTATATCTCCGGCAGCAGGATGATCGCCGAAAAATCCGGTGCCGTCTTCTACGCCAATGCTGAAGATTTTGGCGGAGCCAGGATTGATTATGAACAACTCAAGGACGGCGATCAGGTCGGCTTCGGTCCCGGCGGGCCAGAGGTGCAGGTGCTATTTTCTCCGGGTCATACTCCGGGTAGTACAATGTTTGTCATCGACAGACGCTATGTGATTACGGGTGATATCGTCTTTATCAAGTCAATAGGCAGACCCGACCTTGGAGGCAAGGTAGATGAGTGGTCCAGTGTGCTGTTTAAGACCATCGGCAACATCAAGACAATGGATGAAACGATCACCGTGCTGCCTGGGCATTATATCGATTGGGACGAGGCCAACGCAGAACTGAACTTCGCTCGACCGCTCAGTGAAATAAAAAAGATCAACGAATCTATCTACGCCATCGAGCAGGAAGAAGAGTTTGTCGATTTCATCAAGTCAAATATGCGGGATCAGCCTCCTGAATACGCGACGATCCGGCTGGTCAATGCCAACCTGGAAGTAGTCGATGATGAAAAGGCCGAAGTGCTTGACCTCGGCAAAAATGAATGTGCGGCATCTGCCTACGCTGCCGCCCAGCAGCAGCAATAGCATTCTCAGCTCAAGGTGGCCTTCATGGTGCCCTGCTCACCACAGCGCCGGGTGGGGAAACGTGAAGGAGCGTATAATTATATCATGAGTGTCACACACAAATTCTCTTGCGGATGCGGAGAAAACACGATTTCCCTCTCCTTCAGCGACAACATGCCCGCCGAGGTTGTTGATCGCGTCTTTTGTCCACACTGTGAAGTAAACGGCCACCCCCATCAGGAGGCCTGGCCGTTTCCCGGGGACTGGTTCGTGCATTTCGACCTGGAAGTCGCCAGAATTTTTGCCATGGCCAAGTTCGACATCGATCCGGCCCTGGTCAATCCGGGCTTTATCATGGACCGGGGATTCGTGCATTAGTCTCTGTCCTTTGGAGCAATACGAATCGACTGGAAGCGCTTCTCTGTATTCGAGCGCCATTGCCCGAGGTCCAAACTGAAAGATGGTACCTGGAGAACCAACGGGGTATGAAGACGAACCCCGAGAACAATTTCAGGAACTGCCCGCCGAGTTGTTACACCTTCTTTATCACTATGAACGGGTGAGCCAGGATCTCACCCAGGAGCTGTCCTATTATAGATCACAGCTGCAACAGAGGTGCATACGCCTGCTTGAACTCGGCTGCGGAACTGGACTGCTGTCCAGCAACCTGCAGGGGAACGGGCTGGAAGTCACCGGCATAGACCTGGACCGACGTGCCTTGTCATTTTCTAAGGGAGCTGAAGGCCGCCGCCTGGTGCAGATGGATATGCGCCACCTCGGTTTGAGGCCCGGCTTCGACGCGGTGCTCATTGGCCAGAACACACTCAATCTTCTTACTGAGCCGGCTGACATGAAACACTGTCTGCAGGAGATACGAAGAATTCTGGTTCCTCCGGGCTTGCTGCTCGCCCATCTCTATTGCTCCGACTCTGAGCACCAGGCGCACCCCGAAGGGCGACTGCTGCAGTTTCACCTATTCGACCATCCCGAAGGCGGCAAGATCATCAAGGAGTCTATCAGATCCTATGACCCGAAGAAGCGCAGGCTCTACCTGGAACAGCGATTCAAGATTCGGCGTTGCTGCACCGAACTCCCCGACTACAACTACCGTCATTGCCTTGAGCTGGCCGCCTTGTCCCGGAGGGAATGGCTTGAGTTGTTTAATTCCGCGGGTTTTTTTATAGAATCCTGGTCGCCCGGTTTTGCCGATATTTCCGTATCCCCGCATTCCACTCTCCATCTGGTGGCACGCTCTGAGCCATCCTCTTCCTGACTGCTGCGGAGCATCCCGCGGATGGCCCTGGATGAGGGCTCGCCCTGGCGGCCAACGGCCAGGTGAAAGACGGTTCATCCCTGATTGACCTCGGTTTATCCGTGCTCATTGTAGTGAAGTGAAGAGCAGCTCTTTATCTGAGTCATGCACCGGAACTCTTCACAATAACTATTCCGGCTGGCTTCTTACTTTTTTTACGCTCTTGACCTAGGTCAAAGAAAAAATGACCTGTCCGGGTATGATGGTTTCAACAATCAGGGTTGAAGTCGAACCCACCATGCAAATTAATTAATCATAAAGGAGGATTCTCCATGTTTTGCAATCAATGTGAACAAACTGCCAAGGGCATCGGCTGCGAAAAGATTGGCGTCTGCGGAAAAGGTGAAGATGTTGCGGTTCTGCAGGATCTGCTCACCCACGCGACCCAGGGACTGGCAATTGTCGCGGTTGCGGCCCGGAAACAGGGTATTGTCGACAACGGTGTCGATCGATTTATCTGTGAAGCGACCTTTGCCTGCCTCACCAATGTAGACTTCGACCCGGCCCGGTTCGACCATTGGATCAGAAAAACTGTGCAACTGCGTGATGAGTTGAAAGCAAAAGTGGCAGCCGCCGGCGGAACAGTGGATAGTGACGCTGCCGCCCTGAGCTTTGTGCCGGCACCTGATCTGGACGGTCTCAAAGCCCAGGGAGAGAAACTCGATTTCATCAACAGCCTCGACGACAATGAGGATCTCAGGTCATTGAAGCAGATTGCCCTTTATGGACTGCGGGGACTGGCAGCTTACACCGATCATGCGGCCATTCTCGGTCAGACCGACGACGAGGTGTTTGGTGCGATTAACGAGCTGCTTGGCGTCCTGACCCGAAAAGATCTCGGAGTCGATGACCTGGTTGCCGGCGCCTTGAAAATCGGCGAAGTCAACATCAGGGCAATGGAACTGCTCGATGCGGGCAACACCACCACTTATGGCCACCCCGTTCCCACCCCGGTTCCCCTGGGTACCAAAGCGGGCAAGGCGATCCTGGTAACCGGCCATGATCTCAAAGATCTCCAACTGCTGCTCGAGCAGACCCGGGGCAAGGGTATCAATATATACACCCACGGAGAAATGCTGCCCTGCCACGGGTATCCCGAACTGAAAAAATATGACCATTTCTACGGTCACTACGGTACCGCCTGGCAGAACCAGCAAAAAGAAATGGAGGTCTTTCCGGGGGCCATCCTGTTCACCACCAATTGCATTCAGAAGCCGCGTGACAGCTACAAGGACAACGTCTTTACCACCGGTCTGGTGGGCTGGCCAGGTATCAGCCACATTGGCGACGACAAAGATTTTACGCCGGTCATCGAACGTGCCCTGGCCCGGCCTGGGTTTGCCGCCGATGAAGACCAGGGCGAGGTGCTGACCGGATTTGGCCGCAACACCATCATGGGCGTGGCCGACAAGGTTATCGAAGGCGTCAAAGCCGGGGCCATCAAGCACTTCTTTCTGGTCGGCGGCTGCGACGGGGCTAAGCCCGGACGCAACTACTACACCGATTTCGTCGAGCAGGCTCCTGCCGACACGGTCATCCTCACGCTGGCCTGTGGAAAATTCAGATTCTTCGACAAGAAGATCGGCGATATTGGCGGTATCCCCAGACTGCTCGATGTGGGCCAGTGCAATGATGCCTATTCGGCGATCAAGATAGCTTCCGCCCTGGCCGAAGCATTCGACTGCGGCGTCAACGATCTGCCGTTGTCACTGATCCTCTCGTGGTACGAACAGAAGGCCTGTGTCATCCTGCTGAGCCTTTTCGCCCTCGGCATCCAGGACATCCGACTCGGACCGTCCCTGCCTGCCTTTATTACTCCCAATGTGTTGAACGTATTGGTTGACAAATTTGCCATCAAACCGATAGCCGAAACGGCTCAGGAGGACCTGCAGACCATCCTGGCCTAAAAGCTGAAAACCTCCTCTACAGGGCCAATCCAAACTGGCCGCCGCCTCCTCTTGGGTATGCGGCGGCCTCATCTGGTTCAATGTCTCATTCCGCTGAAAATAAATTCATCACCATACCAGGCTATCGGATCACTTCCCTGACCGCTGCCGAGCTGCGCACGCTCTGGTCCGCGGTCGAGAAATTCGGCATCGAACGGATCCGTGTCACCCCAGGGTCTCAGATCGCGGTGTCGGGACTGGCTGTAGACCTGGTAGCCGAATTTGTCAGCTGCATAAGACCGCTGCTTACACCACTGCCGACAAACGGCCTTACCTCGGTCTTCAGTTGCAATCAGTGGGGTGAATGCAAAAACGGCTGCATCCCGACAGCCGAGCTTGTCGAAAAACTGGGCGCCCTCGAGCTGCCCCAGCCCATGCCGGCCAGAATCAAAGTCGCGGTGGCCGGTTGTCCGCGCTGCTGCACCATGCCTCGGCTCAGGGATATCGGATTTATTCCTGCTTCGGTAAAGACCCGGACCTGGCATGTCTATTTCGGCGGTCACGGGGGCCGAATTCCACGAATCGGTGACCTGATAGGAGCCTCTCTCACCCTTGATGAAAGCCTTGAGCTGACGCGTCGAGCGCTGCTTGTCTACCAGCAGGAGGCTGCGCCGCAGGCCAGAACTTCCGGTTTTATGAGAACGACATCTCTGGAAAATTTTCTAAAAAAAGTGGAAAAAGTAGATCTCTTGACTCAGGTCAAGGGATTTGACGCGGACTCTGCTAGGATGTGATCAAAACAGAGGAACAATAAAGCTATTCGAAATCACCAATCACCAGGCAAGAGGTTCTCATGAAACAGGTACGTAAAATAATCCAGATAGATGAACAACTCTGTGACGGCTGTGGACTCTGCGTTCCCGACTGTGCCGAAGGCTCCCTTGAAATCATCGACGGCAAGGCTAAATTAGTAGCCGACAAGCTCTGCGACGGACTCGGAGCCTGTTTGGGTTCCTGCCCCACCGGCGCTCTGAAGATCATTGAACGCCAAGCCGACGAGTTTGACGAAGAAGCGGTGGAAGAATTCCTGGCAGAAAAGAAAAAAGATGAATCTGCTCCCCGGCCCCAGCTGGATTGCGGGTGTGCTTCCAGCCATATACAAACCTTTGTACCCCAGACTCCATGCGCCACAGCCAATCGGCCCACCCACCTGCCGTCAGACAAGACTGAGGATTCGCTTTTGACCCACTGGCCGATCCAGATCAGACTGATTCCGCCTCGCGCGCCCTTTCTGCAGGGAGCAGATATACTCGTGGCAGCCGACTGCACGGCAGTGTCAGTCCCGGGATTCCAGGAAAAATATCTGGCCGGCAAGGTGGTGATGATGGGCTGCCCCAAATTCGATGATGCCCAGTCCTACGTCGACCGGTTCGTCGAAATTATCGATTCCTGCAACCTCAAATCGATCACCATCCTGATTATGGAAGTTCCGTGCTGCTCGGCCATGAATGCAATTATCAAGCGAGCGCTCGACAAAGCATCGAAGCCGGTGCCCGTGCAACAGATTACCATTTCAACCAGAGGCCAGGAACTGGAACGGGTACGCTGGTAGAAAACAACTCGGTGTTTTGGGAAGGCGGGGTTTGGCATCCCAGGCGATGGTGGTCCCCGTTTTTTTGGTGGGACACCATAGAATTGTGTCCCCGCTGTTTTATTTACGGGGCCAGTCGATAAGCAGACGCCCTGCTGACTCCTTGACGCGGGCACCCACCGATATCAGCAGGTGAAAAAGCGGCCTGCCAAAATAGAACAGTTCCTCACCCAGGGACAGATCTTGAATGCTCACCAGCTCGGTCCTGAAAGCCACTTCCCGATTGGCAGCTTCTTCCAGTTCCCTGCTCTTGTCGCCGACTCCTCGTGCAAGAAGGAATTCAAGATCGGGGCAGGGGAAGGTCGATTCATGCTCCAATACTGCCTGGTAGAGAGGGTCGTCGCCACCGATCAAATCGGTTCGACTGAGCAGATCCTTGTCAATCATCTGTTCCACCGCTTCTGTGTCCCAGCACTCCAGCATCTGGCAGGCCACGGGCCTGCTGTCATAGATGGTACAGAGTTTCTGCTCGGGTTCGAAATAGAAGCAGCTCCACTCTTTGCCCACCCCGTTGATTTTGATCAACTCCTTCTTGGCGGCCTGCAGACGGTTGCTTACCGGATTATGCACGAGCTCACCTTTTCTGATGGTGATCAGGTGGGAAATGGGGATGGCTCCCCCCTCTATCAGTTCCTTGTCCTGCACATGCAGCGCCGGGCCGCCGTTGGCACAGCAGGTACCACAGCGGGTGCATTCAGTCTGAATCTTGTCCATGCTTCAACCTAACTATCTGCCTCCTCCTTTTCTCTCTAAAAATCCATTGTGAAACTATATACACCTTCTTCTATCGCGCTCGTCACATTGAGACCCGAATGGTTGAAAATGGCCTGCATACGATTGTTGTTTCTCAGCACCTCGGCGGTGAACCCGGAAATGCCGTTGGCTTTGGCGATATTGACCAGGTGTTTGAAGACAAATGTACCCAACCCCCTGCCCTGCCATTCGTCGCGTACCACAAACGCGACCTCGGCCCGGTTGGTGTGCTCGTCGAGATAGTACCTGCCCACGGCAATGATCTCGTCGCCGTGAGCCTCGGGCAGAATGCCGACGATGGCGACATCCTGACGATGATCGATGTAGACGAAATTGTGGATCTGGCGCTGGCCGAAGCGCTCCTGATGACTCATGAAACGGTAATAGATCGTTTCCTGGGAAAGATCGTAAAGTAAATCTCTCATCCGCGGTTCGTCGGTCGGGTGGATGGGCCTGAAGGCGATTTCAGTGCCGTCCTTGAGCAGATGAGTGGTGTTCATGTAACTTTGAGAAGCTACCACAAACTTACCTTCGACATCGGCGAACTCTTCACGGATATATTTTGCCTCGATGGCCTCCTTGAGGAGCTGCGGACGGTAGTTCGGATGAGCAATGGAAATCAGCGCCAGGGTTCGATCCTGGACCGATTTACCGTGCAGGTAGGCGCTGCCGTATTCGGTTACCACATAATGAACAGTGCCCCTCGAAATTACGACCCCCGAACCGGGGCTGAGCCGGGCTACAATGCGCGACTGTCCCGAGGAGGTCACCGAGGGCATGACGATGATCGGCCGGCCTCCGCTGGATCTGGCCGCACCCCTGTTGAAGTCGACCTGCCCTCCTATCCCGGAATAGAAGCTGCCGCCTTCGCTGTCGGAGCTTACCTGACCGGTGAGATCGATCTCCAGCGCCATGTTGATGGTAACCATATTGTTGTGCTTGCCGATCACGTTGGCGTCGTTGACATAATCGGTGGGGCGGAAGGAAAACAGTGGATTGTCATCGATATAGTCGTAGAGCTTCCGGGTGCCCATGCAGAAACTGCCAATCACCTTTCCCCGGTCCACCACTTTATGCTTGCCGGTAACCACGCCGGCCTCGACCAGTTCCATTATTTCATCCGAGATCAACTCAGTGTGCACCCCGAGATCGCGTCTGTTTTTGAGATAGGCGGCCACCGCCAGCGGAATCCTCCCATAGCCGGGCACAATCCCCAGCCCCAGCTGTATGGTCGCACCATCGGGTACCAGGGCGGCGACCAGCTGGGCAATTTTCTTTGTAATCTCGGGGGGCTCTGTAACCGTACGGTCAATAAGCTCTGCTTCGGCGGGAACCAGAATATCGAGATCGTAAACATCGATCAGGGAATCCCCCCTGGTCCAGGGCATTTTCGGGTTGACCTGGGCGATTACCAGAGAAGCGTTCTCAGCGGCACTCTTGACAATGTCGACCGACACTCCGAGGCTCATCTTGCCGCGCTTATCGGGCGGGGTAACCTGGATGAGAGCGACATCAAGCGGCAGTCTTCCCGAGCGCAGCAGGGCCGGGATATCGAACATCAGTACCGGGGTGTAGTCTCCTCTTCCCTCCTGATACAGCTCACGGACGTTGTGGCCAATGAAAAAGGAGTTCACCTTGAACGTTTCCGCATATTTCCGGTCTACGTAGGGCGCATCGCCCTTGGTCAGCAATTGGACGATCTCTACATCGGCGAGCCTGTTTGCCTTTCTGACCAGCGCCTCCACCAGAACAAGAGGCTCTCCGCAACCGGTTCCCAGAAACACTCGATTACCGGACTTTACTTCTGACAGCGCCTTGTTCGGCGACATGATCATGTCACGGTAGGTTTCCTGCCAGTTTCCGTCGTATTCAACCATCGCTTATCTGAGTTAGCTGGTGGTTAGAGTTAAGTGCACATCGGCGACCACGGGCTCGCTGCCGACGTCGCCGACTATAAAAGGGTTAATATCGATTTCAGTGATCTGGGGAAAATCTGTAGCCAGTTGACTGATGCGCTGCAGTCCCGAAGCTATGGCGTAGATGTCGATGCCGTGCTTGGCACGGCGATTCTTCAGCATCGCATAAGACCTGGTCGATTTTAACATCTGGATGGCCTCGGATTCGGTGATCGGGGCCAGA
>JARRLH010000015.1:0-25373 GCA_037387205.1 Desulfofustis sp.
TGTACGATTGCTATTTACGCTCTGAAGGGTCGCCCGAAAGGGCTAGATGTAAAATTCAGTCACGATGACGCTATTTAGACAATCATCGCTGCATAGCTCTCTGAGAGCTTTTAAATGGAAGATAACTTTTTCTTTTCACCACTGACGAGTATATACCACATTGTGGTATAGTCAAGCTGAATATGTGCCCACCGGGCAGGCGAATTCACACCTCCTGCACCATGCGGTTACGAGATGTGGTGAACCTTCTGCATTATTTTTTCCTTTCTCTATCTGATTTGTCCTATCGGACTCTAGCTGCAGCATGCATGAAGGTTGGTTGAATCTCCCTTGCGCTAAAGCGTTTTCTGGGCATGCTTTTCGGCAGGGCATGGCGCAACGAGAGCAAGGATCAAAATTTTCCAGTGGTCTGCTTGGAGGTAAATAATCTTGGATTAACACTGAACGAAGCCGTACGTTTGCACCCCATTCAGGGTGAATGAGCAGGTTGTTTTTGCCTATCACACCCAATCCAGCCAGGCAAGCCGCATCTTTCAAATAAACACCACCTTTTTCCACTTGATACGGTAAAGCCTGAGCCTTGATGTCATGGGTGTCATCTAACCATTCGACTACTACTTTTGAAATTTTGGTCAACCGGCGGTTTCCAGATGTATTGCCGCGGTCAAACCAGTCCAGTTCAGGCTTTTCCTCTGGATGATGCATGGCAAGAATTAGCAGTGATCTGGCATTATGAAGCCACTGGATAGATTGTTCGGCATGTTCATCTCGCCAAGACTCTGTAGAGACCGTTTGGTAAGAGGGACTGTTCAGCACATCCGCGATATCGGCAATTCTTCCTTGAATTCCTTCCCACTTCTCTGCCTCGGCAATCAACTTTTTTGCAATCTGATCAGACATTTCTGCTAGTAAAAAAATATTTGAAATATCAAGGCTTTTTTGAATATTTTCATCCTAGAGACAGTGCAGGCAGGGTGCCAAAGGGGGAGATATTTTATTATGCTAATTGGTGCAACCCGATCACTGGCAAACCCAGGAGACTATCTTCTAGAGGAGCAGATCATTGGCCGTTGACTCCTGAAATTCGACCTGATATCCCTCCGGGTCATCAAAGACAAAAGCCTTGATCTTCAACTCATCACTGACAAACAACTCGGATTGGTTGGGCAGTTCCAGACCAAGACAATATTCATACCAGGGCATCACTTCTGGTACCCGAATGCAGATCTGTACCGTCTTCTCGGCGTGCCAGTTCTGCATACCTTTTTCTTCGTCGACAACGCCGAGATACCCTGAGTCGGAAATCTGATATATTTTACACCAACCCTGATCTATCGCTAAAGAAAACCCAAGGATATTGCCATAAAAATCAATGCCTTTGGCTAAATCTTTGTAATAAATGAAGGTGATCATCTTATCCGCTTTGTTCATCCTCAACTGCGGTTTAGCCGGCATCATTGCTCCTCTCTCCTGTTATTGACATCTCCGCGCTGCTCAATCCTGTTTTCCATAACCCAGCCCGACTTTATAGGCTTTGGCCACATAGGAGCCTATGGACCAGTACTTTTTGTCGGTAGCAGTGTACAAAAGAGGATTCATCGCCTGGACATCGGGGTGTCCGTCCTTGACAAATCGCTTTTCCGAATAGCTGGCAACGACTTCCCCGATGTAGAGCGTGTTGCTGGGCATTTCCAGGGTGTCAACCAGCTTACATTCAAAACACATGGGACATTCCACTATCATCGGTGCGACCTCTCCCAGTTCCCCATAAAATAATTCAAAGAGTGTTGATTTATCATGTTTCTTGCCACTGACAACGCCGCAATAGTCTGTTACTTCTGCCATTCCGCAATGGGGAATATTCACACTGAAGGCTTTATGCTCCCTTATGCCTCCCGCGGTATAGTGGGTTGGGTGTATAGAAGTCCCGATATAGGCAGGTGACATATTCAATCGGTATACCTGACCAACGGTGATAAAGTTGGCCTTGCCGTTGACCTGACTGCCGATCAAGCCGATAACCATCGGATTGATTCTGACGTCTCGGCCCAGATTTATTTTATCATGATCCATTGTCTGGCTCCCTTTGGCTGAACTTATAGACTATTGAAATATGAAGTCATCCGAGCCATCGCAATTTCCAGATTTTCATAGGAATTTGCATAAGATAGTCGAATAAAATCAGCACCATATTTCCCCAGCTTGGTCCCGGGGACCACAGCCACCCCTGCATCCAGCAGTTCGTCGGCAACCTGTTCTGTTGTTTTGCCTGTTCTTGAAACATTAACCATTACATAAAATGCTCCTTTCGGTTCGCTGAAGCTGATATGCTTCATGGTGGAAAGTCTTTGGGCCACCAGGTCCCGCCTCCTTGAAAACTCCCGCGCCATATTCTCCAAATCAGTTTGAGGACCGACCAGTGCCTCCACAGCGCCGTACTGGGAAAAAGTGGAAACACAATTAGTCGAGTACTGGTGAGCCCGCACCAAGGCGGACATCAGGCTCCGGTCGACACCCACGTATCCCAGCCGCCAGCCGGTCATGGCATAGCTTTTGGAAAAGCCATTTATCGTAACGGTTCTTTCTCTCATCCGGGGAAACGTGGCGATGCTGTAGTGTTTTTCTCCCCCGTAAATCAGATGTTCGTAAATCTCATCTGCAAGCACCATCCAATTTTTTTCAATTGCGATCCTGGCGATTTCCTCCAGTGTCTGTTTGGCGTAAACGGCTCCCGTCGGATTTTGAGGTGAATTCACCACAATCAATTTGGTTTTCTCGCTGCACTTGTCATAAATATCTTCGGTGACAGGATTAAAACCATTCTTCTCGTAAACCGGAAGGGAAACGGGAACCCCTCCTGCCAGATCGACACTGGGGGCATAATGGGGCCAGCAGGGATCCGGAATCAAGACCTCGTCTCCTGGATTAATAAAAGAGATCATGGTAAGAAATACGGCCTCATTGGCCCCCACGGTGACCATGATTTCCCCGCTGGGATCAAAAACGAGGTCATTATCTCGTTTGAATTTTTCTGCGATAGCGCTTCTGAGTTCCTCAACCCCATAATTGGACGCATAATGAACATACCCGTCGTCCAGAGCTTTTTTGGCTGCGTCCTTGATATTTTGAGGAGTATCAAAGTCGGGGCGGCCGATCCCCAGGTTCACAATGTGCTGTCCCTGAGCTGTTCTTCTATGTACTTCTTCAAAAACCTTCCGAATCCCCGAAAAGGGAATGCGGCTCATTCTATCCGCGTCATACATCTGCCTCTCCTTTCAGCGCTGTTGTTAAACTGAAGAATGGTACATTTCCAGAGCCACACGGGCGACTAGAGTTGTAGGTAATAATACCGGGCAGCCGCAGAGTTCCTTGAGCTTCTGCCTGTGTTCATCCTTAAATCCCATGCAGTCAATTGCCACCAGGTCTGCCCTCATGGCTCTAAATTTTTCACCTGCTTCCTTGAAGCCTTTGCCTTCATAAGGGGAAACTACAGCGGATTCCACCTTGACGCCCAACTGGCGCCAATGTGAAACTGCCGCTGACTCCTGTGCCTTATTAGGCACAATGATGCCAATCCTGCCAGCCGGGCACGTTGCACTGACCAGAGCGGGGACGATCATGCCGGGAAGCAGCACGCTTATGGTACTGGTGAATGCAGGAAAGCCTCCACAGCAGAGAACAACGGCGAGCTGAGCACCATCTGCCGCCAAACGTTCCACCTGACGCTCAAGATAGGGAAAGAGCAGTGGCAGGGGGATCTCAACAGTTGTCTTATCGCTGAGCAGACAGACCAGCGGGGAAATCCCCTGCGTGTCCTCAAGGCTTCTGGCTTCACCACAGCTCATCGCATCCAGCGCCCCAACCAGCTTGCAGGGAATACCCGGTGCGATCTCCTTGTACACCTCCTCATGATCAGGCCGAGGAGAGTGGCCAAGAGCAACAAGGCCTATCATGACCGCGGCCTGACAAATGTTCCGTGTCCACTGGGGGCAACAGTTGCACCTTTTTCGGGGACCTTGGTGCCCCGGACCCAGGTTGACTGAATTTTGCCGGAGAGTTTCATTCCGTCGAAAATGTGCATGGTTTCACCCGCTTTGGAATAGCTTTTTTTCATGTCGAAGACGAATTCGCCGTTCATATCTATCAGCACAAAGTCAGCATCATAGCCGGGTTTTAAATGACCTTTTTCCTTGAGCATGAAAACTTCCGCCGGTTTTTCACTGAGCATGGCCGCTGCCTTGCCGTAGCCGATGATTCCCCGATTAATTGCATCGATCATCAGGGGCATAAACATGTCAAAGCTCGCAATTCCCGAATTTGCGGTGAATATGCCCCCGTCTTTGGATTCAGGTCTCCACGGAGAATGATCGGTAGCAATGTAGTCTATTGTTCCGTCGTTTATATACTCCCATAACTGCTGCCGGTTTTCCTCTGAGCGCAGCGGGGGGTTATTTTTTGCATAAGGGCCAAAATCGACCAGGTACTCGTCGTTAAGAAAAATATAGGTCGGGCATGTCTCGGCGATAACATCAACCCCTCGTGCCTTGGCCTCCTTTACAAGTTGAACAGCACCGGCACTTGACATGTGGCAGATCACCATAGACGCATCCACCGCGCCACCTATCGCAAGCGAAAGAGCCACAGAGCTGTCTTCACACACGGCCGGTCGGCTTTCCGTATGCACAAGGCCATCGGTTCTGCCACTCGCTTTCATTTTTTCTGTGAACATGACTATCATCTCGTTAGTTTCACAGTGCAGGCAATGGCGCCGGCCCGTTTGGGCGACAGCTTCCATGGTTTCATACTGGCTGCTTGAATCAGGGCAGATTAACCCGGTAAATTCTTTTTCCCGTCCCGGTTCTGCCGGGTGAAGGTATGTTTTGAAGGCGACCGCACCGGCATCGGCCAGACCCTGAATTTCGGCGAGATTTTCGAAACCGGCGGTGCCGTAGAGAGCAAAATCTATGAGTGCCCGCGGTTGCACGGTCTCCGCCCGCTGTTGGAGAATTTCAGCGGTATATACGGGAGGAATGGATATGGGCATCTCGCACACGGTGGTGATACCGCCCGCTGCAGCAGCCTGCGTCCCTGTCCAGAAATCTTCTCTTTCCATCCGGCCCGGGTCTCTCATGTGACAATGTCCGTCAATAATGCCAGGAAACACATGCAGTCCGCCGGCATCGATTGTCTCCCGGGCGGCGATATCCTGACCAGGGGTCAGCAGAGCTGCCACCTTGCCATCATGTATGGCGATATCCAGCGGTGTTTCTCCCTCGCCGGAAACGAGAGTTCCATGTTTTATCAGTAAATCAAATATCATGAGTATTTCTCCTTAAAGGATTAATTTCAGGCGGATTTATATTTTTAGGTCCAGCTCAATTATTCCCCGCAGCAGGGCATTGGCACCGTTCACGCAGGCCTCGGGTGTACAGTATTCCTCTTTGGCATGACTGATTCCATCTTTATTGGGAACAAAGAGCATCGCCACAGGACATAGTGTAGCCATGAGGTTGGCGTCGTGCCCGGCACCGCTGGGCATTATCACGTATTCCAATTCTGCCCTGCGGCAGCCCTCTTCAAGAGCTGCAACAATCACCTTATTGGAAATAATGGGAGGCTTGTGAGAAAATTTTTCAAAAGAGGCATCGAGTTCCTTGGAAAACGACGTGAGTCTCTCTTGAGCCTGATCGATCACGGAATCGTCCAGCCCCCGCATTTCAAAGGAAAGCTCAACACTTCCTGGAATCACATTGGGAGCGCCGGGAGTAACTTCCAGGGTGCCGACAGTTCCCACAATTCCAAATTTTTCTGCCGTATCTTTCACTTCAACGACAAATCGGGCCGCCTTGACCAGCGCGTCATCTCTTCTGTCCATAGGGGTTGTTCCCGCATGATTGGCGCGGCCTGAGAATACCAGCCGGTAGCGCCTGAATCCGACAATGCCGTCCACGACCCCAACGGAAATACCATCTGCATCAAGGTTTCCCCCTTGCTCGATGTGAAGTTCCACATACGCAGCAACAGATCCTTTTTTCCTTTCAATGGTGCTGAGGTTTTCAATGGTGATACCGGCCCGCTGCAAAAGTTCCCTGAATGTTTCACCACTGTAGACAATCTGATCGAGCAAGCCTTCATCAAAATGGCCGGTCATTACCCGACTGCCGAAAGTTCCCCCGGGGGACACCGCTTCTTCCCCAGAAAAGTTTATTACTTCAAGGGGATGTTTCAACCTCGTTCCACTGCTATGAAGGGCTCTCACTAAGGCGATACCCGACAGCACGCCAAGAACGCCGTCGTAATTACCGCCGCAGGGCACCGTATCTGTATGCGAACCAATCGCTATAGGCGGAAGAGAATCATGTTCTCCAGCATAGCGACCAATAGAATTAAAAGCACCATCCCTGGTGACCGTCATTCCGGCTTCCTCCATAAACCCTTCCACCAGGGTTCGCCCGTCAAGATCTGCCTGTGAGAAGGCTTCTCTGTGATATCCACCTTCATCACCCAGACCGATCTTGCCCAGTTCGGCCAACTCAAAGATAAGACGGTCACCATCAACAGTAAATGTCTCTGGATTCATTATTATTTCTCCCTGTGTTGTCTAATAAATAAAAATGTGGCAGGCGTTATGTTTTGCCCAAGCCGCCCAGGGTATCCGCCAATCGGTTCGCCTCTTCAGAGGAGTCTTTCATGATATGGGCTGTTTGCTTTGCCTCACCTTGCATAACGCGGGTCGATCACCCCGTGGGCAGGGGGCTGCCAGGTCGATAACTGACTTGCTTTGCAGGTGATGTTTCTATAATTGTAGAGATAAAGCCAGGGCGGATCTTCAGTCAACCGACGATAACATTGTCGGTACATATCTTCACGACGGCTATCATCCACGGTCTCTCGGGCCATATCCAGCAATTTTTCCACTTCAGCGTTCTGGTATCCCTGCCACCAGGAACCTTTGAAGCGTGAATCAAGCTTCTCTTTGAGCACACGAAAGGTGCTCAACGGTGAAGAATCGAACACACACATGTCATGAATATCTTTGAGCCGCACCTTGTTGGCGTACAATTCCCGATCTTCGGTGAAAACGATATTGATCTCAACCCCAACTCGGCTCAGCTGTTCGGCCACAGCCTTGGACAGCCGCACTGCCTCGTTCGGCAGCGAGGTCGGGCTATCAAGGGTAAGGCTCAAACCGGCACCATATCCTGCTTCCTTCAGCAAAACCCGGGCACGATCTGGATCATACGAAATGTTCGGCTGATCACCGTCGTACCCGAAATGAACGGGGCTGATAAAACCGTTCAAAGGGTACCCTGCGCCATTCAGAACTTTAGAGATGAGAGCCCTGCGGTCCACCGCCAAGTTCAGGGCGACCCTTACCCGAGGATCCTCGAGGACACCGGTTTTAATGTTGAAAATGATTATATAGGATGTCGTTCCCCGGGAATATTCGCAGTTTAAACTTTTGTCATCTTCAATTGAAGCCATGGGTGGGCCGGCAGCAATATGGGCCCTGCCGTCCCTGATCAGGCGCAATCGTTCATCGGGGTCTGACACCAGGCGCCATTCTATGGCGTCGATATCCGGAATCTCCTGGAAATAATACGGATTCCTCCTGGCTCGGATACAGACTCCCTTTTCATATTCGACAAATTCGAACGGTCCGGTTCCGACGGGGGTATCTTTAAATTGATCACCCAAACGATCGACTGCTTCCGGAGGAAGGATGTAGCCGGTGACGAGAATGTCCAGCAGATCGGCCAGCGGTTCGGCCAAGGTCAGGCGAATGGTTAGTCGAGTAAGAATCTCCACCTCCATCCCTGCCATATACTGGTTGTATACTCCCGGCGCTCCAAGAGTGATACCCATATCAGGTCGTGCCATACGCTGCAGAGAATAGGCCACGGTCTCCGCATCCACTGTCTGGCCATTGTGAAACTTCACCTCCGGCCGGAGCCGAAAAGTCCAGGCCCGGGCATCGTCTGACACATCCCACGCTTCTGCCAAAGCCGGCACATACTCCATTTTTGGGTTATAGGCCACCAGGGGATCGAAAAAAGAAGTAAATATTGTCTGGATGTCTTTTGCATCCGTGCAGTTATGCGGTTCCTCCAACCACAGCCGCGGTTGAGCAATGATCAATTTATTATCCATCCGTGATGTCCGTTATATCAGGTTAACCATCCAGAAGATGACAGATTTCCATGCGGCCGGGTTCACGTGAGAGAGTCTGGGCACCTCCTGAAGAGATCGCTTTGTGAGGGAACTCAATGTCGATGCCGACCCATATTGCACGTCAATTTATTCCATGTTCCAAATCCCATGGGACAAGGTAATCATCTGGAGAACCAGATGAAAAAAGAATGAAGTGAGCCTTTTGCAAAACTAAGATTTGCGTTCAAAATCAAGGCATGCGAGAAATTTTACCACAGGCATATGATTGATATTCCGAGGATAAAATTTTGAGCATAACGCAGGGTTTGGGCGACAAGATCGTTTGCAAATGGCTCAAGTTAAAATGAAAACACTGACAGGCCTTTGTCTTTTAATCTGACCTGCCAGTGCCGCTGAAGACCTCTCTAAGAGCCGGTTATTTTATAGTTCTGTACCAATTTTCAGGATACTCGTCGTCAACGTATACTCGCTCTATTGGTGACAGGGTTTCGATCCCTTTAATCTCAGTGATAAAACATTCCAATACACCTTTTACGATACTGCCTTGTTCGAGGTGGCCGCCAAAGGTTGGGCAGTCCCAGGCACCACCGGCCACAAAATGGATAGCCGGAAACGGCTCTGGTTTCCCATCTTTGTCCGGCCGGGTGTGGATCATTCCACCCAACGCCAGTACCATACTTAAATTGGCTGTGGTGGCTACAGCCTCTTTGTGCCAGTTCTCCGGGTCAGCAGTATCCGGAGCCCAGACCAGGTACTTTGCCGGCTGAAGTCCACCCATAAACGCGGCATGGATTTTGGCAAATTCGATATCATGATCGATGGCAAATTTCTGAATTGCCAAGAATACGTCTGCACCAGTCGTCAACCGGATAATAAATTCACGTCCGCGGATTGCTTCTACACTATGATACTCATCGGGGGTCTCTGCATCCCGTTCCCAAACCTCTGTCATGGCGCTCTCCTTTTGATAATTTTTATGGGGGGTAGCAAATGGCACACTCAGTCATTTATATACATAATGCCATCCATCGTTTTTACCGCACAACCGCCGACTTTGATTGTCTCAATTTCGGCGTTTGATCCTATGATCTCAACCGTTCCTGTCCCGGGCCTGCCCAAAAGGTGTCCCTGTCCGACCTTTAACACAGGTCCAGGGTGAAGGCCGTAGCGAGCGATGTAGGCACCCATGCAGCCTGCTGCAGAGCCGGTAAAGTAGTCTTCTGAAGACGCTGCTGAAGTGAGTAGACGCCCGTACGCATCAGTATCTTTTTCGAACCCTTCAAGACAAAACGTGTAAACCGCGTCTACGCCTATTTGTTCCAGCAGTGATCCTAAAAGAGATCGGTCAATTCGTACGTCCTTCAAGATAGCCATTCCCTTGACCGGCGCCATAAGAAAAGGAACACCTGTGCTGATAATTTGCAGAGGCATTCCCTCAATAAAATCACTTTTCTCCAGCCCCAAACACCTACTCAGCTCATCTTTTGCTACTATGCCGTCAAATGAAGGCTTCTGCTGCGTCATTATCGCTTCATACGGTCTGCCGGTAGAATCCAATTTAATTTCAACTGGCAGCACGCCGATGTTAAATTCAAAGTCGATAACGACTGTCGCCTTAGCGCCGGGCACCTTTTTTTCCAGGGCCAGCATCATGGCAGTCGCTATGGTTGGATGGCCCGCAAAAGGAACTTCGGACCGGGGCGAAAAATAGCGAACTTTTACCTCGGCCTTTTCGGAACGAAAAACAAAAGCTGTTTCGGACAGATTGGTTTCCGAGGCGATTTTCTGCATCTGGGAATCCGTCAAACCATCCGCGTCCGGCAATACAGCACAGGGATTTCCGGTAAACGGCTCCGATGTAAATGCATCGAGGTAGATGACACGATATTTCTTCATTGTTTATTTGAAAGAAGTTTGCTGTTCAATGAGGAGGGGTATATAACGGGCGTTCTGGGGATATACGGCTCAATTCTTTTCAGGGCTGCATGAAGCGGAGCTGTAGTAAAAATTGTCACGACGAGTGCCTCATCTGTCGATTGGGGAGCAAAGCATAGTACAAACCTGTTCTTCTCTATTGCTGGTAACGCTGTCGTTTACCAGAGAGGACCTGCAGGAACGGGACTCCCGGGCTAAAGGCGCACTTGGCGCTGGCTTGCTTTCATCCTTTTTTCAAGGTACCCGGAAAACCGTGTCAGAGGTACGAACATCACCAAATAGAGCGCTGTCACAAAGATGAGCGGAGAGGGATTGGCGAGCAGCGATTTTTGTGAGAGTCCGGCTTTGAGAAGTTCGATAATTGAAATAGACGATGCCAGTGCCGTGTCTTTTGCACTGGCGACGTAGTTTCCCACTAGCGGCGGAATGACAACGCGAAAAGCTTGGGGCAAAATGACAAAACGCATGGTTTGGATGGGGTTGAGCCCCAGCGCACTGGAGGCTTCAATTTGGCCTTTCTTGATCGACAGAAAACCAGCCCGGAATATCTCGCTTACGTAGGCGGAGCTGTTCAGTCCCAGGGCTAGAATACCCGAGACAATCGCACTCAGTCGAATCCCCATGAAAGGTAGAGCATAATAGATCAGCATCATCAGCACGATGATCGGCATTGCCCTGAAAAAATCAACATAGGCGATGATAAAAAAATTCAGTACCGGATTGTCAAATGAGCGAAATATCGCTAACAAAAGTCCGATGACAGTACTCATGATCGCAGCGCAGACGGCCAAGAGAAGGGTTGTCCAAAAGCCTTCAACCAGCGTAGGCCAGGCTTTCTGCACCATTTCCAGATTAAAGAACAAAAACCCCATCTCGCCCCACCGGGCAGTTGAGTAGCGATAGTAAAGCCAGGCGGCAATAATGAATAGGCTGAAAACAATTATAGTTTTTAGTTTTTCAGGTTTGAGCTCATCCGTAAAAATGATAAATGCCCAGACAAGAAGCAGCAGACAGAAAATAACTATTCTGCCAAGATCGACGGTATCAGGCGAACCTTTTGATGGCAGCAGGAAAAGCGCATATATAACCAATAGAGAAAGAGCGCCATAGACGAAGCTGTTGCGGCGAATAAATGGAACATGTCCGACCTTGTCCTTTAAATCTGACAACCTTGATATCTTGGTTTGTGACGATGTTGGCTGTGCCATGGTATGTCTGTTTAACCCGACTGTTGAGCCATTTGCAAAGCGATCTTTTCGCCCACACTCTGCGTTATGCTCAAAATTTTATCCTCGGAATATCAATCATATGCCTGTGGTAATATTTCTCGCAGGCCTTGATTTTGAATGACAATCTTAGTTTTGCAAAAGGCTCTGTTGATTAAATTATCTTGCTGAGGAATTCGAGGGTCCGCTCATTCTTGGAATAATTGAATATTTGATCCGGTGTTCCATCTTCAACAATGAGCCCGTCAACAAGAAAAAGAATGCGGTCGGCGGCTTCTTTTATAAAGCCCATCTCATGACTGACAACCATCATGGTCATGCCCTCTTTTGCCATGTTCCGCATCACATCGAGTACCTCACCAATCATCTCCGGATCCAGAGCAGAGGTTGGTTCGTCAAAAAACATTATCTGCGGCTGCATTGCCAAGGCTCGGGCTATGGCTACACGTTGCTGCTGACCGCCGGAAAGCTGCTCAGGATAGGCTTTAGCCTTGTCCACCAGGCCCACCTTGTCGAGCAACGCCATACCCCGCTCAGTAGCCTCTTGATCCGATATTTTGCGCACACTCATGGGGGCCAATTTTATATTTTCGATTGAAGTTAAATGCGGGAAGAGGTTGAAGCTTTGAAAAACCATGCCGATTTCCGTCCGCACTCTATTGATATCTATATAAGGAGCCAGTATGTCTATTCCTTCGATATATATATGGCCCGAGCTTGGTTCCTCCAGCCGATTCATGCACCGCAAAAAAGTGCTTTTACCACTGCCTGACGGACCCATCACAGCCACAACTTCGGATTGTTTGACGCTCGTAGAAATTCCTTTCAGAACGTGTAAATCCTTGAAACGCTTGTGCAGATCAACAACTTCTATCATTGTTCCGGTATCATTCATTTTACACATGCCGCTTTTTCTGGAGCTTGTTCTCAAGCATATTGACTGCCCTAACCAACGGAATCAGGACAACGAGATAAATCAATGCGGCTGCGACCAGTGGTGTCGGGTTTGTTTCACTGGTATACAATTCTCGGGCCCGCTTCAGCAATTCTGGAGCCGCCACGATCGAGGCAACAGCTGTGTCTTTTAGCATTGCCACAAGTGTTCCAGTCAGAGGAGGTATAACTACCGGAAATGCCTGCGGGAGAATTATTTTGGAAATGGTTTTCCAGCGCGATAATCCCAATGATCGTGCTGCCTCAAGCTGACCGGAATGCACGGATTCTATACCAGCTCTAAAACACTCAGATGCATAGGCACCGTAACCAAGCGATAATGCCAGAATAGTCGTTACAATTGATCCGAGTGAAATGCCCATGAACGGCAGGGCGAAAAATATAAAAACCATGACGACTATCATCGGGATTGAGCGAAAAACATCAACATAAACTTTTAAGAAGAAATTTAGTGTTGGGCTGTGCAAGGTGCGCAATACCGCAATCAAAAGCCCCACCAGAACGCTGCCGATACCCGAGATAAACGCCAGCAAAAGGGTGACCTCCAGGCCTTGCCAGAGTATCCACCAATTGCCCTCCAGTGTTTCCCAATTAAAGAAGAAGTCTTTTAAACGTCCCCATTGTGCTCCGGAATAGCGATAGAAAAGCCAGCAGAGCACCGCGATCAGCAGCAGGGCAGTAATCATCTTGAGGGCTTCAGGTTTTTTGGGGTCAGCCAAGATGTTCCCTGTGAAAGCAAGGACGAGCACTATGAATAAATTAATACTAAGGTAAAACAGAAATGGAGGAACAGTTTCTTTGTCGGGGAGCAGAAAAAAAGCATAAGCGAACAGTACTACAAAAGAAAGCGCAGTGACTGAAGGCCGTCTCAGCCAGACTGACCAGCCCGGGTGGGTGCGAGCGAACTTATTCTGGGGGGCAGGTGTTGCCGACATCGGGTTCATGGACGCCAAAGTTAAGGTTACGATTTTTGATTTGGTGACCGAGGAGCATGTCCTATCGCTAATGGTTTATTGAGTCGGTGGGAATACGATAATCAGAGGATGCTTTAGAGCCCGGAATGAGTTGTGCTGCGAGCCCCGACCATGTCTACGATCGGGGCTCGTTAACATATCCTGCTATTGTTACATCGCTGGTTTCTCGTTTGGCATGTAGGGAGCAACAACGTTAATAACCGAGCTATCTTTGGGCGGCTCGGTGCCAAACCATTTCTTATGAATGGCTAACATTGTACCGTCTTTTTTCATCTCGTTCTGAATTGTATTGAATTCGTCACGAAGAGGAGACCCTTTTTTAAACGCCAGCGCCTGGCCTGCTTTGAAGCCTGGAATATAGATTTTCATGACAAGATTTGATTTAGGGTGCTGCTTGATATAATAGAGCGCAATGGGGTCATCCACTACGACACCATCTATTCTGCCAGCTTCAAGGTCGAGGGCAGCATCCACCCAATAATCGTAGCTCTTTACCTTGTAAGGTCCATACTCATCCTGGGCGCCTACAAGCCAAGCCTCATTGGCGGAACCAGTGTCCGAACCGAATACCTTTCCTTTCATCTGGCTCAAGTCAGTGATCCCGTCTGCCCGCGTCATCATGCCAATACCCGAGTCATAGTAAGGATCTGCAAAGTCCATAACTTCAGCACGTTCTTTCTTGATCCAGATTGACGACATGGCGATATCCCACTGGCCCGACTGTACACCGGTGAGTACTGTGGCAAATGGGGCGGATTTGTAATCGAGTGTATAACCGGCGCGCTTGGCAAACTCTTCAACTATATCCGCTTCGAATCCAGTCATTTTTCCATCTTTGGCGAAAATCCAGGGCGGGTTTTCGCTGTTTACTCCAACCGTGATGGTTTTTCCATCCGCTGCCGCAACTTCTCTGTTCATTTCACCGAAAATACCTAAACCCCCGATAGCAATCAGTGCAAGAATAACGCCCAGTCCTTTTTTCATTATGCGTCCCTCCTTAAAGGATTTTTTGCTTCGTCCGATATGGTTGAAGCACCGTCAAAAAAATAATATCACAACCACTCATCCGCGTGCCTGTACAGGATTTATCTGAATCAAGGAGATGCAGCAGAAGAACCCTGTATGGTCCGGGTCATACCATTTGGCTGTGTCGGTAAATGATAAGCATAATTGTTGATGTTGCCGTTACGCATTTTGACTGGGCAGCGGGAGCGCTCGCATGGCTGCAATTAATAGCCACGGTTAAAATCCACTGCGTAGCGCAAAGGCAATCCATCCACAAAGCGTTGATAATTCTCACAGAAAATATCCACCACCTGTTCCGGGAAAGAATACGCAGAATTGTGGGGGGTAACGACCACGTTTTTCATCCCCCAGAGCGGGTTGTCGGGCAGCAGCGGCTCCTCTTCGAACACGTCAAGTATTGCTCCGCCAATGGTTTTTGATTCAAGGGCTGCTATCAGGTCACTTTGGTTTACAGTTACTCCTCGACCAACATTTATCAGAATTGAACTTTTATTCATCATATTCAATTCTTTACGGGTGATGAAATTCCTGCTTTCAGAGGTATCTGGAAGGATGAGAACCAGGTAATCGAGTTGGGGCAGGAATATATCGAGCTCAGATGGCAGATAAAGCTGATCGACAAAATCGACTTCACCTGAGGTACGCTTCATTCCCAGAACCCGCATGTTGAAGTGAGCCGCTGTCCGGGCAATGGCCCGTCCAATAGAGCCGAGCCCGACGATACCAATGGTGATATTGGCAAGGCTCCGGTATTTGATGCGCTGCCAGACTCTATTCTGCTGATTTCGGTCGGTGGCCAGAATAGAGCGCTCTCTGGAAAGAATGTAGCCAAAAACATATTCGCTCATCAAGGGGCCGAAAATATCTTTGACCCCGGTCAACAGGTAATTCTGCGGCAGACCCGGTTTGCACAGCGGTTCAACGCCGGCGAAGGTGGATTGCACCCACTGCAATTGATCAGTCTCTTTCAGAATCGAAGCAATAAGGGCGGGCTGGCCTAAGATGATATTGGCCCAGGAAGCGTATTTTTGAGCTTGCTGGTCATCTACTGCGGCAACTATTTGGATATTTCCGAGATCGCGTTTACTAATCTCCCCCAGGTAAACTGATGCATCGCTTTCGAAGATCAATAAGTTGTTCATGGTTATCTATTATCCTAGTTGCCTGACATCAGCAAGTTTCTTTACTGCACTACCTGCTATTCTCAATGACTCAGCGAGCCTGTTTCCGTTAAATCGATTGGCGGATTCGACCTTATCCCGTCACTGATTTGTACTCTGCATCCCCCAGCCGAAATTCTACCGGTGAGCGGATTACTAGGAAAAGCTAGTCTGACTCTGGTATAGTAGTGGTTGTTACCGCATGCGCTGCAGCGAACACCAATTCGGTTTGGCTCATCTGTTTATAATCTCATCCTGGTATGTCCCATGAGTAATCCACGTTACTACCTTTTGATCATGTTTATCTTTGTCTGTCTGGTCGCCCTGGTTTGTGCTCTGCTCTTTATCCCGCTCAAGCAGGCCTTCATGTCAAATTGGGGATTCAACCTGATTATTTTTGGGGCCTTGTTGATTGGCATATTGCTGAATATTCGCCGGGTCATGATCTTGGAGCCGGAAATCAACTGGATCAAGATCTTCCGCACCGGAACTTCCGGTCTGTCGGTTGCCGAAAGCCCGGAACTGCTCAAACCGCTGGCCAAACATCTCGAAGGTTTGCACCGTGACCGATTCAGCCTGTCGGCCTTATCACTGCGCACCGTGCTCGAAGGAATCAGGGGCCGGCTCGATGAATCACGCGAGATATCGCGCTATATCATAGGCCTGCTAGTCTTCCTGGGGCTGCTCGGCACTTTCTGGGGCCTGCTGGGAACCATCAGTTCGGTAAGCGGGATTGTGGGAGCACTGGATATGGGCGACAATAACTACGGGGACATGTTCGAGGCCCTCAAAGCCGGATTGCAGGAACCGCTTCGGGGGATGGGTACTGCTTTTAGTTCCTCTCTCTTCGGACTCGGTGGATCCCTGATTCTCGGTTTTATAGATATTCAGGCCAATCATGCCCAAAACCGGTTCTTCAATGAACTCGAAGAATGGCTGTCCGGGGTCACCCAGCTTGTTGATAGAACACTGGGCAGCGATCTTGACCATGACGAGGAATCCTTCCAGCAGCCCCAGGCAGGTTCGGATCAGCTGGGCAGCCTCATCAGAGAGTTGCACCGCACCAACCTGCATATCAGGGCACTGCTGAGCACGTCCAGCCAGCATCAGCAGCATACTGCCGAAGAACCCGACCAGGAGCCATAGGAGCAGTCATGCGTTCAACCAACCGCCGCACTCAGGAATCAGTCAGCATCTGGCCGGGCTACGTTGACGTGCTATCGGCCCTGATCATGATCATCATTTTCGTGCTGCTGATTTTCACCCTGTCCCAGTTCATCCTCAGCACTATTCTGACGGATCAGAGCAGCGAATTACAGGACCTGCATTCCCAGATTGCCGAAATAACAGAATTGCTTGGACTGGAGCAGCAGAAAAATGAAGAAATGAATACCCAGATCGCCGCCCTGTCGACCGAAATTGATACCCTCATCACAGAGAAAACGAGCCTTGAGGATGATATTGACTATTTAAACGAGAAGCGGGTCGAAGACTTCCAGGAGATTGAATTTCAGCTTAAAACAATCGCCAGCCTTCAGCAGGACATCAATGCCTTGAGGGATCTGCGCCGGGAGCTCGAAAACCAGATCAGTACTGCGGCGGCAGCCCTGGAAAGAGAACAGCAGGTGAGCGCTTCTCTGCGGGACCGGAGCAAAACACTTGAGGCCGAGTTGGCCAGTGAACAGGAAAAAACGATGCTGGCGCAGAAAGACATTGACCAGCGCGACATCAGGATCGAGGCCCTTTCAGCCCTGATCGGAGAGCAGCAGCAGGCCCTTGACAATCAGCGCAGCCTGACAGCCGATGCCCGGGCTGAGGTGGCGCTGCTCACCCGGAAAATAAATCAGCTGCGCCAGCAACTCTCCGAAATCGCCGAGGCTCTGCGCCTGTCGGAGAGCGATCGCCGGCAGCAAAAAGAAGAGATCGGTGATCTCGGCAGGCGCTTGAACATTGAGTTGGCCCGGAGAGTCAACGATCTAGAGCAGTATCGCTCCGAATTCTTCGGCCGGCTGCGGGAAATACTCAGTGACAATCCACTGATCCGGGTCGAAGGTGATCGTTTTCTGCTGCAGGCAGAATTGCTTTTCTCCTCCGGCAATGCCGAACTGTCGGAACCAGGCAAGCAGGAGCTTGACGCGCTGGCTGCTGTCCTGCAAGAAATTGTTCCCGCGATTCCCGATGATCTGCAGTGGATTCTCCGGGTTGACGGCCATACCGACCGGATCCCAATCAACTCGGTTCGTTATCCCTCCAACTGGGAACTTTCCACTGCCAGGGCCGTGTCCGTGGTCCGTTACCTGGCGAACCAGGGTATTCCGGAAGAGCGCATGGCTGCAGCGGGGTTCAGCAAATTCCATCCCATAGATCCTGCCGAGACCAGCGAGGCGTACCGGATAAACCGGCGTATTGAAATTAAATTGACCTCGCGATAAACTCCCGACAATGAGGATCCTCAATCGTGATGGTGCAGAAACCCTAATCCCCTTTTTCGCATGCTACCCTGATGGTGCTCCTCTGGAATCTTAAATACCAGGAAGGTACTTTGTGGGGATACCCCGAGGCAGGCACAATACACTCGAAAAATAACACCGTTCTTTTGACACACCGCTATTTGTTTTTGTACACTGAGAGATAGACATAACAACTTCTTCGAAAGAGCAAACCTAGGGCAATCTGGGGACGCAAAGCCACGGGTCAGAACTTACTGATAGCCGGGTTGCCGAAAAGAGGGGTTTTTATCCTGTTTCCGCAACGCCCGTCTTTGGCTGAGAAGATGGGGTGATTTTCCTGAGCAATATTGAGAGACGATCAATCAGGACTCAAAAGTATAAAATGAAGCTGCTTGTCCTGGCACTATTGTTGTCACTGGCTGCGAGCACAGGCAGTGGGCAGGCAGCCACCTACGGGGACACGGAGCAAGCGTTTCAAGACTGCCAACTCTTTCTGGAGCGTGGCCGTGAACTGACTGCGGCAGAATCGAGTCGAGCAACCTCTTGTTTTAATTTCGTAATAGGAGCGTGGGATATGGGTGAATATTTATCGTGGAGGGATGTGTTTCTTGGCAAAAATCCCTCATTCTGTCCCCCCAAAGAAGAAGTTGATGTCACCAAACCGATCCTCGTATTTGTCAATTATGTGGAAGAACATCCCGAAAAAATGGGACACCGCTTAGCAATGGTGCTCGAGTGGAGTTTCAAAAGAGCCTACCCATGTAATGATGCCTATTACATCAAGCTGGTCAACTAAGACACAAGCAATCACTTGAAATCAATTAACTTTTATACGGCCGCATGGAAGGGAATATGAACGTTGCGCACTCGAAAGGAACCGACCGTTTAGATCTGTATAACGATCGTTTTAAAAAATTAGTTGATCAGATTCATTCTGCATCCACACCAAACTCCATAATGGTGGGGATTAGAAACAAAATTCTTGACATCTACAATGTTGAGATGGCTACGGTATTTTTGATTGATGTGAAAAAAGACAAACTAGTTTCTTGGGTATTAATGCCGGGAGATTCAATAAACAAAATTAAACTCGATGTAGATTTATCAAGTATTACCGGTTTTGTCGCAAGATCGAAAAGGACGCTGAATATATCTGACGTTTACGACCGCGATGAACTTAAGGCAATCCATCCATCTTTAAGATTTGATTCTTCCTGGGATAAAAAGTCAGGCGTGAGAACCAAGCAAGTTCTCACTTCACCTATCGGACATAAATCCAATTTAATGGGTGTTATTCAGCTCATTAACAAGAGGGACGGCACCTCATTTAATCTGGTTGACGAACAGCGAATTCAGGAATTGTCGACAACCCTTGGGATTGCCCTTTATAACCATTACAAAAGTGGGAAAAAAATTCCCCTGCGCTACGAAGAACTAGTCAAAAAGAATCTTATTTCATCACAGGAAATGGAACGGGCAATGGTGATATCAACCCAGCAGGAAAAAGAGGTTGAAACGGTTCTTATGGAGGATTACCTGATCCCCAAGGAAGAACTGGGGCAAACCCTTGCCGTTGTGTATAAAACTCGTTTTGTGGACCTTAAGGTATCCTCTTATAGAGCCGATGCCTTGATTACCCCAGAGACAATAAAAACCCTCTCACAAAACTTAATTGTCCCACTAGACAAAAGAAAGAGTGAGTTGATAGTAGCGGCTAAGGACCCTTCTAATCAAACCGGTTTGCTGGAAGTTAGAAATCTCTATAAAGCCGCAAAACTGTCTGTCTTTTTGGCTTTTGGGGAAGATATCAGATCCGTTCTAAACAAATTCGCTGAACAGCCTGAGGAGATCATAGAAGACCTATCCGACAGTGAAGAAGAGCCAGTTGACAGCCATTACAATCCCGAAACGCACCAGAACAACAGTCAGGTAATTGAAGAGATTGAAACTGATGCTACCCCTGCGGTGCAGTTGGTCAACAGAATTATAGAAGATGCGTTTTATTCAGGTGCATCGGATATTCATATAGAACCATATGGTAATTTACATGATGCAGAAATTCGATATCGCATAGATGGAATATGCGCCAATAAACTCAATATTCCAAAAGCCAATGTTCGCTCAATTATCGCACGAGTTAAAGTTCTTGCTGATCTCAATATTGCCGAACGCCGCAAGCCCCAGGATGGAAAAATAAGATTTACCACGACCAGGGCGGATAATATTGAACTTAGAGTTGCAACACTTCCAACCTCTGATGGAAATGAGGATGTTGTCCTTAGGATTCTTGCTGACAGTAAACCCATTCCCTTGGATAAACTGGCCCCCGCGCCTACTCTTGAGAGACTGATACCTACAATTACAAAACCTTATGGGATGTTTTTAGTAGTTGGCCCTACCGGTTCTGGAAAAACCACTACGCTGCATTCCGTCCTCAACTACATAAATACTCCTGAGAAAAAAATTTGGACCGCGGAAGACCCTGTTGAAATATCACAATATCGTTTACGGCAAGTCCAAGTCAGACCCAATATCGGCTATACATTCGCGACGGCCATGCGCGCTTTTCTGAGAGCGGACCCCGATGTAATCATGATAGGCGAGATGCGGGACCGGGAAACCGCTAAAATGGCTATCGAAGCCTCTTTAACGGGACACGTGGTATTCAGCACGCTGCACACCAATTCAGCAGCAGAGACTGTTGTAAGGCTTATTGATATGGGGATGGATCCTTTTAATTTTTCGGATTCACTTCTAGGTATATTAGCCCAACGGCTGGTGAGAACTCTCTGTGAAGACTGTAAAGAACCTTATACACCGACGCGGCAGGAGTACGATAATCTGGTTCACCATTATGGGGCTCAATTCTTTGATCATATCAACGTAAATTATTCCGATGAAGTAACACTGTATAAAACCAGAGGTTGTGAAAACTGTAATGAGAGTGGCTATAAAGGCAGGCAGGGGTTATTTGAATTATTGGTTGCCAATCAAAAGATCAAAAGCCATATCATTGAGGGGCAGCCTGTGGAGACCATTAAGCTCGAAGCTATTGAAAGCGGCATGACCGTGTTGCTCCAGGAAGGAATACAGCAGATATTTAACGGTACAACCGATAGTAAGCAAGTCATGAGTACTTGCCTGATCTAACAATTTGCGCCAGGAAGGGCGTTCTGCCCGGCACACGGAATCTAAACGGCAATAAGCTTCAATTGATCAGCCCGCCGCAACGGTTTCATTAACCAGTTAAGTTTTGCGGGCCATTTTGCCTATCAAGAAAAATACACTTGTTTCCGGTATGTTTCCCCAGGTATAGAAGACCCGGATAAGAAAAGCTGCATTTCATGCTGTTCATACTAATTGACATTCACTGAAGGCTTGATACACAATTAATTCATGATGGAGAAAATAGCACTTGAGCCTGAGGATAGAGACTATTTCAGAAACCTCACAGAATTTGCTTTTCGCAACCCTTACGAAAAAGAATCTCTGATTCTTGAAATTAACCTGGAAACATTTCTCGGGAGAAGACCGGTACCTGATCCGTCATGCCCTCATGCATGAATCATATTATCGCTGTTTCTCCAAATTTGATGAGCTGATTTTAAAGCAAATCAAAGAGGATCTTTTCGACCATCCTGTTTCATTTGCCGAAGAAATTTTATCATTGATGCGAAGCAGAGGTTTCAGCGCCGATGATTCGCTGCGATATTTTGGTTTGTTCTACCAACTGCGCCGAGCCTGGTATTTTATCAATCACGGGCTGCTTGGTCAGAGTGAGTCCATGCAAACATTGCGTTCCCATTTATGGCGCAGCCTCTTTACTTCATTTCCAGCTGTCTATGAAATGGTGATGTGGGACCGTATGGAGGACTTTTCCACTTTTCTGGTAGGCGAGACTGGCACGGGAAAAGGGACTGCGGCAAAAGCAATCGGCCGTTCCGGGTTCATTCCTTTTAATGAAAAGAAACAAAATTTCAGCGAGAATTTTAAACAAAATTTAATCGAGATAAACCTGTCACAATACCCCGAATCCTTGATTGAGTCCGAATTGTTCGGACACAGAAAAGGCGCTTTTACCGGTGCAGTAGAGGACCATGAGGGTATCTTCGCTCTTTGCAGTCCCCATGGCTCGATTTTTTTGGATGAAATAGGTGAAGTATCTGTCCCGATACAGATCAAGCTTCTGAAAGTGCTTGAAGAACGTATTTTTTCTCCAGTCGGCGGACACAGCAAGCTCCATTTTAATGGAAGAATCGTTACCGCAACAAACAAATCCCTGGCAGAGCTGGATCACAAGAAGACCTTTCGGGAAGATTTTTACTATCGTCTCTGCTCCAACATCGTGCATGTGCCGACTCTCCGTCAGCAAATCTATGAAGATCCGTCCACCCTCGAGACTCTGCTTGAACATACCATTTTGAGGATTGCCGGCGAACCCGTCCCGCACTTATTGGATGTAGTCATGACCACTCTGGAGGGAGAAGTCGGGCTGGATTATCAGTGGCCGGGCAACGTTCGTGAGCTGGAGCAAGCGGTACGAAGTATTCTGCTCACCTTGCATTACAACAATAACAATAGCTATGAAGTTGATGGTACAAACAAACTGCATCTCGCCATTGAAAGAGAATCTGTGAGCGCCCAGGAACTTGTCTCACTGTATTGCTCTCTCTTGTACAGAAAATATGGTACCTACGAGAAAGTGGCAAAAATCACAAATCTTGACCCCCGCACGATAAAAAAACACATACAAAATCAATGATGTAAGTAAAAAACATCTTTTCCGGTCAGCCTGGCCTCTCTCCGTTTACCGTGAAACCCAGTGTTGGTTAAAGGTTTGCATCACCCCATACAGGCAAAGATCATCAGAAAAATTAGCAGGATATTTGGCAGCCCTGTTCCCAAACGCTCATCCGTTCTTAAGGTAAAACAGTCTCTCTCTCAAATCTGTTAAACTCTCGGTGAGGTTCTTTGGCGCAAAACAGCAGAGCTGTAATTGTCGGAACGGGACTGATGGGAATGAGTTACGCTTAGGCCCTCGTACATTAAGGTGGAGAGAATTTATGAACGCTCCGGATCTTCAGCGCTGCCGCGCTATCTGGTATATGCCTTGCCGCCCCTGGAAACTCTATTGCACGTAGCTTTGTAGGACCTTACTCCAGAGAGGAGGGAACTGAGAAACGGTGGAATCTTCCAGCAGCCACACTTCACCCGCTAACTGGCCGCAGCGCGTCTGGCGATGGTTTCGTGATGATTTCCTCGGTATCGTCCGGGAAATGCGCTGGAGCTATGTCCCGCCTCTGATGGTCTACCTGGCGGCCGGAATTTCAGGCTTTACCGGAATTATTGAAAGTTTCTATGTCAAGGATGAACTTGGACTCTCGGCCGAATTTCTGGCCGGGTTGGGATTCTGGGTAGGATTGCCGTGGGCCCTCAAAATGCCCCTGGGACATCTGGTCGACCTGTTCTGGCGGCATAAGGCCCTGTTCGTCTATCTCGGTGCCGCACTCATGGCCGCGAGTCTGCTTATTATGATCGGGCTTACCGGCCAGCCGGCAGCAATGACCGAGTTTCTGAGAGCGGAACACTGGTACATTATCGCCAGCCTGCTGTCACCGGTAGGATTTGTGCTTCAGGACGTGGTAGCCGATGCCATGACGATTGAGGCCGTGCCGACCCATGACGAGGATGGCGAGGAGATAGCAGAGGCGGAGATCAAGCGCATGCACATCACCATGCAGACGCTTGGCCGTATCGCTATTATCGGGGGCAGTGCCTTGGTCGCCGGTCTCGGAGGGTGGCTGGCGATGACGCTTTCCTATCAGGTCATGTATCAGTATGCCCTGATCATTCCGGTCATCTCGATTCTGGGAGTTTCCCTCGGCTCCATCTCTCACCGTGTGCGTCTGCGCCGCCTCCGTCAGCAAGGCGTCGATCTGCCGGAAATGGCGGGCAGAGACGATGGGCTTTCCCCAAACTGGTATATTCTTGGCGGCAGCGGCGCCTTTATTGTTTTGAGCCTGGTGCTTGGACTTTCCGATATGGTTCTCAAAAAAGAGGCCATTTTCCTCGGTTCACTCGGCGTAATTGGTTACCTGATGCATATCATGCTCAGGGACCTTGACCGGGAGAAGCGCCGTGAGATCGTCGGGATCGCCATTATTGTCTTCGTCTTTCGGGCAATGCCCGGATTTGGTGCAGGTGCCAGCTGGTGGCAAATTGACGTGCTCGGGTTTGACGAGGCTTTTTTCGGCACCCTTCGACAAATTTCCTCGCTGCTGGTAATCGTCGGCCTGTTCGTTCTGCGGAGTTGGATGAGCCGGCACCCGATACCGTATCTTATTGTCTTTCTGTCTGTCTACAGCACCGTGATGCTGCTTCCCTATATCGGCATGTTCTATGGCCTCCACGAGTGGACGGCCGAACATCTGGGCTTCGGTGCCCGCACCATTGCCATCATCGATACCATGGCCGATTCACCGCTGGGACAGGTGGCGATGGTGCCGATGCTTGCCTGGATTGCCAGAGAGGCTCCCGCTCGGCAGAAGGCGACCTACTTCGCCGTTATGGCGGCCTTTACCAATCTTGCCTTGTCGGCATCCCAACTGGGTACGGCCTATGTGAATAAACTGTTTTTGATAGAACGGGGTGATTACAGCCAACTTGGCAGTCTGTTCATTAGCGTGGCTCTCATGGGCCTGGTGCTGCCAATTGCCACTGTTCTAATCGTCAATGCACTGAAACCGAAAGGGGTGGAACAGACCTGAGTCTGAGCAGGTAAGGGGAGGGAAACTTTCTGCAGCGGGGCAAGGAGAATTCATATTTATAAGAACGGCGATACAGGAACAGACAAATCCCGCAAAGAGGCATCTCCAGTAACGGTTCTCTATACTTTTACCTGATGATTTGGGTCTTGCCACTTACTCAATCAATTAAGCCGCTTCTCAGCCCACCACGCGTCTTTCGGCCGGGACCTACTTGGTGGAAGGACAAGAATCTTGCTGCATCGTTTAGCAGCAGCGCTTATGGTTGTGCAATACAGGGCAGGAAAAGGCTCCACACACACATATTGATTCACCCAGGCAGAAACGGACTGAGATCGGGCAGCGGATCCAATAAATTACCGCTACCAGTCCAGAAGCCCGGGAAGATAAGAAAAATGCTCTTGAGCGTACGTCGGAAGCAATGAATACAGCGCTGGGATAAGCCGGTCCAGCCTCAGTGGGGAAGGTCTGTGGCCGGATACTCAATGGATAAATCCGGAAGCGCCGCAAATTTGCTCAACCAATAACCAGAAAAACCTTTGCCTATTGAGGAACAGCTGATGCAAGAACCGAGCTTCACCATCGGTATTGAAGAAGAGTATAAATTAGTCGATCGTAATACCAGAGACCTCATAAGTGAGGTGCCGGAGACCTTGCTCCCTAAATGCAGAGTTCGTTTGGAGGGGCAGGTTGCTCCCGAGTTTCTTCAATG
>JARRLH010000016.1:0-17742 GCA_037387205.1 Desulfofustis sp.
TTCTCCTCAGTGTCAAATCCGGACAGCAGATCGTCCAGTTCACTGCTCTGCACAAGCAGTGGGGCGCCGATCAAAACAGTCAACAGCAGCACGGCAGATTTCCAGCGCATGATAAGGGCTCTGCTACATTCCTTTCTCGAGTTGGCGTACGGTGAAAAACGATTCTTCCAGACCCTGGTTTAAACGGACATTGTCCCAGATGAGCTTGGTTCTGTGCAGCGTGCGCTTGCTGCGGGTTGTCTTGACCCATCTCTCGGTGGCAACCCAGATGCCGTCGATCTGCTCGAGTTGTTTAACCTCCATGTATTTAACCTTTTGAGCCTCCTGCAGCACATGGATAGCCCGGACTTCTAGAAAAATATCCTGGCGAACGAAGAGGATCGACTTTTTGTAGCCGTACCGGTCTTCAACCGCTCTGGAAACCGGCACCGCCTCGACCAGCCAGACCTTCTGGCCGTCCACCTCATCTTCTTTCAGAATTTTGTAGTTCCACTCATCGACGACGCGCCGCGTCATGTCGGCATAAGAAAAGTCGGATCCCATGAAGGCGGAGGACTTGTCCGACGTGGCGATTCGTTTTGTCTTGCGCAGGTCGGGAAGGTAGAGCCACTGGTCATCGTCTTTCTCACCGCTGTAGTAGTCATAGGTAAGAAAACCGGTATCTTTGACATCTGCAGGAGCATGGAAAAATTGCATTCTGAGCGTATCCTTCCCCTTGTCCTTGCTGAAAATTTTCATCTCACGATGGCGCTCGTTGCCGTTCTTGTCGATGAGTATCATGACCGAATCGGCAATCATGTTGTCGCCGTCGTCGCGAGCATCGACCTGCTCCATTATCCATCGACCATCTACAGGCTCTGCCGAACCATCATTGAAGGGCAGCAGCAGGGCGGTTGCGACTACCACGCTGTGCAGTAATTTTAGAGTGTTCATAGCAGCTCTCCTCACTACGTCTTAGGATTTTTCGCTCTCGCCGACCACCAGCCGCACCAGGGCCGGCGCCATGAAAAAGTTGGACAGCAGGGCAAGAATTATGATGATGCCGGTAAATAAGCCGAATTCGAACAGGTTGTTCATATATGAAAACATAAAGATAAAAAAACCGATGGAAAGGACCACCGAGGTCGTCAGCAAGGCCCGGCCTACCGTCATGAGCGCCTTGTTGACAGCCGTTTCGATGCTCTGGGTTTCGGCGAAATATTTACGAAAATTCGACATGAAGTGGATCGTGTTGTCCACGGACAGGCCGATAGCAATGGAGCCGACCAGCATCGTGAACATGTTCAGCGGGATGGAACACCAGCCGATAATGCCGAGCACCGTGACGATGGGGGCGAGATTCGGGAGCATGCTGATAAGGCCGAGGCGCACCTGGCCTATCAGCAGCACCATCAGCAGCGATACAATAACTATTGCAATACCATAACTTTGGGCGGCCGAATAAATCGTCGCATGGACAATTTGCCCGAAAAGAGACATGATGCCCGTAACCGTCACTGTTATATCCTCATCCCCGGACAGTTCATTGTCTTCGAATTCATTACGAAACCGCTGTTCCACATCATTGATAAACGGGACATAGAGCAAGGCATCGAGCCATGGAACTTTAAAGGAAACACGGACTTGACTGAACTGGGAGTCGACCATGTCCTCGAGGTCGTCGGAGCCGGAGTTTTCAAACAGTAACAATTCCTGGGGTATCAGTTTGGCGTTCTCTGGAATTTTATAGAACTCGGGCCTGTTTTCGTGCAGTGCCTGGTGGATTTCCTTGATAATGGTTGTCAGCGATATCGTCTTGCCGACAAAAAGCTCTTTTGTTTCGTAATCGCTTTCGATCTCCTCGGTGAGCCGCTCAATGGCGAGCAGCGCCTCGCGGTTGTAGAGTCCGTTTTCACGGCCGGTATCGATGACCATTTCCAGGGCTACACTGCCCCTCAACTCGCGATCGAGCACTTCAGTTGACTGGCGTACGTCAAGATCTTCCGGTAACCAGGCCAGCACATTGTGGGAAAAATAAACCCTGGTCAACCCGACAAGACCCGCCACGACAATGGTCAGTGACAGTAAGAGCAGGACTCGGTACCTGCGGATGGAAAATTCCGCTATCCAGGCGAGCAGTCGGTCCATTCTGTTACTTTTGTGCAGACTATCAGACGATCTTTTTGAGCTCCGCACTTTCAGCGGCCACAATGACAGTGCGGCTGGCAGGAAGGCAAAGGTATAAACCAGGGCGATGACCACACCGACGGAGCAAAAAATACCGAGGTCGGCGATCGGTGCGACCTTAGCCATTGAGAAGGAGGCAAGACCCGCTGCGGTGGTCATGGTTGTCATCACAAGTGCAAACCCGGCATGGGAAAACGCCTCGACAATTGCCTTGTTTTTGGCCATCCCGTGACGCCTGTGTAAAAAGGTGAGGGCCAGGACGTGAACACTGTCGCCGACGCCCACAGCGAGGAGGAAGGATGGCAGGATAATGGTCGGTAATTTGAATGTGGCGCCTGAGGCTGCCATGATGCCCAGCGTGGTAACGACTGTCAATCCGACCACAAAAAGCGGTAAGACCACGCCTCCGACCCTCCGGAACATAACCAAGAGGCAGATTCCAATAGTTAGGATGCTCAGCTTCATAAAGCGCTTCATGTCACGCATCATGAATGTTTTGAGCGTTTGAGTTATGACCTGTGTACCGGCGACATAGACGCGGAAATCCTCGCTGTCGTAAGGGCGGACGATCTCTTTTATGGCCTCCACCGTTTTGGTGGATTCTTCATCGCTCAGGTATTCGGGCTCTTCAGTCTGCTCGGATTCTGTTAGATCTTCATCGAAACCGGACAGCAGATCACTTTCTCCTTTTACCTCATAAACAGAACTCTCAACGACGATCGCGGTTATCTTTCCATCTTCCGATATGAGCATATTGCGGTAGAACTGATTATTCATCACCAGTTCTTTGAGCCGGGCGAGCTCCTCGTCAGTGTGCGGGAAATCTACCAGCAGATCATCGACATGGAGCACATCTCCCTGACCGTAAGTATTCCTGGCATTGACCAGTGAGGTAATATCGTACAGGTGGGGAACGTTTTCCTTAAGATCATTGTGCAGCTTTTGCAGTTTCTGCAGAAACTCGACGGTGAAAATCTTGTCACTGTAAATTGCAATGGCCGTCATGTCGTCTCGGCCAAACTGGTCACGAAAGCCTTTGTAAGTGATGAGAATCGGGTCGTCTTCATGGAGAAAGCCCTCATTTGACGTATCGATTTTCAAGGTTTTGATCTGGGAAATCGCCACACCCGTAGTAATGAGGATCAACAATAAAACCACTATGCGGAACCGGATCACCAAGGCCGTCAAGCCGCCAAAGATGCCCTCCAGTTTCTTCTGTAATCGTCGTTTATCCACCTTACCCCTCATCTTTAGCATTAGTTAACCCGCCCAGCCCTTCGAGAAAGATTTCGGTGACGAGGTCGGCGTATTTGTCCAGAAATTCTTCCTTGAGGCCCGGCGGGTTAACGGTTTCGATAATTGGTGCAAACAAGAAACGGGAACTCATCATGCTGACCAGCAGTGGACCGATGACCACCGGCGATACCACAACGCCGCTCGTTTCCTTGAGGGGGGTGCAGATTTCCTCCCTGACTATGATCATCATCTTTCTTGCCCATTTCGCTTTGTATTCGGTTATTTCCGGATCTTCATGGGGAAGCTCTGTGAGGACAATGATCAGGCCGTCCCTGTTCTCGTTAAAGTATTCGACAGCATGTCTGATAAAGTGACGAAGCTTTTCTTTCGGCTTGCCCGGGCCGCGCAGGTGCTGCTGCATGAGAGATGAATAGCCAGTGAAAAACGTATCAAGGATATCCTTGAGCAACCCCTTTTTAGACCCGAAGAAATAGTTGATCATCGCCAGATTCACCTCGGCCTCATTGGCCAGCTCACGGAGACCGGTTGCGGCAAACCCCTTTTTAGCGAACAGGGCTATGGCGGTATCGACAATGCGATTCTTGGTGTCAATTCCTTTCTGGGTAAATTCCATGGCCTTCCCCCTGCTTTTAAACGATTGTTTAATAAAGTATACCAAGGCAGGCAGGGGCGTCAAGCAAAAATAAAACAATCGTTTGGTTAACTAATAGACGCTGACAATCCCTCTATAGCCAAGAGCGACCTCAATTCTAGTCAATCCTGAACGACGATGGTCTTGTTAGAGAGCCGGGGAATAAATATTGAGAGCAATTGTAACAATGCCTGAGGTGTCAGATTCGGCAAAGGTGTAATACTTGCCGAACTCAGCAGGGCATGAGTTCAATGGTTTTGCGCTGACAGGACATCCCCTGATTTCAGCCGAGATTCCTGTAGAGCATATAACCGCCAGACATTGAATAACAATCGTAGCCGTTGGCGCTCAGGATGCGGCAGCCTAAATAACTTCTCAATCCAGCAAGGCAGGCAAAAAATTTGGTTTAGAACTGAAAGAGAATGCCGTCGAAGGAGAGTTCAGAGAAGTAAGCTATCTCTGGCCGCGCACTCCAGATGCTAAAGAGCCTTCACCGAAGTCAAGTTATATTTCCAGAGTTGGCAATACGGCATGTGGCGTAGGGTATTACAAGTAGAAAATATCTATTGGGGCGATTCAATTAAAATAGCATTTAGGAACTGAAAAGTGGCCCCATTTTAGTTGGATATCGCCAAAAAGAATCTCGTTAAAGTCAACGATTTTTCTAATCGTAGCTTCTTTTCCTGAATCTATATCGAAACCGATGAGTTGCCAGGCTCAGAAGTGCCACTGGCAGTATCAATTATTTGAAGATTGATCCGAACAAAGAACATCTATTCTGCCCGATAAATGCTGATTGTTTGATGAACTTTCCTGGAGTAATATCGAAGAATTTTCCAAAAACTGAATTTCGATACAAGATATCTGTAAAGAAGAGCCGATAACGGTTGATTTCCCTGACAATTACCACAGGATTTCCCCAATGAAAGCAATTCACAATGGTAGAAGATTGGAGGTGGGCTTCAACATTCCCGCAGAAATTGGGATGGAGTTAGAAGACATCGCAACGCCGGCGTTGATGATCGATCTGGATGCGTTCGAAAAAAATGTCGAAGTGATGGCGAACTTCATCAAGGACAATGGCATTCGTCACCGTGCCCATGCCAAAACCCATAAATCTGCTGATATAGCCCTCTATCAAATAGTGCACGGTGGTGCCTGCGGGATCTGCTGTCAAAAAGTTTCTGAAGCCGAGGCTCTTGTGGCTGCCGGTATCACTGATGTGTTGGTGTCAAATCAGGTGGTCAGCCGCCGGCAGATCGACCGCCTTGCCAACATGGCTAGACAAGCCAGGGTGATCGTCTGTGTCGACGATTTGTCCAACGTCGGCGACCTTTCGGCGGCGGCGGTCAAAAACGGCGTCGAACTCGAATGCCTGGTGGAAATCGATGTCGGCGCCGGCCGCTGCGGCGTGGAACCGGGTCGGCCGGCCGTTGATATGGCGCAGCGAATTGCCGCCTCAAAAGGACTGTCGTTCTCAGGGCTGCAGGCCTACAATGGTTCCGCGCAGCACATAGAGGAATTCGGCGAGCGCCGGGCGAAATCGGAGACAGCCGTCAACCTGGCGGCTGAGACGCTGGAAATGCTCACGCGTGAGGGGCTCGAATGCGGGATCGTCGCCGGCGCCGGGACCGGGACCTATTATTTCGAGGGCACGAGCAAGGTCTACAACGAGATTCAATGCGGATCGTATGTATTCATGGATGTCGATTACCAGAAGATACGCGATGCCGAAGGCAAGCCTGTTTCCGAGTTTGCCAACAGCCTCTTCGTCTGCACCTCGGTCATGTCGCACACCAGGCCCGATGTCGCGGTCTGCGACGCCGGCCTGAAGGCCCTGAGTGTTGACAGCGGGCTTCCGAGAGTCCATGGACGTGACGATCTGGAATATATCAAATGCTCGGACGAACATGGCGTCATCACCGACCCCGGAGGCATGCTGCAAATAAACGACAAGCTCAAGCTCATACCCGGCCACTGCGATCCGACCTGCAATCTCTACGACTGGTATGTGGGGATACGCAACAACAAAGTTGAATGCCTATGGCCGGTAACCGCCCGAGGAATGTGTCTGTAGTAAGAGCGCTACCAATTGCTAATAGAATGAGCCTTTTGCAAAACTAAGATTGTCGTTCAAAATCAAACCATGCGAGAAATTTTACCACAGGCATATGATTGATATTCCGAGGATAACATTTTGAGCATAACGCAGAGTGTGGGCGAAAAGATCGTTTTGCAAATGGCTCGAATATCTAAAGTTGCTTGCCATCTTTGAGAATTGAATGTGTGCTCTTCAAAAAATGCTAATTGGTAGAGACTGAGAAGAGAGAATACAAAAATAGTACCAGCGGCGAAGATCGAAAGAATTGCAAGCTCATGGCATGAAAGAAGCTAGCAGTATTTTTCTGGTCCATTCCATTGCGCGGCTGAATATCGATCGCCATACGCCCAGCCGACTGGCAGGCAATTATCTATCGCCTGTAAATCACTTACACTAAGCGATATATCAGCACCAGCTGCCAATTCTTCCAGATGAGAAACAGATTGTGTACCGGGAATAGGGAGAATATGCTCTCCCTGATGCAAAAGCCACGCAATGGCAAGTGAGGCAGTCTTGTGTCCCATCTCCTGAGCGAGCAACCGGAACCGGTCCGTCGCGGCGATGTTACGGCTGTAATTCGGTTCGAGAAATCTCGGATTGCCTTTCAGAAAATCTATGGTCTGGCATTTTTCTAAAGAATGCGGACAATCGGTGAGCAGGCTTCGCCCGACCGGACAGAAAGCCACCAAGGAAGTGCCGAGTTCTCCTGTTTTTTGAACCAAACCCAATTCTGGATATCGCGTCGAAAGCGAGTATTCAGATTGCACGGCACCTACAGGATGAATTTCTGCCGCCAATTGCAGTGAGGTTGGAGCGATTTCGGAGAAACCGAATTGTTTAATTTTTCCAGATTTGACGAATCCCACCAATGTTTCTGTCACCTCCTCAATTGCGTAATTCTGATCGCGCCGATGTACATAAAAGAGTTCAACGCGCTCGACGCCCAAGCGCTTTAGAGATTTATCAAGTTCCGAGCTTAAGTGATCAGAACTGTTGTCAAAATGGTTGCGACCATCAGCACCGCGTTTAATGCCGGCTTTAGTTGCAATCTTGAATAAATCATTTTTTCTAGCACCGTGATCTTTGAGAAACGAACCGATACGCTCTTCAGAAATGCCGGCGCCATAGACGTTTGACGTATCGACATGATCAATGCCCAAGTCCAAAGCCGCACGCAATATTGCGTGCGATTTTTTCTTATCACTTGGGCCATAAAAGTCGGAAAATGACATGGCACCTATGCCAACAGCAGAAACAGCTGTACCGGCATTGCCTAAATTTCGTTTTTTCATCCCTCGAAGTTATTTCGTAACATGTGTTTTCGGTGTCATTATCTTATGCAGGCACGTAAGAGTTGGGAGCCAACAGAAATTGTCTTGTTTCTCAAATGTACATAAATTGAATTTTACCATTTGCACAATCTCGTTTGATCGGTTTTTCCATTATATATAATCAGGAAAGATTTTGACTAGTAATCGTGGAGTCCAAGCTCAGCAACCGAGCTATCTCATGGAAGCACTTCTGATTCCAGATAAAGTAGCGGTAGGGGTTATCGCTTCCGGGTCGACTCGCAACTCAATGAGGGCAGGCTGACCGCATCCCAGAGCGCGTTCAAATGCGTCCGGGAATTTACCCGTTTCCGTGACAACCTCTCCGTGAGCTCCATAGGCCCTGGCAAGAGCAGCGAAATCTGTACCCTCGAGACCGCTGCCAATCGTCCTGCCCGGATAATTTCGTTCCTGGTGCATGCGGATGGTGCCATATATTCCATTGTTTACGACAATGACGATAATGTTAATTCCATAGTAAGCCGCGGTGGCCAACTCCTGGCCATTCATCAGGAAACAACCATCGCCGGCAAATGCAATGACGGTTCGCTCGGGATAAAGCCGTTTGGCGGCAACAGCTGAAGGGGTGCCATAGCCCATTGAACCACTTGTCGGTGCCAGTTGACTTCCTTTCTTGCGGTAGCAGTAAAATCGATGTATCCACGACGTGTAATTCCCTGCGCCGTTGCAGATGATCGAATCAGGCGGTAGGTTCTCGTGAAGCCATTTCAGCACCTCTGCAAACTGCAGATGTCCAGGAGCTGGCGTGGGCTTGATCCATTCTAGGTACTCTTCATGCCCCTGTCGAACCGCGGACTGCCGGTTGCGCCTGATCGGAGTGAGTGTCGCAGACGCTCTGGCAAAGGCTCTCATACTTGAATTAATTGCCAGATCTGCTCGATAGACCCGGCCCAGTTCTTCCGCCCCGGCATGCACATGAACGAGTCGCTGCTTCGGCTTTGGGATTGACAGTAATTGATATCCCCCGGTGGTCATTGCCCCAAGCCGCGGTCCTGCAGCAACCAGCAGGTCGGCGTTGCCCACCCGTTTGACCAGTTTGGGGTTGACGCCTAATCCCAGCTCACCGATATAGTTGGGGTGGCTGTTGTCAAAAAGATCTTGCGCACGAAAGGAGACGCAGACCGGCAAGTCGTTGTCTTCAGCAAAGATTCTAATATTCTTGCAGGCTTCCTCGTCCCATCCGCTCCCGCCAAGCATTAATACGGGACGCTCCGCTTGTGCGATTAATGAGCTGAGCTTCTGCATATCTTCCGGTCCCGGATGAGCCTCGATTACATGGGCTGGTTCCAATGCAGTCGACCCAGCTGTTTCATGGAGCATGTCCTGCGGCAGAGCCAGAACAACCGGCCCGGCACGTCCTGACATTGCCATGTGGAAGGCGTGGCTGATATATTCCGGGATCCGTTCAGCACTGTCGATCTGGGCCACCCATTTTGCCATCTGGCCGAACATGCGGCGATAATCAATTTCCTGAAAGGCTTCCCGGTCGGTCATATTCCGCTCGATCTGGCCAATGAACAGGATTAAAGGGTTTGAATCCTGAAAAGCGATATGAAGGCCTCCGCTGGCATTGGCGGCGCCGGGCCCGCGGGTAACAAAACAGATGCCCGGTCTTCCGGTCAGCTTGCCGTGGGCGTCGGCCATCATGGCTGCTCCACCCTCGTTCCGGCAGACGATCAAATCAATATCAGGCACATCGTAGAGAGCGTCGAGGACCGGCAGAAAACTTTCTCCTGGAACACAGAATATGCGCTCGACGTCATTAACTCTCAGACAATCGACAATCAGTTGCCCACCTGTTTTAATTTTAGCATCCATGCCCATGTTTCCTCGGTGCTGTTGATACAGGTAAAACTATTTCGTCAACCCTGGAACTGCTGGGCCAGTTCCCACGATGCCTTTTTGATCAGGCCGGCATCGGATCCGAGCCCGACGAACTGATACCCCATGCCGATGTAGCGCCTGGCGTCCTCTGCACCAGTTGCAAGGGTCCCGAGAGGCGCCCCGATTTTATCGCAGACGTCTGCAATTTCGGCCATCTTGGCCTGCACCTCCCGGTGTGGAGGATTTGCAAGGTGTCCCATGCTGGCAGCCAGATCGCTCGGACCGATAAAAATGCCGTCAATGCCGTCTACCGAAAAAATATCTTCGATACGGGCTGCCGCTTCCACCGTTTCGACCTGCACGACCAGGCCGATGTGTTCGTCTATCCTGTGCCAGTAGTCGCTCGTATAACCGAAGCAGCTGCCACGTGCGCCTACTGATACCCCTCTTCTGCCGTGTGGGGGGTAACGGACCGAGCTGACGGCGTATTCCGCCTCCTGCCGAGTCTGTACGAAGGGGACAATGAAGTTATGGAAACCGATGTCGAGCAAGCGCTTGAATTCCAGCTGATCATTCCAGACAGGACGGACGATCGGCGTTGTCATGCTGCCTTTAAGTGCTTGGAGTTGAGGAATAAGCGTCGCCACATCATTGGGAGCGTGCTCCGTATCGAAGAGAATCCAGTCAAATCCAGCAAAGGACAATATCTCAGCAACAATATTGCTGGCCAGGCTGCTCCACAGCCCGGTCTGTACTCTGCGGGCCTGCAGATTCTTTTTGAACGTGTTGTCGAAAACTAATTCAGTCATTTCTCCGGTCATTTTCTCACCTTTTTTTCAGCGAACCATGCAAGGGCGCTTGTTATCAAATTTCCAGCCCGGAATCAGGTACTGCATTGCCACTGCATCATCTCGGGATCCAAGGCCTTTTTTTCTGTACAGTTGATGAGCGCGTTCAAGCGCTTCCAGGTCAATTTCAATCCCCAAGCCGGGCAGGTCGGGAAGCGCGATCTCTCCTCCTGAAATTCGGTACGGATTCCTGGTAAGATGCTGGCCATCCTGCCAGATCCAGTGCGTATCTATTGCGGTGATCTTACCCGGTGCGGCGGCGGCGACCTGGGTGAACATCGCCAGGGAAATATCAAAGTGGTTGTTTGAATGGGATCCCCAGGTCAGCCCCCAGTCCCTGCACATCATTGCAACCCGCACTGACCCCTGGAGCGTCCAGAAATGAGGATCGGCAAGCGGTATATCGACGGATTTGAGCCGCACCGCATGCCCCATTTCACGCCAGTCGGTTGCAACCATATTCGTAGCGGTGGGAAGTCTGGTCGCGTTCCTGAATTCCGCCATGATCTCGCGACCGGAAAATCCATCCTCTGCACCGCATGGATCTTCAGCATAAGCGAGCACATTGTTCAGCCCGGAACATAATTCAACCGCCTCTTTTAGAGACCAGGCACCATTGGGATCTATGGTTACCCGGGCAGCGGGAAACTGTTGTGCAATTGCGGTGACCGCCTCGATCTCCTCTGCCCCCTGAAAAACACCGCCTTTGAGTTTAAAATCCGTGAATCCATAGACATCTCTGCTAGCTTCGGCAAGACGGACAATTGCCTCCGGGGTGACGGCTTCCTCATGCCTCAAATTGAACCAGTCCTCTTTTCCGCTATCTGCATACTCATAATCGAGGTCGGTCTTGGTACGATCTCCCACATAAAACAGATAACCAAGCGCCTCCACACGGTCTCGCTGCTGACCTTCCCCAAGCAGGGCAGCCACAGGAACCTGCAGATATTTGCCGAGCAGATCCAGCAGTGATGCTTCAACTGCCGTGACGGCATGAATCATCACGCGTTGATCAAATGTCTGGAGTCCGCGTCCACTGCTGTCTTCGTCCGAAAATTTGGCTCTAATCCGGTTGAGGATTGCGTTATATAAGGCGATCGGCTGGTCGATAACGAGACCTTTAGAATTTTCCAGAACCTGTCTGATTCTCTCACCGCCGGGAACTTCGCCTACGCCGGTTGCGCCGCTGCTGTCCCTGAGGAGTACAACATTGCGCGTAAAGTAGGGACCATGGGCGCCGCTCAGGTTCAACAGCATGCAGTCATGGCCGGCCACTGGGATTATCCGCATTTCGGTGACAACAGGTGAACTGCAGTCGATATGATTGGCTTCATTCATTCCAAATACCCCTTGGAGAAAACATTGCGGTACCATTCCGATACGAGTTGAACTAGAAGTAGATACCAGATGCCCAGTTCACGACTAATTTAGGCATGATTACGCCATACCTATGTTAGCGCTAACATAGGTTGTTGTCAACCTCCGATCAAGCTCACGCATGACTTTTGAATAAAGAAAAATATTTCTCCTCTCTGCTGGCAGATGAAGGAGATGCCGGGCTGACAGAGAAGTGGGAAATGTATTTAATCGACAGTCTTCTTGCATTCCTTACTACAACTATTTATGTTAGCGCTAACTGAAAGATTGGCAGGAGCATTACCGGGTGTATTAAATGAGTCGAAAATCAAAAAGAAACACAGAGAAGACTGAGGCGCCCTCAAGCCGTATGAAAGGTGATGTGACACTGGATGTCGTCGCCAAAATTGCCGGGGTATCTGCCATTACGGTATCGCGCGCGATCAATAAGCCAGAAAAAGTCGCACCAAAGACGTTGGAAAAAGTCAACAGGGCTATCGTCAAGACCGGTTATGTTCCGAATCTGCTGGCTGGGGCCCTCGCTTCGCGGAGCAGTAAACTGCTAGCCGCCATCGTACCATCAATCGCCAACCTGCTCTATGCCGAAACGATACGGTTGTTCAGCAACCGGTGCAGGGAAGCCGGCTATCAAGTGCTTCTCGGAGACTCCGGGTATCCCGAAGTCCTCGAAGAAGAGCTTGTCGCAGCTATTCTGACCCGCCGGCCTGACGGCATCTTACTGACCGGCGTAGACCATTCTCCCGCCTGCCGGAATCTGTTGCTTTCGGCCAACATACCGATCGTTGAAACATGGGATATTACGCCAGCTCCGCTCGATATCGTTGTTGGTTTCAACCATGTCAAAGTAGGCCAGACCGTGGCCTCATTCATCAAGAAAAAAGGTTACAAGCGTGTTGCTTTTGTTACCGCCGACGACACTCGCGGTGTGCTGCGCAGGCAATCCGCCCAGCAGGCCCTTGAAGAATACGGCTATAAAGATTTTTTTACCGCTTCGGTGCCCGCTCCTACCCATATGGGGTATGGCCGTTCGGGAGCGCAGGTTATTTTAGAGCAGGGCTTCAGGCATGGAGTTATCTTCTGCAGTTCCGATACTCTTGCCCAGGGAGTAATCGCTGAACTGCAGGCCAGGTCTTTAAAAATCCCAAAAGATATCGCGGTCATAGGGTTCGGAGACCAGATCTTCTCACCTTACCTGCATCCGCCACTGACCACGGTCCATATCGATCGTGAGCGGATCGGCAGGGAAGCGGTGGAGGCCTTGCTCGCCCGCATCAGCAATCAGCCGATTAAAACCAACATCATCGACATCGGCTTTTCCATGCTTGAGCGGGGATCAACGTAAGCCTGTTGCGGTTAATCAATGAATTTCGGGCTCTGGCACCCCTTGGTCTCTGTATTCTAAAAAATCAAAATCACAGCCGTCGTTAGCCTGAGTGACGTGTTCGATGTACATCTTCGTGTAACTGCGCACATACTTTTCAGGAGGAGGCGACCAGGCTTCTTTCCTGCGTGCCATTTCTTCTTCGGATAGCTTCACCTCGATCTTTCGTGCGTCAACATCAATGTCGATAATATCACCGGTTTTAACAAGCGCCAGCGGGCCACCGATATAACTTTCCGGAGCAACGTGCAGTACGCAGGCTCCGTAGCTGGTCCCGCTCATTCGCGCATCGGTAACCCGCAGCATGTCGCGCACCCCTTGCTTGAGCAGTTTTTTCGGTATGGGGAGCATTCCCCATTCGGGCATGCCCGGACCGCCTGTCGGACCGGCATTGCGTAAAACCAGAACATGATCTGGCGTCACGTCGAGATCGTCTCGATCAATCTGGGCAGCCATGTCATCGTAGCTGTCGAAAACGAGCGCCGGGCCCCTGTGATTCAAGAGACTGGTATCGCACGCTGCCACCTTCATCACCGCACCATCTGGGGCAAGGTTGCCGTATAGGACCACGGTTCCTCCTTCCGGGTAGATGGGGTTGTTTATGGGTCTTATCACATCCTCGTCAACAACTTCGGCGTCCCTGATGTTGTCGCCCAGGGTACGCCCGTTGACCGTCCCTGCATCCAGGTGCAGTTTTTCACTGATCACATTGAGCGCTGCAGCACATCCGCCTGCATAGTACCAGTCTTCGGCAAGATATTTTCCAGAAGGCCGCAGATTGAGAATCACCGGGACTCTCTGGGCTACGGTATCGTAGATGTCCTGCTCGAGAGGGACTGCGGAACGTCTGGCCATGGCAATAAGGTGGACAAAGGCATTGGTTGACCCGCCGAAGGCCATCAAGGCCGTACAGGCATTCTCGTATGCCTGCATGGTGCAAATATCGTTGATCTTCAGGTCATCCCAGACCATTTCAACGATGCGTCGCCCCGAACCGGAGGCCATCCGGTTATGGTTCGAATCGACGGCCGGAATCGTCGACGCACCCGGCAAGGTGAGGCCGAGGGTTTCTGCCAGTGCAGTCATGGTCATGCCGGTTCCCATGGTCATACAGAGCCCCGGCGAGCGGGCGATTCCTTCCTCGATTTCACGCCACTGACATTCGGTAATATTGCCTGCCCTCAGTTCTTCCCAGTACTTCCACGCATCCGAACCGCTGCCCAGGGTCTGACCGCGCCAGTTTCCGTTTAACATCGGCCCGGCCGGAACATAGATGGTTGGCAGGTTCATGCTCGCTGCCCCCATGATCAACCCCGGAGTTGTTTTATCGCAACCACCCATCAGGACGACTCCGTCGAACGGATGATGACGCAGGATCTGTTCCACCTCCATCGCCAGCAGGTTACGATGCAGCATCGGAGTCGGCCGCTCCATTGCCTCGGCAAGGGTCATTGCCGGCATCTCGATTGGTATGCCGCCGGCTTGCCAGACACCTCGCTTGATCTCATTTGCCCGATCCCTGAAATGAGTATGGCAGGAGTTAATCTCGCTCCAGGTATTGATTACCGCAATCACAGGTTTTCCGATAAACTCCTCTCGAGCATAACCCATCTGGAGCATTCGGGACCGGTGCCCAAAAGAGCGCAGATCCGAGACTCCGAACCACCGGTGGCTGCGCAAATCCTCAGCTCGCTTGCGAGTCATATCGACACCTCTTCTATTATCTGTTGACCGTTGAGACCAGCATGCCCGAATCATCAAAATTGATGGGTTGCGCTTCACCGACGATGTTTAGATCCGGATTTTCAGCGATGTGGTCGAGGTAGACCTGTGACATCTGGATAAGCTCGAGATCCTTGGTATTGCGGATCCGCACGATACTCGGATGCTGCCGGATTCCGCCGCTCAAGGTGTGAAGGGCATAAGAAAGCGCTTCCCGGTCATTCTCGGCAATTACCGGGATCTTTGGAGACAGCAGGGAATTGGCGGTTAAGGCGTTCGTATAGGTAGTTGTCAGGTCGATCTTTTCAGCGCAGCTTTTGGTAGTGAAATCGGCCAAACCAAGACCTATTGCATTGCCGGCTGTCGCCTCACTCAGATCCCTGACGATGATGCGCCCGATCGACGGTGCCGAAAAACCAGGAAGCCCCCAAGGCGACCGGCCGGTGACATTGGCGTCCATACCGCCTCCGCTGAACTCCTTGCCGATTTCATCGACGATCAGAACATCGATTTTGTCCATTAATAATCGCCCCATGATTCGCTTTGACTCTCGCAATAGTTCCGGCTCCCTCGGCAGAAACTCTTCGGCTGCCAGAACCTCCACCCCGGCGAGTTTTCCGTAGGCATTCTCGATAAGCCCGATTCCTGCAAGGACGGGTAGCCTGGAGAGGCTCAGCGCTGCTGCTGCGGGAAGCACTTCAGCAAATCGATCGAATCCCAAGCGATGAGCGGCAATCGCTCCCCTATGCTTGCCGAGGCCGATGACAAGCATCTTTACAAGACCACTCTCGTACTCGGCCTTATAGGCGTTGTGGGCTTTAATCCGGTTGCAGACGACAATCCCATCCGACTCATAGGCGAGTGCATCGCAGAACACCTCGAGACCATGCTCGGTTGTTCCAAGTGAGACTGCTTCCATTGAGGAACGGATGGGAGTTCCAAGATACTCTTCCGTCAGTCCCAGATTTTTCAGGACTTCTGTCTGGCCCTCGTCCGTAGCTCCCCCGTGACTGCCCATGGCCGGGATAATGAAGACCTCGGCTCCTTTCTCCTGCAGCAGTCTGACTGTCACCTGAAGAACGGTGCCGATTCCTTTGATTCCCCTGCTGCCAGCTGTGACCGCAATTTTTTTCCCGATAAGGGACATTTCGGTCAAAGAATTCAACCCTGCCGTCAGGACCGAGGCCACGTCTTTGACCTCCTCAGCCGGAAACTTCTGGCGCACCGGATACATGACAGGCAAGCCGGGAAAAGTCGCCTGGCCGAACCGGGCCCTGATTGGAGGAATCGAAAGCACCGTCATTTACTCACGGTACGACGAGCATCGCGCCATTTCTGATAGAGCGGCAGAACCGTGCAAATTGCGGCACAGGCAAGAAAGCCAAGGCTGATCGGCCGAGTAAAAAACACCGTCCAGTCCCCCTGAAACATGATTAGGCCTTTTCTGAACTCTGACTCTGCCACGGTACCGAGAATCATGCCAAGCACCACAGGGGCGGTACCGTAACCGAAACGATTCAGAAAATATCCGAGAACTCCGAAAATAAGCAGCAGGTAAACATCGAACAGGTTACCAGATACGCCAAACGAGCCGATTACGCAAAAAAGCAGGATAATCGGGATCAGCAGACTGCGGGGAACCGCCAATACCTTTACGAACACCCGAATGCCGAAATACTGGAAAAGCATCATAAAAATATTGGCGATAAACAACGCAATAAAAATACCGTAAACGACGTCGGCCTGATCGGTGAATAGGAGCGGACCGGGTCGCAACCCCTGGATCATCAAGCCCCCCATTAACACGGCAGCGGCTGCTTCTCCCGGTACACCAAGGGTTATCATTGGGATAATCGCCCCTCCGGTCATTGCATTATTGGAGGTTTCTGAAGCAATCACACCCTCGTCATGCCCGGTGCCGAACTTCTCCGGCGTCTTGGAAATCCTGCGGGCCTGATCATAGGCCACGAAGGAAGCGACCGAGCCGCCGGCTCCCGGTATCGCTCCTACGGTGGTTCCCACTATGCAGCTCAAGAGAACCGTCTTCCAGCGCTTTAATATTGTCGAAAATCTCAGGTGCACTGAGCTGACCTGTTTTTGGATCGATGCCCCCTTACGCTTCAGGATCTCTTCTGCGTCGGTAAGGGCCTGACCCACGGCAAACAGACCTATCAACGCCGGTAAAAATGCCACTCCAGAAAGCAGTGACATCTCCCCGAACGTATAGCGGGCGGAACCAGTCGTCGGATCCAGACCAACCAGCGATACAAATACACCAATCAGCCCCGCTACGATACCCTTGGCCAGCGACTTACCGGAAACCGAGGCGATAATCGTCAGACCAAAAACCGCCAGAGAAAAGTATTCAGCCGCCCCGAATTTCAGGGCGAATTCGGCGATGGGCGGCGCTGCAAGGCTCAAGACAACGGAACTGAATATTCCTCCCACGAAAGATGCTGCGATGGCGATGCCAAGAGCCCGGCCAGCCTCACCTTTCCGGGCCATCGGGTAAGCGTCAAGGGTTGTGGCAACCGATGAGGGCGTGCCGGGAATATTGAGCAAGGTTGCCGAAATGGAACCGCCTGAAACGGCACCGCAATAGGTACCGAGCAGCATACCGAAACCCATGACTGGGGGCATATCGTAGGTCAGCGGCAGCAATACCGCAATACCCATCGCCGCGGTCAGTCCGGGCAAAGCGCCAAAGATGATGCCGAGAATGGTGCCGCCGGCAATAGCGATGATAACCTTTACCTGTAATACCAATCCCAGTGCATCTGCGTAGTGGGTAAAATCAATCATCGAAAAGATCCCGATAGATGAGCTTTAGGGTAAAGCCAGCCTGAACACCGTGTTGAACATAAAGTAGAGCAGAATCGAAACTGATGAAAAGAACAGGACAGAGAAAGCAAAACCTTTTAGCGGTGACGGTTTGCCAGTTTCAAACAAAATCAGTAGCTGATGAACCGACACCAAAAAAAGACTACTTGAGATTATGAACCCTATCGAATCCATCACGAAAATATACCCGAACAGAAGCAGTAGAATTCCGGTCAGAAGCAATAACCGCCTGGCTGCACTGACCT
>JARRLH010000016.1:17780-18609 GCA_037387205.1 Desulfofustis sp.
CCGAAAGAAAATATCGCGAACAATCCCGCCGCGAACAAAGAGTCTCCGCTGAGTCTCATCTCTTAATCCCTGCTCAGTGGCCGGACCGTGATCGGCCCGGCCCTGACAATCAGACCCCCTGGTTACTTGTCTTTTTGAAGATTCTGAGCCGTGGTAATGAACACATCTGCCATCTGATTGAGGAATTCGTCCAACTCGTTGCCAAACAGCGGAGCTACCGTACCGCCCATACGCTCGGTGATGAATTTCTGGAATTCGGCATCGGCACAAACCTTTTTCAGCGCGTCCTCCCAAACTTTTTTCACCTCATCGGGAACACCTTTCGGCATAGCTACACCGCGCCACTGAGAGACTACCCAGTCGTGTCCCAGTTCCTTCATTGTCGGAACATCCGGGTAGAGGCTCGAGCGTTCTGGTCCCATTGTCGCCAGCACCCTGAGTTTCCCTGCATCTACGCCGGCTTTTGTCTCGGCAGGATGATGGGTGTTGGCGTCGATGTGCCCGCCCATGGTTGCAGCAACGGTTTTAGATCCTCCCTGATAAGGCACAAAGGAGAACTCGAGCCCAAATTTCTGGGCAAAGGCCGCTGCCACGATATGCGTTGAGGAACCAAAACCTGAAAAACCCATTTTGACCGTGCCGGGATTGGCCTTCACATACTCGATAAATTCATCCAGAGTATTCCAGGGGGCATCCGCTCTAACGGTAATGGAGTAGTCTTCAGTGATAATTCTTGCCACAGTGTCGAAATCGCCATGTTTCCAGGGCACGTTGCCAAGCCCTTCCAGACCATAAACCGCATTGCTCGGGAGTGTTACCGTGTAACCGT
>JARRLH010000017.1:0-35159 GCA_037387205.1 Desulfofustis sp.
TGGAAAAAAGATCCACGGGTTTGAAAGTGATGGGCACCCCTATACATGAACAGATTACTTCCATATCAAGGGCGGCGGCTCTGAGTCCCTCCGGGTCGCGCACATCTCCCTCGACGATCTCGAGGCGGCCGCCCGCTGCCTCGATCTTCTCGGGGTGTCTGGCCAATACCCTGACCTGATGATCCTCTTTGAGGGCCTCCTCCAGGAGAACTTTGCCGATCCCGCGGCTGGCCCCGACGATGAGCAGTTTCATGAGCGTTGCACCTCCTGAGCTGAGCGGTCTATCCCGTGGAATCACACCTGGGGCATAGGTAGCCACCCCAGGTGCGTGTTACTCGACTTTAATGCCGAAATAGTTCTAAGGCAAACGACGCCGGCAAGCGGCGCGGCCGATGCCGGTTCACAGCGCAAATCGCTGAGATTGAAGGCGGGGAACAGGGCGCCAATTTTTCAACACAAGAGCCTTTTGCAAAACTAAAATTTTCGTTCAAAATCAAGGCATGCGAGAAATTTTACCACAGGCATGTGATTGATATTCCGAGGATAAAATTTTGAGCATAACGCAGAGTTTGGCCGACAAGATCGTTTTGCAAATAGCTCACAAAAATGCCCGATTTCCTTGGTACGACTGACATTATGGCCCTGTCAGGTTGCCAACCGGTCTGGTTTGTTGTTTTATAGACCAGGCGCTGCCGTGGGTGACGATAGGCGGCGGGAGTTAATAAGGTAAAAGATGTCGTTGATCATTCCCTTTTTCATCCATCATCGGGGCTGTCCCCACCGCTGCCTGTTCTGCAACCAGCGGAGCATTGTCGGCGCAGACCGGGATGAGTCGGATGATCCGGTCACCGACCTGGGCCGGACCATCGACCGCTGGCTGGCCAGGTCCGGGCAGGGGAAGAATGTCCAGGTGGCTTTCTATGGCGGTTCGTTTACCTGCCTGGATGAGGGGGTGCAATCTAAGCTGCTTAACAAAGTCGCCCCATATTTAAAGAGCGGGCGGGTCAGCTCGATCAGGCTGTCGACCAGGCCTGATTGCCTCACCACGGAGATAGTTGAGTTTTTAATCAGCGCCGGTGTCGGGACCGTTGAAATAGGGGCTCAGTCAATGAACGACGAGGTGCTCCGGCAGGCGGGCAGAGGGCATACCGCCAGGCACGTGAAGAGTGCTGCAGGTCTTCTTATCGGCGCAGGAATAGAGACCGGAATACAGCTGATGGCCGGCTTGCCGGGCGAAACCACCAGGTCGTTTATGGACGGGGCCCGAGAGGTTGTCAAGCTGTCGCCGCATCTAATTAGACTCTACCCGACACTGGTACTGGAACACACCGAACTCGCTGATTTGTATCGCCAGTCTTCGTGGCGTCCCCTCGCCCTTGAGAGGGCGGTAAGCCTTATGGCCCGGGCCCGCGCTTTGTTCGAGGAACATCGGATCAGGGTCATTCGCGTGGGCCTGCAGCCCACCGTGGAGCTGGAGAAACAGGTACTCGACGGTCCCTACCATCCGGCTTTCGGCGAACTGGTCAACTCCAGATGCTGGTACCGCAAAATCCGACCGCTGCTGGTCAGGGCCGGTAGCGACAGGGTGGTGCGCCTCACCATTGGCGCCAGAGACTATTCGGCCCTGGCCGGTCAGAGGAGTACGAACTTGAGGCGCCTCAAAAATCTGGCCCAAGGCGCCAGGCTCGAGGTGGAAATCGACGCTTCTCTGGAGCGGGGGCACTACCGCTACAGGGTCAGCTGATTTTCCATCCGAAAACGGATCTTTCCCTTAATTGTTCATTGTCATCAAGCTACCGGATAGATTTTACCGCAGGCCGCCGGAATGATAAAAAAACCTTCCTGTTCAAGGCTGGCGGCCTTGCGGGATGGGACCATCTTTGTTCTTGACAATAGCCTGCAGATTATATCTAAAGTGGCAGGAACGAAATTAGAGCCCCGCTCATGCTCTTAAAGTTACAGAGAAATTATAGAATTGGAGATTGACATGACAACAACTTACCGCATCGCTGTCATTCCCGGCGATGGTACTGGACTTGAAGTGGTTAACGAAGGCCGCAAGGCGTTATCGGCGGCTGCCGGCCGTTTTGGCTTTGCCCTGGAGATGACAGATTTTGATTACGGTGGGGATCGTTATCTGCGGACTGGTGAAGTGTTGCCGGAAACTGCGGTTGAGGATCTGCAGGCTTTCGATGCAATCTTTCTGGGCGCCATCGGCCATCCCGATGTCAAACCCGGGATTTTAGAGAAGGGGATACTGCTGAGTCTGCGTTTTGCCCTGGATCAATATATCAACCTGCGGCCGGTGCGGCTCTATCCCGGTGTCGATACACCGCTGAGGGATAAGACCCCGGATGATATCGATTATGTGGTGATCAGAGAGAATTCCGGCGGTATCTATACCGGGACCGGCGGCATATCGATGAAGGGTACCCCCCATGAGGTAGCGGTCCAGAGCATGGTGTACAATCGTTTCCAGGTTGAGCGCTGCCTGCGCTATGCTTTTGAATACACACGTAAATTCGGGAAAAAGGCACGAGGGAAAGGGGACGCCAACACCCTCGGCCTGGTGGGCAAAACCAATGTTCTGACCTATGTATTTGATTTGTGGGAGCGCGCCTTTCATGAGATCGGCGAACGGGACTACCCGGATGTGAAGCGGGAATATTACCACGTTGATGCGACCTGCATGTGGATGGTCAAGAGCCCCGAATGGTTTGATGTGCTGGTCACCTCCAACATGTTCGGCGATATCATCACCGATCTGGGTGCTGAAACCCAGGGCGGCATGGGTATTGCCGCCGGCGGTAACATCAACCCTGAAGGGGTCAGCATGTTCGAACCCATTGGCGGGTCGGCGCCCAAATATACCGGCAAGAATATCATCAACCCGCTGGCCTCCATCTGCGCCGGTGCGATGATGCTGGAGACCCTGGGCGAAACGGAGGCTGCCGCGGCGATTGAAGACGGGGTTAAATGGGTAACCGGAAATAAGCTCGAGAGTATGGCCGCGGGCCGGATGGGCTATTCCACCAGCGAGGTGGGAGATCTGGTTGTCGAACATATCCTCAAAGGATAGCGGTCAGTTCTCATCAATTCAGACTGGCGGCAGCGCCCGCGCCGCCAGTCCGGTCTGCGCTCGATTTAAGGACCACCCAGAAAAAAACGTCAGGCTTCGGGCATCAGAATTTCCTGTTTCGAATCCGGCACCTTGTAGCCTGCTTGAAAAGCAGGTCGCCGGGCAAGGCGTAAAAACCATTCGAGAACGTTCGGATGAGAATGCAGATCTAACTTCTGAAACTGGTAGCGGCTTACCCAGGGCCAGATGGCGATGTCGGCAATGGTTAATTCGTCGGTTGCCACATACCTGTTCCCCGCCAGTTGCTTGTCCAGAACCCCATAGAGCCGCTTCGCCTCCTGGAGGTAGCGTTCCTCGGCATAGTCAGATTTACCTGGATTAAAATGGAGGAAATGGTGCGCCTGGCCAAGCATTGGCCCCTGGCCTGCCATCTGCCACATTAACCACTGCATGACCCGCCACTTGTCATTGGCATTGTCCGGCAATAGCTTGCCCGACTTTTCGGCGAGATACAGCAGGATTGCACCAGATTCGAAAATGGATTGACCGGTTTCGTCATCGACAATTGCGGGGATCTTGTTGTTGGGATTGACGGCTAAAAAGTCCGGCTCAAACTGTTCGCCCTTGCTGATATCGATTGGCACCACTTCATAGGGCAGAGAAACTTCCTCAAGCATTATGGAAATCTTACGACCGTTCGGCGTTCCCCAGGTGTATAATCTTATCATCTTATCCTCAATTTGTTTTTCTTGATAAAACTGTGAGACTTCGACTTCACCCGGCTATGGCTGGGTGTCAAACACCTCTAAGCCTTCTGGTATTTGACACCAACTCTGTTTCTCCCGCACCCAGATATGTCGTTGGGGTTCAAATATTGTGTCATCAGACATGTTAACCGGTTTCAATTTCAACTTTATGGTCGCCAGGTCGTCGGGATTGTAGTGGTACACGCGGTTGCCGCAATCGGGGCAAAACCTGGCGATATTCTTGTTTCCACTCTCGGCTATTCTGCTCCACTCCTTGAATTCACCCTCAAATTCAATGGCGTCTGAGGCCACGACGGCGGTAACACTGAAGGGCCCGGTTGCCAGTTTTTGGCATTCTGTGCAATGACATGCCTGCACCATTTTAGGTGCCTCATGCAGTGTATAAGTCACTTGCCCGCATTGACATGAACCTTTAATTGGGTATTCCATATGTGCGCACCTCCTCATCTGAAGTAGTTGGTTTGTTGTGAACTATAACACCATTAAATATTCTTGGTTGCCCTTGGTAAAATTTACATGCTATTTAAGGTGCTATTCAGTAAGTAGTGTAATTCTCATTAATACTCTGAATACTATAAGAATCATATATTGAAACCTGTACTGCAAAAACAATTGGATCAACTGGCAAGCAGCGGCGCCCATCTATTTCTCAAGGGAGCCATGCACGGTATTGAAAAAGAAGGACTGCGGGTGGATCGCTCCGGTCAGTTATCTCAAAGACCTCACCCCGAGGGCCTCGGATCTGCCTTGACCAGCAGCAATATCACCACCGACTTTTCGGAATCTCTTGTTGAGCTGATAACCCCGGTTTACGCAGATCCTGAAACTGCGATTGACTTTCTGAAGGATCTCCATAGCTTCACCTATTGTCATCTCGGGGACGAATTGCTCTGGGCCGGCAGTATGCCCTGCCGTATCCCTGACCCTGCACTCATTCCCATAGCCCGATATGGTTCTTCAAATATCGGTCAGATGAAATATGTGTATCGTCTCGGCCTTGAATATCGATACGGGAAAATGATGCAGTCCATTGCCGGTATTCATTATAATTTTTCCCTGTCCGAGGATTTTTGGCGGGCATTGCAGACGAGTCTGGAAAACACTGATGATCTGCGGCGCTTCAGGTCGGCATCGTATTTTAAGATGATCCGCAACTTTCGTCGTCATTCGTGGCTTCTGCTCTATCTCTTTGGCGCCTCTCCCGCACTGTGCGAGACGTTCTTGACGGACAAACCGCATGAACTTCGGAAGCTCCATGACCAGACGCTCTTTTTGCCCCATGCGACCTCCTTGCGCATGAGTGATCTTGGCTATTCGACCAAAGTTCAATCTTCTCTTGACATCTGCTTCAATCATCTGAGCACCTATCTTGATTCGCTTAAACAGGCGATTCAGACGACCTATCCCCCCTACAGGAAGATAGGTGTGAAGGTTGGGGGAGCCTATCGCCAGTTGAACGACACCATTTTACAGATTGAAAATGAACACTACAGTGATGTTCGCCCGAAGCGGGTCACCCGGGTGGGGGAGAGACCACTTCATGCTCTTAAAAATCGGGGTGTGGAGTATGTAGAAATTCGGAATACCGATATCAATCCCTTCCTGCCGATGGGTATTGATACCCAGCAGGCACTGTTTCTCGATACCTTCCTGATTAGCTGCCTGTTGCTGGATGAACAGGATATTTGCGCCGCTGAATGCAGGATGGTTAGCAACAATAACCAAAAGGTCATCACCAGAGGTCGAGAACCGGGATTACGGCTTGCTACCCCTGCTGGTGAATTTTCGTTGATTGAAGTTGGCAATTCCTTGCTCGATCAGATGCTCGGGACCGCAGAACTTCTGAATGAAGTACATGATACCAATGCCTACAGCAAAGCGCTAGACGCCCAACTGCAAAAGCTCCACCATGCCCCAGAGACGCCATCGGCCAAGGTGCTGGGCGAGTTACGTGCAACCGGGCTCAACTACACCCAGTGGATTTTGCAGAAAAGCCGGGAGCATAGGGAAACCTTCGGGCAGCTCTCATCGGCTGCCCAGGTCTACCAGGACCTGACCCAGCGCGCCCGTGCTTCATTAAAAGAGCAGCAGCAACTCGAAGCCAGCGATACGCAGAGTTTTGATGATTTTTTAAAAGAATTTCTGGCTCTTGAGATTTAAGGCGGTGTTTTCAAATCAATGGAGCCTTTGGCAAAACTAAGATTGTCGTTCAAAATCAATCCATGCGAGAAATTTTACCACAGGCATGTGATTGATATTCCGAGGATAAAATTTTGAGCATAACGCGGAGTTTGGGCGCAAAGATCGTTTTGCAAGTGGCTCAGTGGCTTGAACAAGACGGTTATTGCAGTTTCCGTAGTGAAACCGTGGCAGCCGTTCTGGAAACAGGACAAAGCAGAGTTATTGTAAAGACAGCAATTGGATGACTCTTAGCCATGTGGAAAAGAGCAGCTTGACAGCAAAATAAACCATACCAATTTTACTACAATGTAGTAGTCACGCGCAGTCACGCCTCGCGTATTTGAGATCACCCTGATACTTTAGCTCATAAAACGGTTCGGGCAGGGTGCCACAGTCCCTCCAAAAAACTTTGCTATCATGAAATCTGACGACCATGTACTGGCTGATCCAGCTCACGCAGAGGATGCCTGCAGTCAAATCGCCCTGCTCAACAAACGGGTGGCTTACCTAAAAAGGCAACTCAATGAGTTGACAGGCAAAAATGCCAATAAAAATGGCATTGAGCGGGGCGCTCGGGCACTGCAGCTGGCTGAAATGATCATTGACAACAGTCCGGCAATCCTGTTCCGCAGAAAGGCCGCCGAGGACGTTAAAGAGAGGAAGATGGTCTACGTGTCGCCGAACATATCCCGGTTTGGCTATCAAGCGGAAGACTTCTTGGAAAACCGCATGATGTTCCGCCAGATTGTCTATTCTGGAGATATCGATTTGATTACGGAGGAGATAAAGGAACACGTAAGTAAAGGCATTGAGAACTACAGCCAGACCTATCGTATCGTCACCAAGGACGGCGAATTACGCTGGGTGGAAGATCGCACTTCGGTAGTCGAGGATGAAGTGACCGGTGAAGGTTATCACCAGGGTATTATAGTTGACGTGCACGAGAAGAAAGAAGCTGAGGAAAAGTTGCGCAGAAGCGAGGAGAAATATAGGAGAATTGTCGATACAGCCGGCGAAGGATTTCTGCTCATGGATGAAAATCTTTGCATAGTTGATTTGAACGATGCCTTTGCCAGGATGGTTGGCAGGGAGAAAGAAGATCTTTATGGCTCAAATCCATTTGCACAAGGAACCGGGGAGTACCGAAAATATCTGGCTGAATGCCGGAAGCAGAGTACCGGGCTCGATTATCGCGAGTTCGAATGCGAAGTTTTGTATCAAGACAAGCGAGTCGTGCCTGTCCTGGTCCATGCCAACACCCTGCGCTCAGACAGCGGCGGCCTAATAGGCAACATGGCTTTTGTCACCGACATGACTCAGCAGAAAAAAGCTTTAGAGCTTGCAGGTGAGGTACAGCGAGGCTTGCTGCCGGAACGGGCGCCGAGTATAGCCGGGGTTGATATAGCCAGCCGCAATGTTCCATGTGATGAGGTAGGCGGTGATTACTTCGATTTTCTCTGGGACGAGAGCAGGAAAACGGAAAAGTTGTCCATTGTGGTCGGCGATATTACTGGTCATGGAGTTGATGCCGCGCTCCTCATGTCGAGTGCGCGAGCCTTCTTACGCATGCGAGCATCCCATACCGGGAACCCGATCGAGATTGTTACCGCCCTGAATCAACATCTGACCAAAGACTTCTCCGAATCGGGGAGGTTCATGACCATGTTTTACCTGTCTTTGGACCGGTCCGCAGAGCAGCTTGAATGGATTCGGGCTGGACACGATCCAGCCTTGATATACGATCCAGAGAAGGATCTTTTTGAAGAGCTCATGGGGCCAGGTCTTGCTCTGGGTGTTGTAGAAAATTACGAGTACATGCTGCAGAGCAGGAACGGGTTAAAACCAGGCCAGGTGATCATCATCGGAACTGATGGCATCTGGGAAGGCTGTAATCCGTCGGGTGAAATGTTTGGCAAAGAGCGTTTGAGGGAAATTATCCGTGATTCAGCGGCTCACGATTCCCAAACGATCCTCGAAAAAGTATTTCAGGAGCATGCAAATTTTTCAGAAGGGCTGAAAAGCGATGACGATCTCACCCTGGTGGTCGTGAAAATTCAACCCCATTAAGTGGATTATGCCCCTTGATTCATTATGATTCGACAGGATCTCCATCTAGACCATGTAAATGCCAGAGACCTTCCGAACAGTGCAGTTCGCCCTCGCGGATGAACAAGATCTGTCTCAAAATTGATCATGACTCAAAATAATACACTCGTTCTTCCTTTCAAAGAATAACTTCCACTTCAGCTCCTCCCATTCCTCCCGGGTGTATCATATTAAGACGCGACCCCGTAGCATGCAGCTGGTCACGGCAGATAACCTGCACCTATCGTGCTGATATTTGGTGTTTTTATAAAGCGTTATTCCTTTGGCACAATCATTGCTTTTATACCCACAAATAAAAATCACGCGAGGGAGACATATGGCTAAAACGACGAAGTGGACAATAGTTGGTGGAGGCAATGGGGGGCAGTCTTTGGCTGGACACCTTTCGATCATGGGTTTTTCTGTGCGCCTCTATGATATCTTTGAAGAGACGATAAATGCCATATCAGAACAGGGCGGCATTCATGTTGAAGGCGCAGTTCAGGGGTTCGGGGCGCTTGAGTTCGCCACCAACGATATAGCCAAGGCCGTCGATGGAGCCGATGTGGTCATGGTGGTTGCACCAGCAACTGCTCACCGCGCCATTGCCGAAGCCTGTGCTCCTGTGCTTGCCGATGGCCAGGTAGTGATACTTCATCCCGGTGCTACCTGTGGCACCCTGGAGTTTAAAAAGGTTCTTGCCGACCAAGGGTGCAGCGCCCGGGTCACCCTGGCGGAGACCAACACCTTGATTTATGCGTGCCGGAGCCCTCAACCGGGCTATGCCAAGATCATCGGAATCAAACAAGATTTAGTCGTCGCCGCGCTGCCGGCCCGGGACACTGCCAGGGTAGCCTCCCTTTTCCATGAAGCGTTCCCACAGGTTGTTGCCGGCAAGAATGTGCTGCAGCCCAGCTTGGGCAATGCCAATGCCATTGTCCACCCGGCCCCATCCATGCTCAACACATCTCTCATTGAGTCGGCCCATGAATGGTCTTACTATTATGATGGAATTACACCCAGTATCGGGGCCTTCGTCGAGAAGCTTGATTCCGAGCGCATGGCACTTGCTAAGGTGTTCGAAGTTGACTTGCTGCCGATTCTCACCTGGTATAAGGTCGCTTACGGGATTGACAAGCCTACATTAAGTGAAGCGGTGCGCAGCAATCCTGCCTACGATGGTATTGCCGGGCAAAAGGAATTGAGAACCCGCTATATTCTCGAAGATGTCCCAACCGGTTTAGTGCCAATGATTGAATTGGGCAAGCTGAGCGGCGTTCCCACCCCGCGGATGGAAGTGGTGGCCAAGCTTGGTGAATACCTGGTTGAAGAGGATTTTTTTGGCACCGGCAGAACTTTGAAAAATCTCGGTTTAGAGAATATGAAGCTGGCGGATTTTATGAACTACATTGAGACCGGGAATCGCTAAGCAACAGATCGTATGGCAGAAAAGAAATAATCACCTGACCATTCTGAGGAGCAGGAAATGGAGCGATTTTTCAAATACACGCTTACCGTGTTGATAAGTACGGTTGCGGCAATGGAATTTTACCAGGTGGTTATGCGCTACATCCTGGAACTGCCTGTCATGGGACTGGAAGAGCTTCTTGTCTACCCCACTTTATGGCTGTATTTTCTGGGCAGCGTCAATGCCTCCCGTGAAGATACCCAGATAAAGGCAAACGTACTTGACGTTTTCCTGAAAACCGATAGATCCAAACTTATCGTCAGGGTAATAGCAGACCTTCTCTCGGTAATTGTTGCCAGCTGGCTTACATACTGGGCATTTGATTATTTTCGCTATGCCCTGCGAGTATGGAAAGAGAGCCCAACCCTCTATATACCAACTTTTTATGCCGAGTGCGCCCTCTTCATTGGTCTCGTGTTCATGACCTGCTACGCGGCCTGGTACCTGGTCCAGAACGCCCGAAGGCTATTTGTCGAACCCAGTTCGGATAAAGGAGCGTAACCATGGAAATTGTCACTATCTCCCTCATTGCTCTGGCGGTTTTAGTAATCCTGCTGAGTTTCGGTGTGCCGCTTCCCTACTGTTTCGGAGGCGCCCTGATGACCATGTGCCTGTTCGGCGGGGCCACCATGCAGGGCACCATGGTCTGGGGCTTCACCCAGTTGGCCAACCCGGTACTGCTCTGTATTCCACTTTTTGTGTTCGCCGGCACCGTTATGAGTGAAAGCGGAATCGCCGCCAGTCTCTTGAAGTTTGTCAATATCTTTGTCGGCCGGGTTCGAGGCGGACTTGGTGTCGTTGCTTCGGTCAGCTGCGCCATCATAGGGGCGATTTCAGGAAGCGGCTTAACCGGTGTCGCCGCAACGGGTCCTCTGCTGATTCCGGAAATGGCGGAAAAAGGTTATCCCCGTGGATATGCGACCGCACTCGTTGCCAATTCCTCGATTCTGGGTCTTCTCATCCCCCCCAGTGTTACCATGATCATCTATGGATGGGTAACGGACACATCGATCCTCGCCTGTTTTTTGGCCACCCTCGGGCCAGGGCTTTTGATTACATTTCTTTTCTCGGTAGTAAACCTGGTTCTGGCACGCAGGTTTCCGCTTGTGCTCGATCCACCCAAGAAGCTTCCCGAGGCAGTCAAGGAAGGGGTCGCGTGCACCTCCCGCGCAATACCTGCCCTGGTCATGCCTCTTATCATCCTGGGCGGGATTTACGGCGGTATCATGACTCCCACAGAAGCCGCCGCGGTAGCAGTGATCTATGCAATTCCAGTCGGTTTTCTTATCTACAGAGGACTGACGGTAGAAACGTTTTTGAAGGCTGCAAAAAGTTCCGCTACGGCGGTTGGTGCAATCATGGTCATGATTGTCTTCAGCCTGATGCTCAGCCAGATATTCGTCATGGAAGATGTTCCGCAGGCCCTGGTCGAAGGAGTGTTCACCATAACTCAAAATAAAGTCCTGCTCCTGATCCTGATTAATTTCCTGTTGTTTTTCGTCGGCATGATTGTCAATGATGTCACGGCAATCATCCTTATCGCGCCGCTTCTGCTGCCCCTTATGGAGGCGATCGGCGTAAGTCCTGTGCAGTTCGCGGCAATCATGGGTGTCAATACGGCTATGGGAGGCGTCACGCCGCCTTACGCCAGCATACTCTATCTTGGCATGAGAATCGGCAAAGTGGAGTTCTCCGAGGTGATCAAACCCGCGATGATTCTGATCATCTTCGGGTACGTACCGGTGGTATTTTTAACGTCGCTGTGGCCAAGCCTGTCGTTATTTTTCCCCGGATTATTTGGATACTAATCCCAGCAAAATGAAAAGGAGTTGCAACATGAAGACAACACGCAGACTCGGTATTCTGGTAGCATTTATTTGCGCCCTCAGCCTGGCCGGCATGGTGCAGGCCAAAACCTTGAAAATTTCCCATGTCCGTCCCCAGGATACGGCCATAGACAAGGATCTTCGCTGGTTTTCCGAAGCCTTGAATGAGGCCTCAGGCGGCAAAATAAAAACCAAGATCTACCCAGCCAGTGCGCTCGGCGACTATACTGTGGTTCAGGAACGGGTCGGTCTAGGTGCGGTGGACATGGCCTGTCAGCCCCCTGCCTCGGCGGCTGACAAGAGGTTTCAGGTGGTCTACTTTCCCTACATGGTCAAGAGCTGGGATCAGGCCAAGAAAAATTATTCACCAGGCGCTCCTCTGCGCAAGGTAGTTGCAGATCTTTACGCGGAGCAGGGCATCCAGCTGCTGGCTGCCTGGCCGGTCTATTTCGGGGGCATTGCCCTCAACCGTGAACCTGTTTCACCCGGTGATCCCGCAGCGGCCAAAGGCATTAAACTGCGCGTTCCACCGATGAAGACCTTTCAACTGCTTGCTGACAACACCGGCTATCTGGGAACCCCGATTCCCTTTTCCGATGCCTTCACCGCAGTACAGACCGGGGTCGTGGACGGCGTTATTGGTTCGGGTGCGGAAGGCTATTATGCATCGTTTCGTGACGTAACCAAATTTTACATTCCCCAGAATACCCATTTTGAAGTCTGGTATCTGATTATCAACAAGAACTATTTTGACAAAATGCCCGATGATCAGAAGCAACAGCTCCAGGAGGTCGCCGGTCAGTTTGAACAGCGGCGCTGGGAGTCTGCTGAAGGGGATCAGGCGGCTAACGAAAAGCGGCTGGCCGATTATGGCGCCACTATTGTGGATATCAGCGAACAGGAAATTGCCGCCATTGCAGATAAAATCCATCAGACAGTATGGCCCGAGGTCCTCAAGGATGTAGGCGAGGGGTGGGGCCAGGGAGTTCTTGACTCCATTGTGGAGTAACCCTCCTTTTTCATATTCCCCGGCAGTCGCAGTGCTGCCGGGGACTCGAACCCCTGCCCAAAGGATGATGCTATGAAAAAACTGCTGCTGATAATTGGCTGTTGCCTGATGACAATGGCTGTCAATGCTCAGTCGGGCCTCGCTAAACAGCAGGCCTGGAAAATCGGCCATGTCAGACCGGCAGGATCTGCTATAGATAATGACGTGCGGGCAATGACCGAAGGGATAAGCGCCGCCACCGGCGGCTCTGTCAATTTCGCAATTTACCCGGCCAATAAGCTTGGGGACTATTCAGTCGTCCAGGAGCGGGTATCGTTTGGCGAAGTTGAAATGTACGTCGGCCCCTTTGGCACTGCGGTAGATAAGAAGCTTATGCTGGCCTTTATCCCCTTTCTGATTGATACCTGGCCGGAGGCGCAGCGCCTTTATTCCGCCTCAAGCCCTTTGATCAGCAATTTGCAGGACTTTCTTGAGCCGCTCAATATCAAAATTATCGGCGGCTGGCCAGTCTACTTTGGCGGCATCGCTCTGACTGATGAGCCTGAGGAGCCGGGTAATCCGGATGTTTCTAAGGATATGATTATCAGAGTACCGCCGATAAGAAGTTTTGAGTTGACCGCCAGAGCACTGGGCTATACTCCTTACCCGATCACCTGGATGTATGCCAAGATGGGCCTGAAAACGGGAATGGTAAAAGGACTGATAGGCGGTGGGGCAGAGGGGTATAAAGGACTCAGCAAGCTGATCAGCTATTATATCCCCGTCAAGGATCACTTTGAGTATTGGTTTGTCTACATGAACCTGGAATTGTGGGAGAGCCCGCCGACTGAGCAGCAGCAGATCATCACCGCTCAGGTTCAGCAGATGGAGGCCAAGCGTTATCAGGTTGCCGAAAGTGATGAACAGCAAAATCTCGAGGCTCTTAAAGAACTCGGTGTTAATGTCTATGATCTGAAAGAGGCTGAATATGAAGCCATGCGGCGGGTAATTAAGGAGGTTGTCTGGCCGCAGCTGCGCAAGGATATTGGCCCGACGTTCGATGAAGTGGTGCAGTTTGTCGAGTCAACCAATTAAAAAGTTCAACTCAGTGAGTTCGAGATCTACTCGATGATTCCGTAGTCCTTTACTTTCCTGTATAGAGTAGCTCGAGATATTCCCAGAGATTTTGCCGCCTGGGCCATGTTGCCGGAGAGTTCAGCCAGGGTGCCGGCAATCAATTTCTGCTCCATTTCTTTTAAGGTTCCTCCAGTGAACCTGCTCCTGGCCTTGGTCTGGGACTGGAGCCCAAGATGCTCAAGTTTAATGGTTCTGCCTCCGCAGAGATGCATCGCCCGCTGGATTACATTTTCCAGCTCTCGGACGTTTCCTGGCCAAGCGTAACCGATAAGTGCATCCCGGGCAGAGCCGCTGAGCGCAATGCCCTCGCGGTAATGGTTGATGAAATGTTTGGCCAGTGCTTCAATATCCTCGGCCCCTCTCTGGCGCAGCGGCGGCAAGGTGATCTGAATAATGTTCAAGCGGTAGAACAGATCTTTGCGGAACCGGTTGAGTTCAATCATTTTATTGAGGTCCACATGGGTTGCGGCGATAATTCTGGTATCGGTGCGTATGGTCCGGCGCGCACCTATGCGCTGTATCTCTCCTGTCTGCAGAACCCGGAGCAGTTTAACCTGCATGTCATGCGGCATATCGCCAATTTCATCCAGTAGAATGGTGCCTTCGTCCGCCAGCTCGAATTTGCCCGGCCGACCACTCCTGGAGGCGCCGGTGAAGGCCCCGTCTACATAGCCGAACAGCTCGCTTTCAAGGAGTTCACCGGGAATCGCACCGCAATTGATGGGCACAAAAGGCTGTTGGCGCCGCTGGCTGCCATTATGAATCGCCTGAGCAAACAGTTCCTTGCCGGTGCCGGTTTCACCGAGAAGGAGCACGGTCGAGGAAGTTTCTGCGGCTTTTCTGGCCAGTTGGATCGCCTCTGTAAAAGCAGGTGAGTTGCCAATCAAGTGTTCGAACATGAAGAACGGCTCGGCCCCGGAGATTCTTTCCGCCAACTTCTTGATATTGCTGAACTCTTCAAAAACCATAACAGCGCCAAGCAGATCATTCCGTTCGGACAGCACCGGCTGAGCGGTGTAATAAAAGTGAACGTCGTTTGGCAGCGACGCCTCTCTGCCCTTCCACTTATCAGGATGAACCGCGATGTCATCGAGATCCAGTGTCAATCCTTGCAATACCGAAACCGGCTGTCCATCCAGTTTTTGGGTTTTTAGAATCTCTTTGCCTTTGCGGTTGATTTTCCAGATACGCATATCATTGTCCATGGTCATCAGGCCCGTTCCTGCTGCTTCAAGGACTCGGTCGAGAAAGCCGATGTAGAGCGACATCTCATTGTTGCGTCTGAGAAGGCGCATGTGCTTTTCTATCGATCGAGCCGCCATCGTCACCATGATAAGTGTATGCGGGTGGGTTTTACTGCTGGCCCCAGACACTACCAGCACTCCGGCAAGGACACCCTGGCGGCCGAAAATTGGTGCCGCGGAACTGGTAAAACCATGCCCCCGCCGACAATAGTGGTCCTTATCGTTGAGTTGAATGGAACACATGAGTTTGCGGCACAAGCTGATTGCAGTGGTGCCTACATCTCGTTCCGTCCAGCGGTAGCCAGGGGCGCAGTTTCGCTCTGAGAACTTGAGCTTTATTTCAGCGCTTCCGGCCAGATGCAGGATATAGCCGTCCTCGTCGGCGAAAGCGACCATGAAATCCTCGGGAGACAGCAGCTCATAGAACTCCTCGATGTGGGCGATGACCACTTCAAGAAGATGGCCTGATTGCTGCCGGCGTTCTTCAAGCTCCAGGGGGGACAGTTTTTTCTGAGCAATGTTTCGCTCCTCAGGGGAAATACCGTAGGATTTTGAGCGCTGGTGGGATTGCTCAATCTCATTTTGCATTTGCTGGGCGGTGGGTATGCCGCCATTGGTGATTTCCACGTTCATACAGCCTCCATCCACCTTTGTCGCGTTTAAAAACATGTAGCAAATTGACACACATCAAAAGGTAGCAGGGATAGTAGTGGATATCAATCATCTCTTCGAAAAATTTTCGTCTCATAATGAGACGGGTCTGTACGACATTCTTGCTTAATTTAATTATCTATAAAATATGATAATAATATCAGTATTTAATATTTTCCATGATAATGGCACATGATTTGCTTTCAGCAAAGAGATCACAGTATATCGCAGGCCAGCGAACGAGATTCCCCTAATAACATAAAGATCTGAAAAGGAGAAATGACATGATAGTTGGAGTACTCAAAGAAATTAAAGTGAAAGAGAAGCGAGTGAGCATGACTCAGGCAGGCGCGCAGGCAATGACTGAAAGTGAAGAGATCAAAAAAGGCGGGAACGTGATCAATGGCTTACTTACCTAAAAGGCTGTAGCCGAAGCGTTCAACCTGGATTATACACCAATTGAAAAACTCTTGTAATTCTAGCAACTCAGCATCAAAATGGTACGGCTGGGAAGGTGGGTGCCGGTAATGCATCCACCTTCCATCCTTTATCCTGAAGGCAACCAGGCTGCTCCGCCGGCTTCTCGCTCGCGCCTTGCCTGACTGGGTGCCTTGACCTTATGTTGCTATGTATTGTTGGGTTTCGTCTTATAAAAAAGCCCTCTGTCCTGTCGCACCGACTCGATCTTTTGTGTTTCCTCAAGCGTACCAAGATATTTGTTTATCTCGTTGATATGGCGTCCGAGAGTCGTGGCAAGGTCTTCCGGTGTGCAGGGGCGTCTCATTATGGTCTCGATAATTGCCGACTCAATATCGCTGCGATAGGAGTCCAGTGATTTTCTCTGCTGAACAGGGGCAATTATTTCCACCCTGGCTGGCTTTAGAAATTCCGCAATCGCCTGGAGCTCCTTGTGCGTGGCGGCATGAATGCCGGCTATTACTCCCGGCCTGTCAAGGGTATTGAGCTGAACCAGATCAGGATGTATTCTTTCTATGGCCCTTTTAAGAAGTGCCAGTTCTGCAGGCGTGTCATTGTATCCTGGCAGTATGAAAACCTCCAGGTTCAGTGTGCCCGCAAATTCTGCACGAAAAAGGGTTAATCCATCGATATAGCTTTCCACGTCTATGGAGTTGTGGGGTCTGTTGATAGTCTGAAGAGCCGAGCCAGAGGCGCCATCCAGTGAAGGCATGACGAGATCGGCCTTGAGCAGAGCTTTTCTTACATCCCTCTGCCCTAAAAGAGTTCCATTGGTTAGAACAGCGACAGGTACACGTGGCTTTTTCTCACGGATAAAATCCAGTACATCTCCAATTCGTGAGTTGAGCGTTGGCTCACCAGATCCTGAAAAAGTGATATATTCAGGATCGGGATTAGTGCGGAAATAACATTCAAGTTCTTCACGAACCTCATCAAGAGGGACATATTCTCGTCGTTCAATCGTCAGATTGTCTGTCTCACCGCACTCACAATAAATGCAGTCGAGACTGCAGGTCTTGTGAGGAACAAGGTCGACACCCAGTGAAATGCCGAGGCGCCTGGAAGGAACTGGCCCAAAGAGATAATTATACATCTGCCGGCCTCTGTTAATTTAGCAGCATATTTTAATCCCAAATCAGCAAGAGTAATTAGTGTATTAGGTACACCACTGCCATCTTTCGAAATACTTGCATTGGCAGTGTAGCATGTCTGGCAGGCGGGTAAATGAATAAAAACAGGTAATGGAGAGTGTCATGCAAAAAGAGACAGAGAAGAAAACGAATGATGCCATTCCCGAAAGCAATAAACAAAATGAGGTGGATAGCGAAAACATTCCCGCAGGAAAAAATTCAGGAGGAGGCCTGGGGAGAGGCTTGGGAAGAGGCGGTGGCAAAGGTCGACGGGATGGATCAGGAGGAGGCCTCGGTCGTGGCGGCGGTGGTAAAGGGGGACGCCGGAGAAGCAGATCCTGACATATAGTGTTGGAGTCCATCGCTTGGGGCATTTGATAATTATTTAGAAAAGCTTTACTGCCACTTCAGAAATGCGGACCGGTCGACAGAAATATTATGATATTTTTTCGTATTTCAATGATTCCTGCATAAAGCTGCACGCTGGCCGTCACAGAGATGAGACCCGAGCACGTCGAAGCTCGATGATGTTATTCGCCAATAACCGAGCCTTATGCAAAACTAAGATTTTCGTTCAAAATCAAGGCATGCGAGAAATTTTACCACAGGCATATGATTGATATTCCGAGGATCAAATTTTGAGCATATAGCAGAGTTTGGGCGAAAAGATCGTTGTGCAAATGGCTCAACCTTCAAACGCAGAGTTTGGGCGAAAAGATCGTTGTGCAAATGGCTCAACCTTCAATACCCAAGGGTAGCAGCACAAGAAATTCCATGAACATTGTCCTGATTTATCCCTTTTTCTCCATTGAACGAGTGCATGTCGAAAATATAGAGGCGCCGCCTATCGGCTTGCACTATCTTGGCGCCATTCTCAAGGAGCAAGGATATGCAGTAAAGCTGCTAAACTGGCATGATGTAAAGGATAAACCTCATGTCATTGAAGAAGCACTTGGGTCTCTCAAACCGGACCTCATTGGATTTTCCATCTTCCACGCCAATCGCTGGGGCGGAATTCAACTGGCAAGGATGTTCAAAGAGCATTTTCCAGACGTACCTATTGTTTTTGGCGGTATCGGTGCAACATTTCTGGATGACCATTTGCTGCGATACTTTCACTGGATCGACATCATTGTCAGGGGAGAGGCCGACATAACCTTTCCGGCGCTGGTCCGCCGAATAGAAGCGCAGAGCTCTTATAGCGATTTACCTGGCCTGACCTTCAGATCAGGCGATCTCATTCAGAGAAACCCAGAGGCCGAGCGCATCGAGGATCTCGACGCGCTGCCCCTGCCGGCCGCCCATTATACCTTTCACCATCTGGCGCTCAGCCGCGGCTGTCCGGGTAAATGCACCTTTTGTGGATCACCATGGTTCTGGGGCCCCAAAGTACGCTTTCATTCGGCCGGCTATTTCGTCCGACAGCTTGAAATCCTGCGCCAGAAGGGACAACGTTTTTTCCATTTCAGCGATGATATGTTCACCTTGAGGAAGAAACTGGTTCTGGAAATCTGCAGCCTGATTATAGAGAAGAAACTGGATATTACCTGGGCAGCCATATCGCGCGTGGATCGAATTGATGAAGAGATGCTGAAAGCCATGCGCATGGCCGGTTGTATTCAGATCAGCTTCGGGGTGGAAAGCGGCTCAGAGAAAATCCGCAACGTACTCAATAAAAAATTCAACGAGGACCAGATTCGCCGCGCTTTTGCCCTGACTGTCAGCTACGGTATTTTGGCCCGGGCCTATATTATTTATGGATGTCCCGGGGAAAGCACCGATACTGTGCAGGATACCATCCGCTTGCTCAACGACATACAACCCTTGGTCACCCTTTTCCATGTCCTGGCCCTGTTCCCTGGCACGTACCTTTTCGAACTTTATAAATCAGAGACAGGCGCAACAGACGACATCTGGCTTTATCGCGAAGAGGACCTGCCTTTTTTCGAAGTAGACACCAACCTTTCCGCAGAACTGGTGAGCCAGTTCGGCAAAGAAATAAAAGAATCAATCCGGGAGAGTATTCCAACCTTTATTCGCTCGCTCGAGCTGGTCGATGACAAGGAGCTTTTTCCCTTTCACGCCAGTTTTCTCTCCCGTCTGGCCCTGACCATAGACCGCGGAGACTATCCTCATGTTCTAGAACACGCAGTAGCTCAGGATTTGGCCAGGGAGCTCTACGTTAAAGCCCTCGAATATGCCCCTGACGCACAAGCCTATTGGGGCTTGGGGTTGCTGGCCCAAGACGAGAAAGATTATCAGCAAGCCGAAACGATACTTAGAGAAGGCATGAAGGTCTTCCCTAAAGACCGTGTGCTGGCAAAAACTCTGGCCAATACCCTTATTAACCTGGGCAGAGAAGAAGAAGCACTCAGCTTGACGCAGAAATTCTTCTAAACTGAATCAAGGGCGCAAGCACTCACCCTTAAGTCCATTCTATCTCGTCTCATTTAGAAGACTGTGCGATCAGTTTGATCGAGCAAGGATCTACAGAGAATTTTAATTCTTCAGGTATTTTTGTTAACTTATAGATAGAGCTACAGTGGTCATATCGAGGCGCACCAGGAGCCGAAATGCTATGAAAAAGAAGAATGACTTCCCAGTGCTGTTCGGACTGTACATTATTCTTGCCTGCTCTTGTGGACCCTCTACTCTCTGGGCTGTTGATAATTCAGATTGTTTTGACTGCCATAACGATGAAGACCTTACCAAGGAAAGCAACGACAATATATTGCGGATAGAGATAACAGAATCTCTGTACGTGGACGAAGATAAATTTGAAAAATCGATTCACAACCTTAACGGTGTTACCTGTGTAGATTGCCACTCTGATATTGAAGAGCTTGATTGGAACGAAGAGGTTCCCCACGCACTTTATTTAGAGAGGGTGCACTGTGTCTCGTGTCATGCAGATGCCGGCCTAGAATTCAAGAACAGTGTGCACATGAAAATGAGGACAAAAGGTATCACCATGACCTGCTATGCCTGTCATGGCTATCATTATGTACAACAAATGGAAGGTGCTTCAGTCGCAGAAAGGACAAACAGTATATGTTTGAAGTGCCATAATCCTAACCAGTCTCATGACTGGCTGCCTTCGGGTGAAGCACATTTTGCCCATGTTGAATGCGTCGTCTGCCATGCTCCAGACGTACCGAGGCATATCGATCTCAGACTTTATGATCTGCTTACAAATCAATTTTACAACGGTAGTGAACTCCATGAAAAAATAGGCTTTGATTACGACAAGATCATCAAGACAATTGATAGGAATAAAGATGAAATCATTGATATGAATGAGTTTGATGACCTCTTTTTTCTGCTTGAGCAGAAAAATATTCGCCCCATTTTACGCGCTGAACTTGTTGCCGATATTAACTCGATTGCCCACCAGATACACAGGGAGTCTGCACAGAAAACTTGTGAGAATTGTCACGCCTCTGATTCACCATATTTTAACGCCGTTTCGATTATCATGACCAGGGATGATGGCACCGTAGACCGTTATAATATCGACCGGGAGATTCTTGAAAGCTATTACGTAAGCCGTTTTTATCTAGTAGGAGGGACCCGGGTGAAACTTTTGGACAAGATAGGTGTATTGATCATTGTCGGCGGGGTTTTTACAGCATGCGGGCATTTTATAATCAGGGCTTGTACTATCTCATTACGCCGAAGGAATAGAGGGAATGGTAAATAGTTCCTGCTTTATAACCATACCGTACACGTAATCAGGAGCCATTTTGTCTGACGGAAAGCGTATCTATATCAATCCGCTGCCAGTACGAATATGGCATTGGATCAATGCGACTTGTTTCGTTCTTCTAATATTTACAGGTGTACAGATTCGCTATGCCGAAATATTGCATTTAATGGCGCTTCCGAATGCTATTGCTGTTCATAATTATGTGGGATTTGTGGTTATAATCAATTTTTTCATATGGCTTACCTATTACCTCGTTTCTGGTAATGTGAAAGTGTATATCCCTGACCAGCGGAACTTTCTAATTCTAATCCTCAAACAGCTCAAATACTATGGTTATGGCGTCTTTGTTGGCAGGCTGAATCCGCACATTGTGACCTCTGATAATAAATTTAACCCCCTCCAACAACTGGTGTATCTGACCATTATGTTTGTTCTTCTTCCTGCTCAAATGATGTCAGGTCTTTTTCTCTGGCAGATTAAGAAATATGAAGAATACATAAACCTGTTAGGCGGCATCAAGCTTCTCGACACCATTCACGTTCTTTTGTTCTTCTTTTTCACGTCATATCTTTTTATTCATTGTTACGTTTCAACGTTGGGGCACACTCCGCTAGAACGTTTCAAAAGCATGTTCACCGGGTATGCTGAACAGTGCGACTGATTTCTCTCCGGCAGTACTTAGCTGGAGTGGCAGAGATTTCTTGAACTCTGTGATGAGATAGCCGCGTTAGGCAACAACTTCGAAATCCCAGCGTGCTCGCGGCAGGTTCTCGGTGCATGGTGCAGGCTTGTCGAATTCTTCATTAATTCATTGTATTTCTGGTTGTGCTTCTGCACGATCAGCTTGCATTTCTGCAATCATCTGATAAGCACCTAAACCTAATGTTTTTTTACAATAAAAATAAAAAGTTAGTGGTTTGTTCTGAGGTCTTCATTTGGCCGGCGAGCACGATGAGGCCCGAATAAACCTGTCACTATCGGCCAACGCCACTTTCTGATCCCAGACCGCACAGTCAAATATCGTAGTTGTAAAAATATAAGTTACTGTAATTGTTATTTTATATGCAAAAAATTATGCGTCGCTCGCCCCTTGCAACGTATCTTCCCATGAGGGAGACCATTATACGCTAAGCAAAAGCCGTTTCCTTTTCGTAATGCAATTATGCAATATGAGTTACGCAAGTGTCTCCTGGGTTTGCGGGTAACAATCCGATATTAATTACGATTATATTTTCGATAATTTTGGAATACATCCTGCAATGATCATAGTAACAGGCATTTATGCCGCGAATCTAAAAACAGAGGAGGGCTGTCATGAGCGAATGGTTACTTTTTCTGGCAATAGTTCCTCTATCATGCATATATCTGACCAGGAACATACTGGTAAAACACAGGTTCATGTGGGTTGGTGTCGCTGTTGGAATGGTCATAGCACCGGTAAGCTTTGCCTTGATCCAGATGACCTATATACCTTTAATCGGAAAATTGTTAGGGCTTGTCGGCGTTCTTGTCAATCTGACCCATGGATCAATCGGGTATATGAGTCTGTTATGGAGTGGAACGCTTGAACCGAATACGGCAATCACTGCTTCTGAGCTTGTTATGATCAACGTTTTTAACGGTGTCTTGTTTGCCTATATTTATGGCCTTATCGGGTATGCCGTTGACAGAAAACTTGCAAAAGATGCAGCGCATCTGCCTTCGTTGAAAACGCCACTGCATGCCGTGAGCTCTCACTAGCTGTTTTGCCCGCGCCGGAGTGTGAACGAGCAGGAAATCCCTGTGCCCTGCTATCCCTTTGTAATGTTATATTTCTTTATCTTGCGCCACAATGTACTCGGATCAATTGATAAATACGCTGCCGTGGCGGTTCGGTTCCAGCCGTGTTTATCAAGAGCTTTTCTGATGGTACTCTGCTCGGAGGCGGCAAGCGGTTTTGTCGCCAAACTTTCCGCGCGCGCTTCTTCTCTTTGTCGGGTATTACGCAATTCTTTAGGAAGGTGATCCAGCTCGATCATATTTCCATGACAGAGAATAAAGGCATATTCAATAAAATTTTCCAATTCCCTGACATTGCCAGGAAAATCATATTTCATAAGCACATCGAGAACTTCCTGGGATACGCCCTCAATATACATCCCTTTTATGATATTAAATTTGTTAATAAAATTATCTACTAGCAGGGAGATATCCTGACGGCGTTCAGACAGTGGCGGCAGGTAAATCTTTACTACATTGAGACGATAGAACAGATCTTCCCGGAATATTTTTTGGGCAACCAGGTCGGCAAGTTTTTTGTTCGTCGCAGCGATGATGCGAACATTTGCTTTTACGGTTGCCATTGAACCGAGAGGCTCATATTCCATCTTTTCTATGACCCGCAATAATTTCATTTGCAGGGCACTTGAAATATCGCCTATTTCGTCAAGTAAAAAGGTGCCTCCCTCAGCAAGGGAAAAGCGGCCTGGCTTGTCACGTTTTGCTTCGGTAAATGCACCTTTTTTATAGCCGAATAATTCAGATTCCAACAAGGTATCAGGCAGGGCAGTGCAGTTAAGAACAACAAACTTGCCGGATCGGCCGCTAAGATCATGTATCGCTTTGGCAAACAGCTCCTTACCCGTGCCGCTTGGACCCTCGATCAAAACAGTACTGTTGCTTTTCGCTATATCCGGTAGGATGTCGAGAATTTTTCTGATTTCTTGATTGCGTGAAATAATGTCAGAGATAGAACACTGCCCTTTAATCTTTTTGCGTAAAAACTCCATTGCGGTAATGTCCCGCATGGTCTCCACGCCACCGATAACGTCACCACGTTTATCGCGAACTACCGAGGCACTGATGGTCACAGGAATCTGCTGACCATCGCTTTTAAAGATAGTGGTCTTTCTTGAAAGTTTTTCTTCACCGGTCAGCATGCTTTCCTTTAAAAAACATTGTTTCTTGCATTTATCGCTGCTGCCGCCCAACACCTCATAACATTTTTTGCCGATAGCCTCTTCTTTCTTCAGCCCGGTAATCTTTTCTGCGGCATGGTTGAAGTAGTTTATCGTCTGCTCACAGTCAATTATAAAAATGCCATCGGCGATGTAATCTATAATGGTATTGATACAGTCCTGATCGCTTTTTTTGAACACATCACCCTCCGGAGCAACTGCAAGTCAGCCTATATCATTATCGATTTACTCTTCTATAAATATAATCATGAATGGAAAGAGCTGTATTGAGGTTGATTCCGGCCGTCTTATCAAAGAAGGCCTGAGATATGCAAAGTGACAATCAGATAGACATAGTAAGCAAGTCCTGAAGTTATCCCAATTGCTGGGGGTAAATATTTTTGCTTAGGGCGTGATCGGTTAGGCGCCGATTGGTCATGGTGAATAAAGTAACGGCTCAGGATGCCGGTAAGTATCGCGATCGGAGCGAGAATAAAAGTAAGGTACAAGCCAAGCCATACCGCGGATAGTAAAAATTCTAAGTTTAACCCTAAATTTAGTAACTTATTGACCAGGAAAACAAGGCATAGGAATAAATAGAGCAGTATGACCAGGCCCAATAGGAAACTGGTCTGGCCGAGAAAGTGGCCGCGGGATATGGTGCTTGATATCTTGCTCATGTTTCATTTTACCATCCAGATATTTCATCTACCAAATTAAACCTTTTCACTATCAGCAGGTGGGGGCAATGCACAAGGTCAGCAATTGAGGAAGAACCAGAAAAAGTGAAGTGGCAATACTACCGGTGGAAACAGCAATTACCTCTGACTGTGGAATTAGCTATTGTAAAAATGGAGATCTGAGCAAATTAGACAACGCTTCAATTGCTATCGTTCGCCAAGTGGATAGAAATCCTTATTACATTTTTTGGCTCTTTAGAACCGTATCTGATAGAAGGCCTGTGTGCATGGTCAGGTTTTCTGCCCTGGTAGGGCGATACACCCCTGCACTAAACCATCACTCGATATCTTTATAAAATAGAGCAACACCTGGCGAGGATGCTCGTCTTGCGGAATACTCTGGCAGATCGCCTTGTTTGAAACCTAGTTTATTATAAAGTGAATGCAGCCGGGGGTTGTCGGTGAGAGAAATAATGCGTTTGCAGCCCTTCTGTCTCGCCTCTTTCTCAAAGGCGTTCACAGTATACGCCCCTATTCGCTGATTGCGAAATCGAGTGGAAATTGCCAAAGCTCCTAGCTCGATTGTACGGGAATCAATCTCTATCCGTTCCAAACAGCCAACAGCAATTCCGTCTATCATTGTAAGGCGGAAACGATCTCTGTGAGCAGACAAATAGTGCTTATCCCGCGCTTTGAGGAACCCCTTCTTTTTATACAAATCAAGGATTCCAGCTATCATCTCCATATCTTGATCGGTCTCAGCTTTAAGATATTTCTCCTCGAAATTATTAGCGATTAGAGTTCCGCTACCTTCAACCGTGAACAACTCATGTTTAATAGTGTTTTTACGTGCCGGAAGGATATGGACTCGATCGTACGCTCCTTCGCTGATGCGGCTGCTTATTTGGTTCAAAGCCCCCACCAGGTTTATATTGGCGACAATCTCGCTCGTTTGTTGAACAGTATCCCGGGTCGTAAGTGTATTGATACGGTGTCCTTTCTGATCACAAAGATATTTTCTTTCCAAAAAAATGAGTTTGAAGACGGACTGCTCTCTGTCAAGAACGTGCCTATAAAAATCCACCTCTGGCGTAACTCGTATTATTGTAGTTTCAGGCAGACGATTGGCCAGTAATCGAAAATGCTTTTGATTGGCAAATCGGTTGGCCATATTGTGATAGAGAGTCGTTTGAATACCGTGACGAACAAGAAACTTGACGTCTGCCACAATGTATTGAAGGTTGTCGCGCAATATGCCTTCTCGACAGGCAATACAGATATGCTTGCCTGTTAAAGCCCGGTGATACTCTGCGAGATATAAACGCGGCATTGGCCACAGCTGCCTCTTTTGGAACCATTTAAGCGGGACAGGTCATCCGGAGTCCAACCATTGTGTAATTCTGCTTGCCATCCGATTTTATAGATTAATTTATCTTTTCATAAACATTTAATTATATTACGATTAAAAAGATTTGTGCAAGACCATCAATGGAACCAATATTCTTTCTGCACTGCAATCATAAAGGTACGTCGGCCAGGGAGCTCTCGGCGATTGAATACACCCGTGCATGCAAAATAATATGACATTCGGCGCCCGTACAATATATCTGAAAACACATACGCGCCCCTCGATGAAACAGAGGGGATCATTCATCAAGGTCATGAGACAGTCGTCACTGATGAAAAAACCACAGAAGACGTGACGGCTTTCATCCTCATCCAAATCATACTGGAACAGGAGAAAACAGAGATACCCTCCTGCCCATGCCGCCTTTACGTCTACTCAAAAAAGATTTTCAGATCGCCATCAATCAATTCCGAGGAGGGAGCAGCATGAAGGGTACTGTGGGTTCGATAGGATGTAAAACATTGGAAACCATGGTCGGCCTGGAAGAGAATTTAGTACATCCTATGATCAATGCAGCCGCAAACGTGACCAGGTTCATGGGGGCCTATCCCCTGGAAGCGGCAAACTTTTTCCTTGATATGACAAAGTATACCATCGCCGTACCGCAGTTATTTCTTGGGATTGGGAACCCGCTATTTGTCAATGCTGTTAATATGGTGAATCCAAAACGGCAGCTTGACTATTTACACCATGCGACCCAGCACATCGAGCCCATGAGGCCGAGTTTGCCGCATCATATAGAGTGGGAAGATGAGCGGGCCGCACTGCTCACCTGTGATGTTGAGAATGGGACACTGGACAATCCCGTTACTATCTTTGTAGCATACACCGGTAGGAGCGCCGCGCTGGCTGACTATAATTCAAGGTTCAATCCATATCAAAGGTCAAGTCTGGCGCGAGAATTTCTCGATAATGGTTTCGGTCCCGTTAACATATTCGCCGCTAAAAATCCTCAGGAAGAGAACCTTGACCAGGCAACGCCAGAGTACCTCAAAAGCGTGCACGAGGCGAACCGACATACCATCAGGACAACGGGCAGGCCGCCTCACATCGTCGGTCTCTGCCAGATGGGCTATTTCAACGCCTGGAACCTGGCTGACAATCCTGATGATGCCAATACGTTTGTCCTGGCCGGGGCCCCTTTCGATCCCAGGCAAGGGGATAACTGGATCAAGCAATTTGCCGACAGTATTTCGATAGAAGAAGTTGATGAGTACCTCAAGGCATCAGGCAACAGGATGTCGGCGAGCTTGATGGCCAAGGGATGGCGATTGATGGATGAGCCCGACTATTTTATCGGCAGGCCCGAGCATGGATTCATCGCTCGCAGGCATGTCAAACTCTTTTACCAGATGGCTGACGACGGGTTTGACTGTGAGCGGGATTATGTCTTCAAGAGCTGGATGGACAAGGACGTTGTCTCCGACATCGCCGGCGGGCTCTACCGGGACCTGTTCTCGTTTTTCAAGTATGGACTTGAAGCTGAGTGCATAAGAGATAAGGATTTCTCTCGAATAACATGCCCGACTGCTGTCATGTCAGGCGGCAAGGACGATATAAGTCCTGTTGAGACCTGCACTGCAATCTTCAGTAAAATCAGCAGCAATGTAACCCGGGCATTCCATAATCCTCTTGTCGGGCATACCGGTATCTATAATTCTGAAAAGGCCCTGACCGGCAGGTATCACGAGGATAACTGGCAACAGATAATGAAATGGATGCATGAGAATTCAATCCACAACAGGCGCAGATTGAACTGATCAAAAGCGGACACTCTGATTCTGCCAGGCAGATGCAAATCCAGAGTGGTGGATTAGGTGATTCAGGTCAGCCAATCCCACTAGTGTTTCCTCTTTTGATATCAAGTAGATAACCACAGTTTGCATCAATTTTGGTTACCATCCCCGTCGTCGCTACCGCGACCGGATCGACAACGAAAACATGGAGCAACCACCACCAATACTACAGCAATGGCTGAAACAGTATAACGAAACCCTGTCCCATTGGCATTCCCAGGGCAACAGGCTGACCCCGGCAATTGTCAGGGAAAGCATGGCGGCAATGACCAGGACTTTCGTAACGGATATCCAGGAAGTGTCTTTTGTAAGGGATGCCATAATACACAACGGTGATCATCCGGTACCGGTAAGGATTTATCACCCTGACCGACGTTGCTCTCTTGAAGTTGCAATCTTTTTCCATGGCGGTGGCCACATGTGTGGCAGCGTCGAGGTGTACGATCCAATCTGTAGAAAAATAGCACGATCTGCCAACCGGGTCGTCATCGCTGTAGAGTACAGGCTGGCTCCGGAACATCCCTATCCCGCCGGCATCGAGGACGGGGCGACGGTTCTTGACGGCTGTCTGGGCATGCTTGAGCGTCTGGGCGTGAACCATCTGCCCAGCCTTGCCCTCATAGGTGACAGCGCAGGAGGCGCGATGAGTGCGACATTGGCGCACCGTTATCAAGCTGCCCGGAAGCCAGGAATAGATAAACTGGTGCTCATTTACCCGAGTCTCGATTATTCTTTGAGCAGCCCATCGACGGATCGGCTTGCATCCGGTTATCTGCTGGAAAAAGAGAAGATTCAGTGGTATTTGGACAACTATTTCAGCAACAACGAAGACCGGATCGAAGCATCACCGCTGTTTATGGAGATCAGCAAGTATTTCCCCAAGACGATGGTAATCACGGCCGGATTATGCCCGTTATGCGATGAGGGAACTCGTTATGTGCAGCGGCTCAAGGAGCATGGAATCACAACCCGCCATATCCATTTCGAGAAGCTGTTACATGCCTTTCTCAATCTGGAAAACCTTGCTCTGGATACATGTAGAGCCTGTTACAATGAACTGGGGAACTTTCTTCAAAGTCCGGAGTTACGCTGAGTAATCCTGCAGGAAACCATCAAGTACAGCGTACCATTCTCCTGTCCAGGCCGCAGCACGGTGGCACGCTGCCTTTACTTCTCTTCATCATCGGATTTTTCATGCTTCCTCCGTGGTCCAAAATATGCCTGGAACGGATTGATGGCTTTCATACTCTCCTGGGCGGTTTCTGTCAGATTTCTGCTCAGGTCCAGCCAGCGCTGGAACTGCGTGTCCATGGTCTGTTTGTACTCAACATAATTTCCAATCACCTGCTGAAGGTGGTTTTCAAAAAAATCGACCAGAACATTGTCGCCGAAACGAATGATTAGATGAAGCAGGGGGACGGGCAGCAAAGTATTTTTATTTTTAGCCTGCTCCAGAACAATTTGGGTCAGGATAAAAGCGGTGACATCCCCCTTGGTTTTGGCATCGATGACCTCTATCTGGCGACCCTGGCGGATCAACTCTGCTATCTCTTCCAAGGTCATGTATTTACTGTCCGACGTATTATAGAGCCGCCGGTTTGCATACTTTTTAAATAGGATTGGTTTTGTCATTTCCTGTCCGCTCCTTCTTCGGGCCACCGCCTGGTGCAATGCAATAAAAAGAAACTGCAGTTTATATCCACGACTATTATATGCTCATTAATATAACACTATAATAAACATATAAACTATTCTTTTCTGATTAGAAAAGGAGATGAATGTTTTTTGTGCAATGCAAAATATGTCGTTGACAAATTGGTTTGTACGCCTATATTCACAAGCAGTGGGGCACACTCAGATCTGATATCCTGAGGTAAAACAAAAAAAGGTTCAAGATGTAGCAAATGTCTCAACAATGGAGGATAGACACATGGACAACCAACAGATTGCCAAACAGATGATCAAATTCAACAAAACCGCTTTTGACAACAGCTTCAGCACCATGACTATGGTCTACGAGCAGAATGAAAAAATGGTCGAGACCTTTCTGAGCCAGGCCACCTGGATGCCTGCGGAGGGTAAAAAGGCCATCGAGGACTGGCTGGCAGCCTATCGCAAAGGCTGCGACGATTTCAGAAAAATGGTGGACGAAAACTACGCCAAAGTCGAAGACTACTTTGATAAAGCCTAAATCCCAATCCCCTGCTGGGCAGTTATTCCAACAGTCCAGCAGGGATACACTTAAGGAACAGCTGCAATGGTCGATCGAAAAAAGCCCCCCGGTAGTCCTGAGAACGGAATGGATTCGTTGCTCGATGGGATCTCCGTGATGGAAAATCTGTACTCTGCCACCCAGGACTATGTGGCCGGGATGTCCCGTTATACCATGGATTTTTTTGTTCCCTACCTGCTCTCGACCCATTATTTCCAGCGGGTTGAAAAGCAGAGGCTGGGAAGCACGGATCTCATGGAGAGTTTTGATGCCTACCTGGGACTGCTGGATAACAATATCGAATTGATGGACCGCAGCCTGGACGGCATTTCAAAAATGATGATCGCCTTTGCCAAATTGTCCGCCGATGACTTCAACGACGCGCTGCGGGAAAGTGTGTTTGAACTCAAATATGACAAATTGGCCCGCTATACCAAGCGCCAGGCGGACTTGCTAGAGATGGTGACGCACCGCTATCCGAAAGCCATTGACGCCATTGCTCCGGAGTTCGGCTTTCACTTCGAGCGCGGTGAACACATTCTCTTTGACGAAACTGACCGTTTTCTGCTTTACAGGGTGGCCCCGTCTGTCAGTGGGGTTGCAATCCGCATGGACGCCAAACCCTTGCTGATCGTGCCCCCGTATGTGCTGGGTGCCAATATCCTCGCTTTTCTACCGGGTGAGCAGCGCAGCTATGCCCATTGCTACGCCAACCAGGGATATCCCACCTACATCCGGATCATGAAAAACATCGACACCACTCCAGCTATGCAAGTCATGACTGGCGAAGATGACGCCGAAGACACCCGCCGTTTTTGCGAGGCCATCAAAAAAGCTCACGGCAAACCAGTCACCTTGAACGGTTATTGCCAGGGCGGTTTCAGCTGTCTCTGTAACCTGCTCAGCGGTAAGCTGGACGATCTAGTGGATGCGTTCATTACCTGCGTATCTCCAATGGACGGCACTCGCAGCCAAGGGTTGTCCCATTTCTTAAGACGCTTACCTCAGCGGTTCAACGACCTGGCCTACGGCACCAAGATTTTGCCCAATGGCAACAAGGTGGCTGACGGAAAACTGATGGGCTGGATCTACAAACTCAAAAGTATCGAGCATGAAATTCCGGCCGCTGCTTTCTTGCGGGATCTGATGATGTTTGCGCGCCAACCCGAAGGGGAATATCAGATCAGTAAGACTGCGGCTGCTTTGAACTACTGGCTCCAAAACGAACGATCTGATTTGCCGATGGAAATCACCCGTATGAGTTTTGCCTCCTTCAACAAGCCTATCACTGTCGATGGAACCTTGCCGGTGCAGCTGTTTGGTAAAAAGCTCAATCTCAAGCGCATTTCCGATAAAAAGATCCCTTGGCTGATCTGTTATGGCCTCCACGACGATTTAGTGGAACCGGAGACAGCTTTGGCACCCCGGGACCATATTGAGGTTGAGGTGACCCCCTTTCCCAAGGGCCATGTGGCCATCGCTACCTCATGGTCCCACCCGGATTCCGCTTATGCTCTGCACACCCATTTTGGAGATGAAAACTACCGCGGACCGGTGAAGTTTCACATGGACCTTGACGATGCCCTTACCGAAGCCCGAAAGCTGGCCGCTAAACGCCGATCGGCCTCACCCCGTAAAAGCACAGACGCAAAGTCGGCCGGTACTCGCACGGCGCCATCGTCTTCTAAAACCCGGCCCGCTAAAACCGCATCGTCAACAACCAGAAAAGCAGCAGATAAGAGAAAGGCATCGGGCCACAAACGTGCTTCTGTCAAGAAGAGCAGCGCCGGCTCCGCCAGGGCGAAAACCTCAACCTCCAGTTCTGATAAGAAAGCATGACGAATCGGCAATTTTTTGAATTTTGGGGCAATTTCTTCACCACAATGGCCCAAGGGCAAAAACAACTGGAAGATATGACCGCCTGGATGGAACAGGGATTTAGCACCGCCAATGAGATGAGCGAGCTTTTCCGGCGCTGCTACGGGCTGGGCCCGGCAAAATCCGACGCGCCCAGGGAAGACAAAGCGTGGCAAAACGCAGTTCAAGACTTTCAGCAATCCTTGAACCAAATGGCGGCTCAGTGGGGATGGGTCTCTCAATCCGAACATCAGAAAGCACTGGACAAATGTGCGGCTCTTGAAGAAAAAATCCTCCAGCTGCAGCGCGCCATCAAGGAACTGCAGGATCTTCTGGATAAGGAAGGCAGCGGCCATTCCAAGTTGTTCCAACACTTGCAAGACGCCATGGAAGAGCAGAGTGATCAATTCCATACCCTCATGGAGAGCATTCACATCGCCTATAAGGATAAATCCTGAAAACATAACGGATAGCGCCCAAGCTGCGAAACCGGCTGCGGATAAATAGACATTAACAGACTACAGAAAAAGAAGTGCTCCTTTGCCCAATCAAACACCATAGGGCTAGGCAGTCCGCCATGGTATAATAACCCGTGGTATAAAAACGAATTCATCGGAGACGTTAAGAGATGCTGGAAATCAATGGATCGGTGGCGGTAATAACGGGCGGCAGCGGCGGCATAGGAATGGCACTGGCACAGTACTGGCTTGACCGGGGCGGCAAGGCGGTTATTGCCGATATTGACGAAGCCGCTCTGGACCGGGCAAAAGATATCTTGGGTGAAGATGTTGAAACTTTCGTCTGCAATGTCACCAAAGAAGCTGATTGTGCCCAATTGGCAGCGCGGGCAATGGAGAAATTCGGGCAAATAAATCTGGTTGCACCTTTCGCCGGCATAATCAAGGACGGCATGATGGTATCACCGGATCGCGAAACGGGAAAAGTCACCAAAAAAATGAGTCTCCAGGATTTTCAGAGCGTCGTCGATATTAACCTGACCGGGGTGTTCCTGATGGTGCGGGAATGCTCAGAACAGATGATTAACCATGATTGCCGCGGCCTGATCTGCCTGGTTTCGTCGACGGGATCATTGGGCACTGCCGGTCAGATCAACTACTCCTCCACCAAGGCGGCCATGTCGGTCATTCCCAAAGTGATCACCGCGGAATTTTTCAGGCGCGGTCTTGCCGGTAAGATCCGCTGTGTGGCCGTGGCTCCGGGCTACGTGGGCACCCCCATGGTCAAGGGCATGAATCAGAAGGCCCTGGAATACATTGTCGGCCAAGTGCCCATCGGCCGGCTCATTGAACCGGAGGAAGTGGCAGCATTTGTCGGGGACATTTATCGCAACGAAGCCCTGGCTGGTGAGGTATTTTTTATTCATGGCGGGCTGCGCTTGGGGTCCAAAGGTTAACATGTACAGATAAGCCTATTTCAATTTGGCATAGCCATTAACGAAGACAATCTCCCATGACCGAAAAAAGCGACAATCCTTTTGACTTCACGTCAATGATGAACTTCTGGGTAAACTCCATGGGGCAGGCTTGGGGCCAGATGGTTAACCAAACGGTTGACCAATGGCCGGGAGTTGGCGAGAAGCGAAAAAGCGAGACCTCTGAGGGCAATGGCCCTCCCCCAAAAGGTGCGGCGGCCATGGCTGCTGCCCTTAACAATTGGCAGGCCATGACCAAAGCCATGACCACCCCGGAATCCCTGGATTCCCTCCTCAAGGGGGGAGGCGCCATGCCGGAACTTCTGCTCAGTTTTGCCCAGTCTTCCCTGAGCAGTTTTCTGGAGTTGCAGCAGAAAATGATCGAGCGCATGGGTCGCATAGGGGATGCTACCGAGGCTTACAAGTTCGAAGATATCGACGATAACATTTTTCGGATCTGGACCGATATCTACGAGAAAGAGCTGCGCCAATTTATTCATATCCCCCAGCTGGGACTGATGCGCTCCTACCAGGAAAAAGTCAGTGCCGTGGCGGACAATTACACCGTTTTTCAGTCCAATCTGTCCGAGTACCTGCGCTTGCTCAGCATGCCATTTACCCGCAGCCTCCAGGTGATGCAGGAAAAACTGGGCGAGATGGCCGAAAATGGCACCCTGCCCGATGACACCAAGTCCTATTACAACTTGTGGTTGAAGGTGTTGGAAGGTCATTTCATGACTCTCTTTCAAACACCCGAATATGTAAACACCCTGGGACGGACCGTAACCAGCCTGGCAGAATTCTCCGCAGCCCGTGACGAGGCCTTGGAGGACGTTTTAAAGATGTTACCGGTGGCGCGCAAGAGCGACATGGATGATTTGGCCCGGGAGGTGTATGAGTTGAAAAAACGCCTTCGCAAGCTAGAAAAGAAGTAACCTGATTCGGACCAGACGGTCCTGCCTACCGGCCGTATGTAAAGGAGGCAGTTATGGCACAAGTTAAAATTCCTGTAGATTTAATTCTGTCCAAACTGGCGGCGGAGACGGAGAAAGTCCAATCCCGAGCTCAGAAGGCATCGGAGGTTCTGCTTGAGGATCTGCAAACAGATCTGGCTAAAACTCCCTACGAGGTAGTGTATCAAGAGGATCGAGTCAAGCTGAAACACTATCTTCCCCGAACCGACATCCGCTACAAAACTCCTTTGCTGGTGACGTACGCCCTGATTAACCGGGAAACCATGCTGGACCTGCAGCCCGGCCGCAGTGTGGTGGAACGATTTCTGGACGCGGGCATCGATCTCTACATGATCGACTGGGGATATCCCACCCGCAAGGACCGCTTTTTGGGTTTTGATGACCATATTAATGGCTACATGGACAATGTGGTCGAATTTATTCGTGACAAACATGGAGTTGACAAGATCAACCTCATGGGGATCTGCATGGGGGGGACCTTCAGCGTGATCTATTCCGCCCTTCATCCCGAGAAGATTAAAAATCTGGTCACCACGGTGACCCCCACCAACTTTGACACGAAAAAAGGACTCCTCCATGTCTGGATGGAGAGCATCGACGTGGACCGGGTTGTTGATACTTTCGGCAACCTGCCTGCCGATATCATGAATCTGGGATTCCTGCTGCTCAATCCGGCCCGGTTGATGATCGACAAATATGTCGGCTTCATGGAGAACATGGACAATAAGACCTTTGTAGAGAATTTCGTGCGCATGGAAAAGTGGATATTCGACAGTCCCGATTTACCCGGCGAGGTGTTTCGCCAATTCATCAAGGACTGCTATCAGGGAAACAAGCTGCTGCAGAACAAACTGGAGGTGGGGGGGCAACGTGTGGATTTAAACAAGCTGACCATGCCCCTTCTCAACATCTATGGCAAATTCGACCACCTGGTTCCACCAGAGGCCTGCGAGCAGTTAGTCAACAAAGTGGGCAGCAAAGATACCGAGGACATCTGCCTAAACACCGGACATATCGGCATTTATGTCAGCTCAAAATATCAAGAGCAATTCGCCCCCAAAATCGCTGATTGGCTTTTAGAACGGGATGACATTCCTAAAAAGAGAAGAGTGACAAAAAAGAAGC
>JARRLH010000018.1:0-17661 GCA_037387205.1 Desulfofustis sp.
CTTTTTCATTCATATCAACCTCCTTTAAACCGTGACTTTTTCTGAACGATCGGTTAGATAATAAGTATAAGGTAATTTGCCTATTGTCAAGTAGGAGATGATATGGGCCGTAAAAAGAAATACGACCGAGACACACTGATTGAGAAAGCCATGGAACTCTTTCGCAACCATGGCTTCGCGGGAACCTCAACACAGATGTTGGTCGAAGCACTCGGGGTTAATCGTTTCAGCCTTTATGCCGAATTTGGCAAAAAGCAGGAGTTATTTGATGCTGCGCTCGAACGCTACAACGAGACAGTGATCGAACGAAATTTCAGCCCGCTCGAAGCTCCAGCGGCGGGTGTAAGGGAAATTCGTGCGTTGCTAAAGTTTTTCGCTGTGGCTCGCCAGGGCCCTGTTTCGGGTCGTGGTTGCCTGCTCTGCAACACGGCAGTTGAATTTGGTCCTGCGGATCCCAGTGGCGCTGCATTTGTGCAAAGATATTTCAAGCGTTTGTCGCAAGCGTTCTACCAGGCTCTGAAGAATGCTCAAAGTAGGGGTGAGTTGCGAAACGAAGTTGCTCTGCAAGGCGAGGCTGACTTCTTAACAGCATCTACCCTCGGATTGTTTGTTATGATAAGGGCTGAAGCCCCACCAATGATAATTAATAACTCTGTGAACATGGCCATCGAGCATCTTGAGGGGCTTTGTGCTTAAGTTTCGCTTGAGCATCATCTCGCTCCGCTTTTTCTGAAAATCTAACCTAGCCAGAGGATCCCTCGCGCTAGGCGCTTTTTGCCGATTCTCAAGTGCTCTATTAGTCTAAGCCCGTCCGGTTTGGCTAACTGGTTATGCTCACTAAGGCTAACCTATCTTCTTAATCGAGCCATAGTTTCTTACTGCAGCGCTGAAGATAAGTCTTGACAGCGATGGTTGGTTAGTTTAGTTAATTAACCAACATACAGAGTTACTCTTTTCGAACATCAATTCCATCCTGGAACATATCCAAATCTAAATTTCTTAGAGGGGCTGATATGGCGCTGAGAAAAGAACCTTTCCATTTCAATCCAAATATTGAGCCATGTGACCCAGCTCAGGTTCATCAGCTGAAACTGGCTTCTGGCAGGATGATGCCGGCTGCGGCATTCGGGACGTTTCACTCGGATTGGGCACAAGAACATATGGAGGACGCCACTGTAGAAGCAATTCGTTTGGGCTGGCGCCATATTGACACTGCACGTGCCTATGAGAATGAAGAGGTCGTCGGAGAGGCAATTAAACGGTCAATCCGTGAGGGGTATATTTCCTCAGTCGAAGATCTCTTTATAACAGGTAAGCTATGGAACGGGCATATGAGCCCGAAGGACGTGGCTCCCGCCTGTGATGCGACTCTTATTGCGCTTGGGGTTGATCAGATCGATATGTATCTGAATCACTGGCCGTGGCCGAATGTACACACTCCAGGTTGTGCGGGCGAACACCGGAATCCAGATGCAGTACCCTATATTCATGAAGCGTTCTTGGACACGTGGGGCGAAATCTGCAAGCTCAAACAAGCAGGCAAGGTAGTGGATATCGGTACCTCGAACCACACTGAAGCCACCATGAAGCTATTGCTCAGAGATGTTTCTGAGAATGAGCGTCCCGTATTGAATCAAATGGAGATGCATCCGCTTTTCCAGCAAACGGAACTGCGCCGATATTTTGATTCGGAACAGATTATCTGTACGGGCTATATGGCAGTGGGCTCTCCCCACAGGCCCGCTCGTGACAAATTCAGGGAGCATCGTGCGGATTTGGCTGATCCTGTCATCCAAGCCATAGGCGAGGAACTGGATGTCTCCGCCGGGCGAGTATGCTTGAATTGGGCCGCTCAACGCGAAAATAAAAGCGGTGGTTTTGTGGTCATGACAACTAAATCATCCCGTATCGCAGAAAATCTCAAAGCAGCGACTGAGGACATTCTCACCGAGCAGCACTTGCTGGCCATATCAGGAGATGGCTCCGAGCAACATCCGGGGATCGATGCAAACAATCGATTAATCTGGGGTCAGGTTTTCCTCTGGCCGGAAGCCGATGGCGATTGGAGAGTTCTTTGGGATGACTCTCAAGTGTTTATGACTCACGAAGGGTACCAAGAGTTCAAATCTTCCTGGGCAGCTCACAAAAAAGTACAGATCGACACCACTTTCAGGGGGTAGAATCATGAAAGAAGTTGGCATGATCAATGGGAAAATCGATTCGGCCCTGAATCGTCAAGGCCACATGGATCTGCTGATGGTTGTTGATGCTGGTTTTCCTTGCCCGGACCACGTCGAACTTATCGACATCGCTCTATCTGAAGGGGTGCCGTCAGTACTCGAGGTATTATTTGAATTACGCAAGGTGCACTCGGTCGAAAAAATTGTCGTTGCTCAAGAGACGCAGGACCACAATCCCACCCATTGCCGAGACGTTGCACTTTCGTTTGGGGATGGGGTGGCGCTGGAAGTGATCCCGCATGACAAGTTGAAGGAGCGAAGCCATCAGGCCAAGACGATTATTCGAACGGGTGATTTTACTGCCTGGGGCAACGTGATGCTGGTTTCTGGTGCTGGCACCCGCTGGAAGATGGAAAAGAAATTGGAGTGAATGATATGAGAACGGCGGTGATGACCGAACCAGGCAAGATCGTATTGCAAGAAGTAGAAGCGCCGATTGCGGGTCCGGGTGAAATCCTTTTACGAGTTAAAAAGATCGGGGTGTGCGGTTCGGATATTCATGTATGGCATGGTTTACATCCTTTTACCCTATATCCCGTCGTACAGGGAAATGAGTTTTCCGCTGTGGTAGAAGCCGTGGGCGATGGTGTCACTAAGGCGGCGCCAGGTATGAAGGCTACCGCGGCACCGCAAAAGGTATGTGGCGTATGCAATCCGTGTAAACGTGGCGATTATCACATATGCGACGAGCTGAAAGTTTGTGGGTTTCAGGCACCTGATGTGCTCAGGACCTGTTTGTTGTAACAGAAGATCGTGTCATGGTATTTCCCGATAGCTTGACCTTTGAGCAAGGTGCGCTGATCGAGCCAGCGGCGGTAGCAGCGCATTCAACCAATCGTATAAACTCGCTGAAAGATAAAAACGTAGTTGTCTTCGGTGCCGGAACTATCGGAAACCTGGTGGCTCAGGCCGCTCGATGTCGCGGGGCCAAAAAGGTGATGATCACTGATCTGAGTGATTTTCGTCTACAAAAGGCGCTTGCAGCAGGAGTCGCTGCAATTTGTAATGTTCAGAAGGAGAATCTTGCCGACAAGGCCGAAGAGACCTTCGGTTCTGAGGGTTTCAGCGTGGCATTTGAAGCCGCAGGAGTTGAAGCTTCCCTCGATGATGCCGTTCAGCACATTCAAAAGGGCGGCGACATAGTGGTGCTGGATGTGTTTGGTGATCGTCCGCGCGTCGATATGTCTGTGGTTGGGGACCGTGAGCTGAGCTTGATTGGCACGCTGATGTATCAGCTGCAAGACTATGAGCAGGCGGTTGAATGGATTGCTCAAGGTTTAATGGTTACAGAACCGCTAATCACCAGTCATTTTCCCTTTGACAAGTTTGCCGATGCCTATCGATACATCGAGGAACAAGTCGAAACGACACTAAAAGTTGTAATCGATGTCGACTGAATTTGCCGGAAGCCAAGGGGTTGATCCAACGTTTTCAAGAAGTTGGATTGGTTAGACAGAAAAGTTCAGAGCTAAGAGTCAAATGGAGTTTGGGCGAGACAGCAATTATTCGCTACTGCTTGATATGGTCAGGAGAGGAAATCCGATCAGCAGGGTGCAATTAGCGGAAGAGTTTGGCCTGAGCAAAGTAACAGTATCAACAATTATCAATGACCTGATTGACGAAGGCCTGATTATTGAAGTCGGTGAAGGCGCTGGTTGTGAAAAAGGAGGGCGCAAGCCAATTCTTTTGGCCCTCAATGCCTCGCATAAATACGCGGTCGGGGTGGATATAGGTACGACAAATACCGTTGGCGCCATTGGTAATTTGAGGGGCGAGGTCGTGGTGAAAATCCAGCAGCCAACTGTAAAGAATCGTTCATCGGAAAATATCTTCCAGCAAGTTAGTAAATTAACAAAGGACATCATTGATTCCACCAAGATTGACAGACAGAGCATTCTCGGCGTCGGTATTTCAGTACCGGGACTGGTAAAGGCTCATGAGGGAGTCATTCGTATTTCACCAGACTTGAACTGGGAGAACGTCAAAATAAACGATATTCTCACCGACTTAATTGGACTTCCAGTGGTTTCAGACAATTGCACTCGAGCCATGCTTTTGGGAGCCAAATGGCATGGCAAAGCCAAGGATGCGAGAAATGTGTTCTACGTAAATATCGGCTACGGGATTGGTTCGGCGCTCATGGTCAATAATCAGATTTATCTGAATCACAGTGAGTTTGGTCACATTCATGTTTCAGATGAGCCGATACGCTGCCATTGCAGAAAACTAGGATGTCTCGAAGCTGTCGCCTCTGGAAATGCGATAGAACTCTCAGCAAATAATCTATTTGGCAGGAAAGAACCACATGTTGATTGGATTACTGTCAAGGATTTAGCGGTAAAGGCAAGAGATGGTGAATCTCAGGCCAATGAGATTTTCCACAAAGCTGGTCAGTATCTTGGCAGAGCTATGGCAATTGCGGCGAACATGCTAAATCCGGACAAAATTATTTTGGGTGGTGGAGTTACCTTGGCGATCGACCTCTTAAAGGACGCAATCGAAAAAGAATTTGAGAAACACACAATGAGCGAGATTAAATCCAGCACCTTGATTGAGGTTTCACCTTTAGGTATGGATGCTGGCGCTTACGGCGCCATAGCTTTGGCTTTGAATCAATTTCTCTACAAAGCCGATTTGGCCATAGAACAATAGTGATAGGCCGCTTTTGGTGCTTTTGAACCGCACCTAGAGGTCAATATCCTATTAGAATCAATAACCATTATACCGAGACAGATCGGTCAGGGACAAGGAGGTGGTCAAGTCAGAAAACAACGCAGACAAGAATGAAAAATCAACCTGTTGCAGTCGGGAGAGGTTAAAGGCTTGTCCGTTTGATTTAGGGCGTCAACTGTTCTGAGAAGAACGGACCCATGTGCTAAAGAATCTCTCAAATTTTCAGCATCTGAGTAAGGAGGTCGAAACATGAAGGGAAGAGCAAAATCAAAGTTATTTTCGTTAGTTGTGTCCTTAGTTTTTACTTTTATGACCTTGTTTTCCGCTGGAAGTGCACTTGCTCAGCAAACTTATGGGATGGTTGTTTTTCTTAAGGGCTCAGAATTCTTCAACTGGGCTTATGGTGGGATGCAGGATGCAGCAAAACTTTTAGGACCAGACATCAAGACTGAGCTCTGGGGGCCTGCAACCTGGGATGCATCTCAAGAGGCTCGCGCTATCGAACAGCTTATTGCTAAAGGAGTTGATGGTATCATCGTAACTGCCGGAGACGCGACAACATTAAATCCGGCAATAGATAAGGCAGTGGCCAAGGGTATCCCGGTCATTACGTTTGATTCCGATGCTCCGGACAGCAAACGACATTCATTTGCCGGCACCAACAACTATGAGGCCGGTAAAGTCGCAGGAAAGGCCATGGTTGAATGGCTCAATGGAGAAGGTGAGGTCGGCATTTCTACCTTTCCTGGACCCAATCACCTTGTTGAGAGAATCAGGGGATTCAAAGATGGTCTGGAAGGCTCGAACGTAAAGGTCGTGGCGGAATGCAATGACGAAGGCAAAGTAGCAGCAGCCGAAGCGGCCATTACCGCTATGCTTCAAGCCCATCCTGAAATCGACGCTGTCTTTGCCGCCCATGGGAATCCGGGTCCTGGTGCTGTGGCAGCGGTAAAGAATGTGGGCAAAGAAGGTGAAATCGAGATCATGGGCTTTGACTTCGGCATGCCGGTCGTGGAGGCAATCGACAAAGGGCAGATTCGCGGAACAGTCGGTCAGAATCCTTACTTAATGGGCTACATCAGCATGATGATGGCCTGGGGGGCAAATCAGGAAACGAGGGTTGATGGTCCTCATGTTCCACCGAGCGTGAATACGGGGGTTCGCATCCTCACCAAAGACGATATTGGGGTTTACAAGAGTCCCCCTGGTTTTGTGTCAGGTAAATAATTCCTGTTTTGATGTCATAATAAAAGACTCGTTCAGCCAGGTCATCTCGTGGCCTGGCTGAATTTTTCTGATTCTTGCGACCTTTGATGGTAACCGAAATGGTTCGAAAATTATCAGAACAGACCAATCTGGGATTACTCGCTGTGACTGTCGGGCTGTTTACGGCGATGAGTATCACCTACTCACACTTTTTTACGCTCTATAATATGGAAGTAATCGCAATGGGTTTTGTCCAGGAAGCCATCATGGCTCTGGGCATGACAATTGTAATTATTTCAGGAGGCATTGATCTTTCTATCGGATCAGTCCTGGTACTTTCCTCCATTTTGGTTGGGCTGTTTCTTAAAGCTGATTTGGGAGTTCCACTCTCGATATTTTTAACCCTGTGTATTTCAGGTTCAATCGGTTTTGCTAATGCGGTGATGATAAACCGGTTGCGGGCACATCCCTTCATTGTCACCCTGGGAACAATGACGGCCGTTAGAGGATTTGCGCTGGTTATCACCGAGGGGCACCCGGTTACCGGATTCCCCAAAACCTTTTCCTATTTTGGCCAAGGATACCTTTTCAATATCCCATTCCCCGTCGTCTTGTTTATCATTTTAGCGATCGCTTTCCACATCCTGCTTCGTCATACCAAGTATTTCTCTCAGGTATATTTCATCGGCAGCAATCCTGGCGCTGCCCGATTGTGTGGCATGAATGTGGAGCGTTTCAGGTGGGTGACCTATATCATTAGCGCGACCCTTGCCGGGACTGCTGGCATCATCACTGCTTCACAATACATTAGTGCAAACGCCAGCTTCGGCATTGATGCTGAGCTGCGAGTAATAACCGCTGTAATAATTGGCGGTGCGAGCTTAAGCGGTGGTATCGGTTCAATTGGTCGCACGGTATTAGGGGTCATTTTTCTCGCAATTGTGGCAAATGCCATGGTCCAAGCGGGCGTACCAACTTATTGGGAAAAAGTCGCATACGGTTCTATGCTCGTGATATCAGTCGTTTTGGAACAGTATTTTCGGTTCAGACGAACCGGTATCATGGACAACTGGCGAGATTTCATGCTTGGGGGCAATTAAGGTTCAACTATCCTGTTCTATCAGGTTGATTCTTAACGAAAATCGGCGATAAAACATGGCATCAAATCCGGGGCAAATACAAGAATGACCGATACAATGAGATCATCTCGACTTCTCTCCACAGCCATCCAGGCTCGAGAAGTCCAGCTATTGCTGTTAACCCTGGTTGTAGTTCTCATCATCTCCAACTTGACTCCAAACTTCTTAACAGAAAGTAATATAAAATCAGTAGCCATGGGCATGACCTACGATTTGATAGTCGCCCTGGGTATGACCTATGTGCTGATACTGGGAGGTCTGGATCTATCAGTTGGTTCTAATATTGCTCTCACTGGGATAATCACCACACTGTTAATGCAAAAAGGAGTTGTCAGTGTGCCGGTTGCGATAGGTATCGGGTTGAGCGTTAGTCTCATCATCGGAGCGATAAATGGAGCGGTCATCGCGAAATTTAGGATAAACCCATTTATTGTCACTCTGGGAATGATGTCTCTGGCAAGGGGTGGCGCGATGGTCCTGACTTCCGGTTATTTTGTCACCGGCCTGCCGGAAAGCTTTTTGATCATTGGGCGAGGCGAAATAATGGGAATTCCTTTTCCGGTTATCGCCGCACTGCTCATCGTCATAATTTTTGACTTCCTTTTAAAAAACTGGGTGCATCTGAATCGGGCATTTCCGGTGGGGGCTAACCCTGATAATGCGGCGCTATTGGGAATTAATGTCAACAAAACAGTAGTGTTGGGGTTTGCTTTATGCGGTCTTTTCGCCGGCATTGCAGCAATTTTTATGTGTTCCAGATTAGCAATGGGATATGCACAGTTTGGTTTGGAAATTGAACTAAGAGCTCTTGGGGCTGCGGTGATTGGAGGTGCAACCTTTTCGGGAGGACGAGGCAGCATCTGGGGCACATTTCTCGGTGTTCTTCTTCTCGCACTCATCAATAATGGATTTGTGCTTATGGATGCCTCGATCTATTGGCAGAAGGTTGTCAATGGCACCATTTTGATAATTGCAATAGCTACCGCAGTGCGCAACTCAAGACTCAAATAAAAGTAACAAGCGAGCTGATACTGAAAATTACTAATCTGAGCGATAGTGAGCATTTGACACATAAATATTTAGAGGAATAAGCGATGAATTCTCCAGAAAAACACGATGAAAGCAGAACCCCAATACTATCAATAAGAGGCGGATCAAAGCGATTTGGTGGTATTCAGGCTTTGGACGATATAAATCTGGATATTTACGGAAATGAGATTTTAGCTCTTCTCGGTGACAACGGTGCGGGAAAATCAACCCTGATAAAGGCATTATCCGGTGCTCACACCCTGGATGAGGGTGAGATTCGTTTTGAGGGCACGCAGGTAAATATATCAAAACCTGAAGATGCTCATAACCTTGGCATCAAGACGGTCTACCAAGATCTGGCTCTATTTGGAATCCTCGATGTCACAGCTAATCTCTTTGCTGGTTCTGAATATACACGATGGGGTTTTCTGCAAAAAAAGAAAATGGACAAAGAGGCTCAGACGGTGTTGTCGCATCTGAAAACCACTATCAAATCTCTAAATCAGGAAGTTCGCTCACTCTCCGGAGGCCAGCAGCATTCGGTGGCAATAGGCAGAGGCGTCTTTATCGGGCACGAACCCAAATTAATTATAATGGATGAACCGACAGCAGGCCTAGGCGTCAAACAGAGCCGAGAAGTACTTCGCCTCTTAAAAGAATTGGGACAAAAGTTTGCGGTTATCTTTATCACACATAATTTGGAATACGCATTTGAAGTGGCTCAACGAGCGGTTGTTCTCTGTAGTGGTCGAGTTGCCGGCGTTCTTGATATGGCTGAGGCAAATCACAATCAGATAGTGAGCCTAATGATGGGTGTTGACCAGATGGTAGGAGAAAGTGTCTAAATTTATCAAAATATGAGCCTCGAGTGATGACCAATCGAAGGCTGGATATCGGAGTTCTACCGTGCTACTGGTAATCTAAATCAAAGAACAAAAACAATATATACAGAACTTTCTTTATTATCTCCCGCCGGACCGAAGCTGACTTTCAGATCAGCAAAACAACATAGATGAGCAGAGGAAATCATAAGCATTTGAAAGACTCGGGTGTCTTGAGGTTTTTCCTGATAAGGTAGGGCAACCATCTATTTTTGTTAAGATTCAAATTTTCAACACCAATAAATTCAAATCTGGTACGAAAAAATCAGGCCGTAATTATGAGAATGAGAGAGCAGAATATTTGCCAAAACCAGACAAGAAAAATTGAAATCAAATAGATATAATCCGGCATGAATCTGTGTCCGAGAATTTAGCAAGTTTCAATATACTCATCCCAATCATCAAGTACTTCATCTGCCAGCCACAGACCTTGCTTGCTGGACTCAACAAAAAACTCATGGGCAAGATCAATATCCTGCTCAACAATATTGCCGTCTAACAAATAATGACCAGCCATATAGAGTGCCACCGCATTGTCTTGCTCAAGCGACTCATTCAGCAACTCAACACCTTTGATAATGTCCTGTTGAATCCCATCTCCTTCAATAAAAGCTGTCCCTAAATTACACTGGGCATCAGCATTACCCTGCCTGGCACTTGAGCGGTAATAGCGCATAGCACGCCTGACATCGGCCTGACCGCCAATATCATTTTGAAGTCTCACGGCGTAATTGTACAGAGCGTTTGAATCGCCAGTTGCTGCGGCTGCCATACCCCATAAAAAACCAGTATGGTGCTCCCGTTCATCATCAACCTCATATAACCAATGGATACTGAGGTTAATCATGGCACTTATGTTTCCAGCCGCAGCCGCCTTTTCTAACCAGTACAAACCTTTTTCAATATCTTGTGCGAAGATAGTGCCTTCGTAGTAGAGTGAACCAAGTTTAAATTGCGCCTCAGCATTGCCGCCTTCTGCATCTGTAGTGAGCTGCTTCACATCCATCATTAAATACATGCCTCCATAAATCTGAGCCTTTTTCTAAAAACCAACCCGTTAGTACTGATGTTTTATAGCTGGCAGAAATTGTCTTAAGACTTGTCAGCACGTCTTTGGTTTACTTTTGAATTAAGAGATGCAACAATAATAAACCTCATAATTTCATATATATGAGGTTTAATTGTGTGGAATATACCCTCTCGGGAACGGCTTGACCGTCTACCTCGCCTGCATGCAACTGAATCAACGCCGCTTCACAACAAACTCGTGTATCTGCATTTCTTAATTGGCGATAGCGACTGGTATGTGTGCGAGTTTGATGGCGATGATTTGTTTTTTAGCTACGCCATACTAAACGGTGACATGGATAATGCCGAATGGGGGTACATCTCGTTTAGGGCGCTACAAGATATTTCAATTAATGGCATCGAGGTTGACTGTGAGCGTGAAGGTCTATGTTCGCCAAAGTCCGTATCTGAAATACCCAGAATAATGCAGGGTAGGGTGGTGGACTCTAAACCAATTTGCAAACTGGTTGGTGAAGACGGCAACGTGTTCAATCTGATAGCGATAGTTCGGCAGACCTTAAAAAAGCATCACCTATATCAGCAGCTCCAAGATTTTGACCAAGACTTACGCGTAATACAGTGGTCTGGCGGCAGCTATAATGAGGTGCTGACTTTGTTCATGGAGTATGTCGAGGTGGTATGAAGGTGCAAGGCCGTAATAGTGACATTTGCGCAGCAGCAAATTTTGCGCACACGCAAAAAGGATCGTTCGACCAAGCAAACTGATCTATAGGCGATAAACGCATAGAAAGCGTTTATCTGGGTTCTAAGCAACAGGTTGGTACATCGGCACCCAAATCGGTTGCTGTTTCAGATCAGCAAATCTCGCCATTGATACAAAGAATGGGGAATCATGTCCGAACCAGCTGAATTCTTTTTCATCTTTTTCGTAATTACCGTGCCGTTGGCTCTCATTTCCTGCAACCTGGATTTGAAATTACCAGCCTGGGTACGTTTGGGAGCTGTTGTAATCTTTTTGCTGTCGGTTTTTGCTATTACCAGGGTGTATGTGTTTGGAGTGCCGGAGCATAGGGTTTTTGCCTTTTGAAAATGGTGCAAATTTATGTTGTGTATCTGAAAGTATGTGTCAGTATAGAACCTAATAATAGTAATATAAGACTAAAAATTAACAAAAAGGATTAAAAAAATGAAGAGCTATCGACAAGAATTGTGGTTCGAAATTCCAAGCAGAAGAGGGTTCGTAAATATCACCCCTCAGGTACAGAACTGTCTCAAGGAGAGCGGCGTCTCTCAAGGGCTCGCACTCATTAATGCGAAACATATTACTGCCGGCCGGGTTAACATTTTAAGGCAAACGGTAAGGCGAGGAGTTCCTGATTACCCTCGTGCTCCAATTTTTCTATAAATCCAATCTTGCCGATGGAACACTCTCGCTAGGCTTATTGGCCACGATTCTCAATTGATCAGGAAATACCCCCAATAGAATTTTGCCAGTCTGATTATTGCCAGAGGAAGAGGCTTATGAACAGATAGTTTTAATCATGATGGCGCATACCTCATATGGATTCATATTAGCTGCAGGCCTGCGGTCCTCGAGGTATCCCCTTCCATCTCTGGAGGTGGGTAACGGAATTCGGATGGAGGCCCCTCTATCACCGACGCCATATCGAAATTCCTTAATAGAGCAAGTTTCATGGAGGCCGGTAAGACGCAGGTCATTATGGGCTCCATATACCGCTATATGCTCATTGTGCTTTTCTTCAAGTTTTTTACAGGCGGCTTCAACCAAGGCATATCCTCCAGCTTCTCTCATCTCTTTAGTGCTGAAGTTGGTGTGCGCTCCTGCACCATTCCAGTCGCCCTGCACCGGTTTGGGGTAGAGAGTCGCATTAACCCCAAAATCCTCGGCAATGCGATAAAGAATCCAGCGAGCGATCCACAACTGATCTGATACTGACAATGGATCAAGAGGACCTATTTGAAATTCCCATTGCCCCGGCATAACCTCGGCATTAACTCCTGAAATGTTGATACCCGCATAGAGACAGGCATCCATGTGTTTTTCCACTATGTCACGGCCGAAAACCTCATCGGCGCCGACACCACAATAAAATGGCCCCTGAGGAGCCGGGTAACCTCCTTCGGGCCAGCCCAATGGTGAGCGTCCCCGAAAAAAAGTATACTCTTGCTCAATCCCGAACCAAGGTTCATGGTCTTTGTATATTCTTGAAATTTCAGCTAAATGAACCCGTTTGTTGGTTTCATGAGGTTTCCCGTCGGGATAATTAACTCCATTCATCACCAGGATATGTTGGCCACCGCGAATTGGGTCAGGAACAAAAGCCACAGGATGCAGTGCCCTGTCACTGTCATGCCCTACACCTTGCAGAGTACTGGATCCATCAAAACTCCAATACGGTATGTGGGATAACTCGGTAACCGGCCCATCGATGATTTTCGTTTTTGATCTAAGCTTTGGGGTTGGACTGTGTCCGTCGATCCAGATGTATTCTGCCTTGATCTTTGTCATGGTATTAATCCAATGAGCGATCGCCGAGGTTGCCATAGCGATGGTAATTGTTGCAGACTGATTGCTGCTGGAAATATTGCAGCAATTCTATTCTACCTTCCATATAAACCGGGGTTCGGGATATGTAAAGGCCGGTTTCTGCCGCTGCTGCCAGCACCGACTCAGGAACCCGCCCAGGACCGCCATAGCGCAGGCGGGCAAAACCTGGTAGTGCCGAGATGAGCTCGGTATCATCTTGAAAAGAGAGTTCATCTCCTCCTAACAACTGACTGCCATATCGGCCGCCAAGGAAAGCAATGACCTCGTTATCCAAGTGTGGCGGCGCACTCAGCAGGTAGGTGCACCCGGAAACTTTGGCTGCAACAATCCGGGCCAATGTCTCGAAAAGACTGTCCTGCTCATCCAGCCGAATAAGTAAATTGTCAATGGGGCGGAAGCGGAGCAGGTTATCTTGTCCGCGCAAATGGAAAAAGTCCCTTTCCCGGCTGAAAACCAGTTCAAACCAATACAGGTAGGAACGAATGGCAAACACGGTTTTCTTGATGTCCTCACGGTATTCGGGAAGCTTTTCCCAAAGTATCAGCCGTCGCCATTCCTCGGCAATTTCGAGTAATCGATACTCCTGCTGAAGCGCTCCAACCTCCGGTAAGCCAGTCTCTGCAAAATCCATAAACTGAGCCACGTACTCGAAGCAACCCGCCTTGATGCCGGGGCCCAGCGCCGACTTCCCCTGGCCCCCAAATGGCTGCCGCAGGGTGATCGCGCCAGTTGACCCCCGGTTGATATAGAGGTTACCGGCAAATACCCGCTCTTTCCATATTTTCTGCTCTCTGTCATCGAGGCTCTCGAGAGCACTGGTCAGACCGTAGCCGGTCTGGTTGACAAGCTCAATTGCCTGTTCCAGGTTATCCGCCCGCATTACAGCGAGCACCGGCCCGAAGAATTCAGTCATATGCGTATAACTGCCTGGCTGAACGCCGTACTTGATGCCAGGTGTCCACATGTACTGGTTGGCGTCCACCATTTCTGATTTGAGTACCCACTCCTCACCTGGCTCGAGTTCGGTTAGTCCTCTGTGCAGCGCGCCTTGCGGCGGTTTGATCAGCGTCCCCAGCTTATTGGCGAAATTCCAGGCCGAACCGGTCTTCATGCTTTTGGCCGCATCGACCAGCTGCTGTTTGAAATGGGGATCGTCGTAAATTGTTTTTTCCAGGATAAGCAGTGAAGTGGCACTGCACTTTTGGCCGGAGTTGCCAAAAGCTGAATAGACAACATTCTTGATGGCCTGGTCACGATCAGCCATATCAGTAACGATGGTGGCGTTTTTGCCGCCTGTCTCGGCTGCCAGGTAGACGCCCGGACTCTGTTGCAGAATATCAAGCCCGGTTTCGGTACCGCCGGTCAGGATGATAAAGTCCACGTCGGGACTGCCAGTCAGCAACGGTCCGACATCATTGCCTGAACAGGGTAGGAACTGAAGAGTGTTCCGGGAAATACCGGCTCGCCAGAAACACTGGCACAATTCCCAGGCGGTGACAATCGCATCCGAGGCCGGCTTGAAAATCAAGGTGTTGCCGGCGGCCAGGGCGGTGACGATACCTCCGCAGGGAATTGCCACCGGGAAATTCCAAGGTGACAACACCAGTCCAACTCCTTTGCCCCGGGCTTCAAGCGTAGCGATCTCCCCGTATTTCCGGGCTGCGAGAGGGTAAAGTTCCGCAAAATCGATGGCCTCAGATACCTCTACATCAGTTTCGGTAAACACTTTGCCGGTGTTGGCAGCTGCGACGCCGACAAGGTCACCCCTGCTTTTTCTCAGTTCATTGGCTACTGCGCTGATGACCTTGTGGCGCTGGCGTGCCGTCAGTTCACGCCAGCCGTCCGGATCGGCCTTCGCCGCGGCAATGGCGCGAGCGATGTCGTCGCTGTTGGCCATAGCACAGCGCGCCAGGCAGACCGCGTCGTTCCCCTGGTTGGAATCGTACACCTCACGGATGTTCCGATCAGCATAAATCTGGGTCCCGGCAACGACAACGGGTACCTCCATCGGCTCGCTGTCTGCGGCGAACTGCCACTTGTCACGAATTTCCTCGGCCCACTGCCGGTTGCCAGGAAGCGACCAGTCCGTATCCGGTTCATTGACGAAGTTGTTCGTGTGGTAGCTGGTTGCCGTATCGGCAAAATGCTCTCGAGTACGATCCTGGATACGATTCGGGTGGTCCTGAGCCTTCTCCATAATGGCGCAGGAATCAATGAAGGACTGCTTCAGAAAGGCCCACTCACCGGAATCTACGCTGAGATCAGGCGAATAGCGCAGAAAGTTCTCCGGGGAAGTGTTCTCGTCCAGACGTCTGATTAGATAGGCAATGGCGTTAATAAATTCATCTTTTGATGCCACCGGGGCATAGAGCAGGATATCACTGGAATCCTCGGCAATGGCCCGGCGCACGTGATCGGCCATTCCCTCCAGCATCTCGAAATAGAAATACTGAGTAACATGCTTAGCTTCAGCCAGTTTCGCGGCATAGGCCAGCTCAAAGAGGTTATGGGAGCCGATTCCTAGATTGACCGCCTTGATGTTTTCTGGTTCCATCCCATACGTCACCATCCGTTTGTAATTTGCATCTACCTCCAGTTTGTTGTCGTAGGGCGCCAGAGGCCAGTTGAAGAGGCTGGCCTCCACTTTTTCCATCTCCATGTTGGCCCCCTTGACGATGCGCAGCTTGACCGGCGCACCCCCGCCTGCCACCCTGGCCTTGGCCCACTCGGTGAGCTTTTTCTGCATGGCAAAGCTGTCCGGCAGGTAGGCCTGCAAGACGAGACCGGCGGAATAGTCAAAGAACTCATCTTGGTCGAGGGTGGAGATAAAGGCCTCGTAGGTTATGTGTAAATCACGGTACTCCTCCATATCCAGGTTTACGAATTTCTGCACGCTGGTTCCATCTTCACGAGTGAAATAGTGTTGCTTGGCGATACGATAAATTTCGGTAAGCCGCTCGCGCAGTGTGGCTACCGTGTCCGAGAATGCCAGGGAACTGATCTGCGAATAGATGGTAGAGATTTTTATTGATATGTATTCAATGTCAGGATCCTTCATATCCTCGATATAGGTTCGTCGGCGCCGAGCAGCTTCCTCTTCGCCCAGAACCGCTTCACCAAGATGATTTATATTCATCCTGATGCCCTGTTTGCGCCGCTTGTGCAGGTGGCTTTGCAACTGTTTCGCCTCGCCTGGGATGATGGCGCGGCTGCTCTGACTGCGCATCTGCTCTATCAGTTTTGGTACGGCAAAACTGGCAAAATGTTTGCCGAATCCCTTGAAAATCTGCATGAGCAAACGCTCCATGCGATTGAGAAACTCAGGCACCCCTTCCTTTTCAAGAAGGTAGCCGATCTGGTCTGAAATCCGGTCCGGGTCATGCGAGCGAAAACTCTGGTCTATAAGGCGGGTCATCATGACCTTGTCATTGGGGTTGGTCAAGAGCCGTTTCATCTGATTCTGGATATGTTTTTCCTCACTGGTCAACAGTTCGTTGGCCCTGGTCTGCCACTTCTCTGCAAGTGCAACTGCTCCATTAATGATCTCTTGATTCTCCATCGATCGGGTCTCCATAAAAGGTTATTCTTTATCGATGCCCGCAGTCAGCGGTGCTGGTATATTGTTCCTCATAGAACTATTTTTCATGTAATGGTTGAAGCGTCGGATATGATCCCGGACCAATCTGCCGGCAGCGGCGCTATCGTGGTCTTCGATGGCGGCAACCAGGCGGCACAGGTCTTGATAATTTTCTTCAAGCCTATTCGTTTCTGGCGTTAAAAACTTTCTGAAATATCGATTGATATTCAAGTGGATTGAGTGCAGGACGAAGCTATAGAGAGCATTGCCGGCTATATCGGCAATCTCAAGATGAATCTTCTCATCCACTTTGATAAAGTCGCCCCATCGCTCCACTCCGCAGTCACAAAAATGTTTTGCTTCTGATACGAGCTTTTTGAGAATAGCAATATCATGTTTCGTGGCCCGCTCGGCCGCGAGCTCGGCCACGAGTCCCTCAATTCCTTCACGAAACTCGCCGAGGTGAGTCAAGGAAACGCTCTGGGTCTGGATTAACATACCAAGATTCTCAGCCATCAGTTCGCTGTTCGGCGCTCTCACGTAGGCGCCGCCCTTCACCCCAAGCCTGATTTCAATGAGGCCTTTTTGTTCAAGAATACGCATAGCCTCGCGCAGGGTCGGCCTGCTCGCCTCGAACATATCGACCAATTCCCGCTCGGGGGGAAGTTTTTCTCCGGCGGGTATGCTGCCGTCAAGAATAGCTGACTGGATCTGCTCGACGATGTCCTGAAAAATCCGGTGTTGACCGGCCTTGACAAAAAGTGTTGGCATTTTTTTATCCTTATGGTAATTGATTAAATATAATTTAAATGGTTTGACCATTTAAAGCAAGGCTAATTAACCTGCTCCTTTTAAGATATGGCTCGTTTCCTTACAGCATCAGCGCATGCGGAAATTTTCTGCGTGTTAACCAATAGTGCGACCGGCACCCCACAGCAGACCCTCACAATAACAAAGGAGGAATAAACAAACCAGAAGCAGCTCACCACAGAGCAGCGGGAGTCCTGCTCTTCTCACCCAACTTGATGGAGGACAACATGGTAATGATGTATGTGCAATTCGGCCTATATCTGGTGCTCATGTTAGGCATCGGCTATTACTCGATGAAAAAGACCCAAAATAATGAAGATTTCATTATTGGAGGGCGGACGCTTGGCCCCCTGACAACAGCTATCAGTGCCGGAGCCTCAGACATGTCTGGCTGGCTCCTCCTCGGGTTGCCTGGAGCCGTATTCGCAAGTGGACTCGTGGAGGGTGTATGGATATCCCTAGGGTTGATACTGGGAGCTTATATCAACTGGTTGATTGTCGCTGGACG
>JARRLH010000019.1:0-26859 GCA_037387205.1 Desulfofustis sp.
GCGAGTTTTTTCGCGGGCCCCATCAATTGCGCACCGAAGCGGTGCTGGAAAGATTCGGCCACGATGCCGATGAGTTCCTGGCAGCCGCCAAAAACTACGGCGGGGTGGAAATCGACGAGAGCGGCGACGCGGCCGTCAGGCTCTGGGTCCTGCCGTCCATTCCGGTCAAGCTGATTCTCTGGTGCGGCGACGAGGAGCTCGAGCCGGCTCTGACCGTGCTGTTTGATAAGTCGATTGATCTGCTGCTGCCGGGAGACGGCATATGGGCCCTGGTTCAGATGGTCTGTGAGACGCTCGCTTATCAATCACTCTAAATCAACTATTTCCAGGGTGTGGTCGATCAGATCGGTGAACAGCAGCCTGTTTCTGAGAGCCGATGGCTCGCCCGCGGCCATGGCGACCACCTCGGCGCACTCCATGGCCGCCATGGTGATGGCGGCAAAAGGCAGGGTTCCCATGGTTTTTTCCACCCCACGTTGAACTGCCTTTTCGGGCGGACCGTAAACCCTTGATAAGCCCTGGTCCTCGGGATAGATGACCGTGAGCTGGCCGGAGGTGCCGCCGATGGCGGCCGACACCATGACTATCCCCATTTTCCTGCAGGCCGCTTCCAGGGTAAAGCGGCCGGTGATCGAATCGAGGCAGTCAACCGCAATAGTAGCGCCGTTCATTAGATTCTCAGCATTTTCAGCGGTGAGAAAGGAGGTCACCGCTCTTGTCTCCACCGCCGGATTGACTGCTTGCACCCGTGTCTCGGCAACCGCAGATTTGGGCTTACCCAACACCTCGGTGCTGCTCAGCAGCTGCCGGTTCAGGTTGGAATCATCAAAGCGGTCGCCATCCACCAGGGTCAGGCGGCCGATGCCAATCCGGGCCAGAATCTCGGTCACCGTTCCGCCCAAGCCGCCAAGACCGATCACAACGACATGGCTGCGCAGGAGTTTGATCTGGTCCTCGCTGGAGAGCCGCTTCTGGTTTCTGGCATAGACCTCGGGGACGATCCCCTGCCGTAGCGCAACAAGCTGCACCGCTTTATGGTCCGAGCCATGGCTGTGGGCCAGGCGGCGCTGCTCGGCAAACGACAGCGAGAGATATCTGCTGCCGTCGGGACGCTCTTTTTCTGTGGCCGCCTCAGCTACCCGGCCAACTAGTTCTTCCTGTTTCTTCGCATCCATGGATCGGTCTTTGCTACTTTTTCTTCCAAGTCTTTTCTTCACCCCTCACCAACCTGCCGATGTTCTCGTGGTGTTTGATCCAGATCAGAAGGGCGATGATTACCCCGGCGGCTATTGCCCCCGTCGACTCTCCCAACAACCAGAGCCACAGCGGGGAAAGCCCTGCCCCCAGAAGCGATCCTGCGGACACGAACCCGGTCAGTGCCACGGTGGCCACAAAGACGGCGACAGTGATGGCGACCGCCACGGGAGAGAGAAAGAGAAGGACGCCCACTCCGGTGGCCACCCCTTTGCCGCCCTTGAACCCCAGGTAGACCGGGAACATATGGCCGACCACGGCGCAGACTCCGCAGAGCAGCAGGAGAAATTCCCTTCCCGATCCCTGCGGCAGCAGTGCGGAGGCAATATAGATCGGCAGAAAGCCCTTGAGGATATCGAGCAGGAGGGTGAGCACGCCGAATTTTTTCCCCGCCAGGCGGGTGACATTGGTGGCGCCGATATTGCCGCTGCCCGAGGCGCGCACATCGATGCCGGCCAGCCTGCCAATCAGCAGGCCAAAGGGAATTGCACCGATAAGGTAGCTTGCAATTGGCAACAGGATGTTCATAATGTGTCTGTGTTTGCGAAACAGATGATTACGGAAAGTGGCAGTGTATCCTGTTCCCGCCGGCAACGCAACAACAGGCGCGGCCCGCTCAATGATCATTGGTCAAGCGATACGGCCTGTGGTAAATAGATAAGCTGACAAACTAATAGATCATATTGCATAGCTATGGCACTAAGGAAAATAATCGAATACCCCGAGCCCCTGCTCAGGGTCAAAGCCAAAAAAGTGGACACCTTCGACGAGCAACTCAAGATTCTTGTCGAGGATATGGCCGAGACCATGTGGGAGGCGCCCGGTGTCGGTCTGGCTGCCCCCCAGGTTGCCCAGTCGGTACGGGTCATCGTTGTCGATGTCACGAAACCGGGCGAAGAAAAACAATACATGGCCCTGATAAACCCTGAAATAGTGGAACATGAAGGCACCCAACTGGACGAGGAAGGATGTTTGAGCGTGCCTGAGCTCACTGCCCAGGTGCAGCGCTACAAGAAGGTTACCGTCGACTATCAGAGCGAAGACGGCACCGCCAAGCAGCTGATCGCCGAAGATCGGATTGCGGTGGTGCTTCAGCATGAGATCGACCACCTCGACGGCATCCTGTTCATCGATCATCTCTCCCCGCAGAAACGCAATCTTTACAAGAAAAAACGCAAAAAAATGCTGGCCCTGGAGCAGACCGGCTGATGGAGCGGCAGCCACTTCGCATCCTGTTCATGGGCACCCCCGATTTTGCGGTGCCGACGCTGGAGGCGCTCATCCAGGCACCCGACGAGATCATAGCGGTGGTGACCCAGCCCGACCGACCGAAAGGACGGGGAAGAAAGCTGGTTCCGCCGCCAATCAAAGTGCTGGCTGAAAAATACGGTATCGACCTCTACCAGCCCAAAGCAATCAGGTCCGCGGAATTTATCACCACCCTCAAAAGTTATGACCCTGATCTGATCGTCGTTGCCGCCTACGGCAAAATCCTGCCAGAGACGATCATCGAACTGCCCCGGCACGGCTGCATCAACGTGCACGGTTCGCTGCTTCCCCGACACCGCGGAGCCGCCCCCATCCAATGGTCGATCATCAAGGGAGATGCCGAAGTCGGAGTGACCATCATGCAGATGGACAAGGGAATGGACACTGGCAACATCCTGATGAAAGCGTCCATTACGCCCGATCCCGACGAAACCTCCGGAACTCTCTTTCCCAAAATCGCCAGGCTCGGCAGTCATACCCTGATGGATACCCTGGACATGCTGGCCCAGGGCGGGCTGGCCATGATTGACCAGGATGAAAAACAAGCTACCAGCGCCCCCATGCTGAGAAAAGAAGACGGCCTCATCGACTGGTCCAGGCCCGCCCGCGAGATCCACTGCCTGATACGGGGACTCGATCCCTGGCCCACCGCGTTTTCCTACCTCGACGGCAGAAAGTTCCAGCTGTTCGGGCCCGAAGTGGTCCATCAGGCCAGCACCAGAAAACCCGGCACCCTGCTGCGCGCCGACCGGGAGGGGCTGCTGATAGCGGCCGGCGACGCCTGCCTGCTGATCAAATTTATCAAAATGGAAGGCAAGCGGCGGATGGCCGTTGCTGATATTCTTAACGGCTGGCCCCTGGAACCCGGGAGTGTGTACGGCCCCCAGAGTGATCAGTCATGACCCCGGCTGCCAACACCGCCTATCTTGACTGCTTCTCGGGCATCAGCGGCGATATGCTGCTGGGTGGTCTGCTGGACTGCGGTCTCTCCGAAGAGGCGCTGCAGAACGAGCTGGCCAAACTGGAACTGGAACCCTACCGGCTTGAAATCACCAGGGAAACCCGCCAGTCGATCGCGGCGATATCGGTCCAGGTGCACTCGGAGACCGATCAGCAGTTCAGGAATCTGGCAACGATCAGCGAACTTCTCGAACGGTCCAGTCTCGATCCCTCAATAAGCACGCGAGCGCTGGCTGTTTTCGAACGGCTGGCCCGGGCCGAGGCCAAAGTCCACGGCAAGTCCATCGCTGAAATCCATTTTCACGAGGTGGGCGCGCTCGACACCATCATCGATATTGTCGGCGTGGTCGCCGGCTTTCATCTGCTTGGCATCTCTTCTGTGCACTGTTCCCCTCTTCCGCTGGGCCGCGGCTTCGTCGACTGTGCCCACGGCACCCTGCCGCTGCCCGCCCCGGCGGTCTGCGAACTGCTGGAGAACATTCCGGTCGAAGGGACAGAAACGAACCATGAGCTGGTAACCCCCACCGGTGCGGCACTGGTTGCCGAACTGGTCGATCGTTTCGGTCCCATGCCGCCCATGACCGTCCTCAAAACCGGCTACGGCGCGGGCGACGCGCCCGGCACAAAAGGCCGTCCCAACCTGCTCAGGCTCATCACCGGACGGACGGAAACGGTGGCCGAGGCCCAACAGGTCGAAGTGATCGAGACCAGCCTCGATGACTGGAACCCGGAAGGATTTCCCTTTCTCTGCACTAAATTGCTTGCGGCACACGCCCTCGATGTGAATCTCACCCCCATCCAGATGAAAAAGGGCCGCCCCGGATTCAGGCTGACGGTGATCTGCAGAACCGTCGACGCGCCCTCCCTCAAAGAGCTCATTTTCAATGAAACCTCGGCCATCGGGGTGCGCTTCAGGACCGAGCAGCGCATGACACTGGCTCGGGAAATCATTGCGGTGGAGACCCGCTGGGGCCCGGTCCAAGCCAAAAAGGTTGTTGCTCCCTCGGGCGTCAAGATCTATCCGGAATACGAGTCCTGCAAGGACACCGCCACCCGGCATAATGTCGCCCTCGATCAGGTTTACCGGGAAGTGGTGATCAAATCCGGAGATACTGGTTGATGGACAAGCTGATAGTGGCCCTGGCAACCGGTTTGTACAGCGGTAAAATACCCTTCGCCCCGGGCACCTGGGGGTCGGCCTTTGCCCTGATTCCCTGGTATTTCTGCCGGGGTCTCTCCCTGGCCAACTACCTGATTGTCATGGCCGTGCTCTTCGTGGTCGGCTTTCTGACCGCCGGATCGGCAGAAAAAATTCTGGACCGACCGGACCCGGGCGCTATCGTCATCGATGAGATCATGGGCATGTTCGTCACCCTGACGCTGGCTCCCAACCACCCGGTGGCCTGGCTGCTTGGCTTTATCCTATTCAGAATTTTCGACGTGCTCAAACCCTTTCCGGTATCGTGGCTCGACACCCACCTGCACGGCGGCATCGGCATCATGATGGACGACGTGATGGCCGGGATCTACGCCCTCGTCTGTCTGCAGCTGATCTGGCTGGTGGTCGGCAGATTCTTCTAAGTCAGCATGGTTATGATTTTCACACCATCTGGAATCCAGGAGTTAGGCGCGAGCCAGCAAGATTGCTGCCCTTTCTCGAATGATCTGGATGATAAACATTCTTAGCACAGGTCCAGGTTTTCTGGGGCTGCATTGTGAAGGCTCAACGGAGCGGTGAAAATGATTACCGATCGTTAGAGGCCGCGAAGCGGCCGGCATCCGGTCGGTTTTTCACCGCGGAGTTGAATAAGCCGAGCGCAGCAGCCTCAGGCAATCTGGTCCTGCATATCTACTTATACAACTGGAGTTGCTGAACGTTCTGCAGACACAGTCGAGCAGGCCACGTCTTCTGATTTTCGGGTACCTTGAAAATTTGGATTTTTGTTCAAAGTTGAGGCGAGCGGGAAAATTGACCCGGAAGCCCAGTTAATACGCTGAGGACTCAATTTTCCCGCACAACGAAGAATTGGACAAAAGGTCAATTTTTAGACAAATGAAGGCAGCCGCCGGTGCACCTCGTCGATAGCAGCCTCGTTCTGGAGAAGCTCATCCAGCGTGTTCCAGGTGCCGCCCAGCAGCGCCGTCCTGACAGCCGGGTTGATGTCGATGGAAATGTTCTTCTCCCCGAAGGAAAGGGTCTGAGCCTCGAGATCGAGATCGAACGCAATCTCGGGATCATCCTGCACCAGCTTCTGCAGTTCATCGATGGTCTGCTTGTCCGCGGTGCAGACCGGTATGCCTATACTCGTGCAGTTGCCGGCAAAGATTTCGGCGAAGGAGACCCCGACAATCGCCTTGATGCCGAAACGCATGATCGCCTGGGGCGCGTGTTCACGGCTCGATCCACAGCCGAAATTGCGGCCCACGATCAGCAGTTTCGCCCCTTTATACCGGTCGTCGTTGAACGGGTGCTCCTTGGCTGAACCGTCATCGTTGAAGCGCTCATCCTTAAATACTTCGCTGCCGAGTCCTTCAAAAGTGACGCTGCGCAGATACCTGGCCGGGATGATGCGATCGGTGTCTATATCGTTGCCGGGAAGCGGTATGGCTGTTCCCTGAACTGCCGTTATTGCTGCAGGATTGTTACTCATTTCCTCTATCCTCTAGATAAAATTTCTGACATCGGCAACGGCGCCCTCGACGGCGGCAGCCGCAACCATGGCCGGGCTCATCAGCAGTGTTCGGCCGGAGGACGAACCCTGTCTGCCGATGAAGTTCCGGTTCGAGGAACTGGCACTGAGTTGTCGGCCAACCAGTTTGTCGGGATTCATGGCCAGGCACATGGAGCAGCCTGCCTCCCGCCATTCGAACCCGGCCTCGGCGAAAATCCGGTCGAGCCCCTCTTCCTCGGCCTGCTGCTTTACTTTTCGGGAACCGGGCACGGCCAGGGCCTTGACATGGGAGGCGACCTTCCGTCCCCGGACCACCTCGGCGGCCGCCCTTAAATCGGAGATCCTGCCGTTGGTGCAGGAGCCGATGAAGGCCACATCGATCTTCTGCCCCTCTATTTTCTGCCCCTCGGTAAAACCCATATGATCGTAGGCTTTCCGGGTGATTTCCACATCCGCTTCAGCCACCTCGCTCAATCTGGGCATGGCCTGATCGACACCGATGCCCTGGCCGGGAGTGATCCCCCAGGTGACCATCGGGCTCATACCGGTCGCGTCGAGCTGATAGATATCGTCATAGTCGGCGTCGGGATCGGAAGCCATACTCTGCCAGTGCTTGACGGCCTCTCCAAATTTCTCACCTTTGGGGCTGAACGGCCGGCCTTCGAGATAGTCGAAGGTAATCTGGTCCGGATTCACATAACCGGCCCGGGCCCCGCCTTCGATGCTCATGTTGCAGACGGTCATCCTCTCTTCCATGGACAGGCCGTGAATCACCGGTCCGGCAAATTCATAGGCATAGCCCAAGCCGCCCATGACGCCGAGATCGGCAATGATCTTGAGGATTAGGTCTTTGGCGAAGATACCGTGCGGACGGGTTCCGACCACCTCAACTTTCCGGACCTTGAGTCGTTCGAAGGCAAGCGTCTGGGTGGCCAGCACATCGCGCACCTGGGAGGTGCCGACACCAAAGGCCAGGGCCCCGAACGCGCCATGGGTGGAGGTATGGGAGTCTCCGCAGGCGATGGTGATGCCGGGCTGGGTAAAGCCGTTTTCCGGTCCGATGATATGGACGATCCCCTGGGAGTCGGAGTCCAGGCCGAAGAACCGCAGGCCGAAATCGGCGGTGTTCTGTTCAATGGCCTGCAGCATCTGTTCGGCCAGATCGTCCCGATAAGGCCTGATCAACTGGTTCTGGGTGGGAACGATATGATCCACCGTGGACACGGTGCGCTGCGGGTACTTCACCGGCAGACCGCGCTCTCTGAGCGCCTGAAAGGCCTGGGGTGAGGTCACTTCATGAACCAGATGGAGACCGATGAAAAGCTGATCTCGGGTTTCCGAAAGCGAGGCGACCTTGTGCAGGTCCCAGACTTTATTGAACAGATTTTTTCCCATTTCTACTCCTCATTCAGTATATTTACAGCTTGTTAACCAGATGTCACGGAGGGAACGCCAGAAGTCAGGTCCCAGGGACGCGGCGGTGTTCTTACGCTTCACAACAGGGGAAGATTATAACCACAATAAAAGCAAACGGGAAGACCCTCGAGGATCTTCCCGTTTAAAAGCAGGCCTGAAAAATGGGATTTACAGTTTCCCGGCCTTTTCCAGTACTTTTACCGATAATTTATAGGATATCACTATCAAGGCAACCCATGAGACAATGAGAAACGGTATCATCTTAATCCTCCCGATCCATTAGTAAGCTTTTGTATCGCTGATGTCTTCGGCGCCGATCTTTCTGCCGTCCATCAGGTACCAGACATAGGCGATATAGGCCAACACCAGAGGAATCACGAGGGCCACGTAGGTCATCGCCGTCAGGGTGTAATGACTCGAGGAGGCATTGAAAATCGACAGGCTTGACTGCAGATCGGCCTTGGACGGGTAAAACGGAGTGTTGTTGAAACCGGCCGTAAAGAATACTGCCAGCCCGACCAGCACCGTTCCCAGTCCGCCGAACCAGATTCCGCGAAAACCGCCGAGAAAGGCGGTCAGAATTACCCCCCAGACCACCAGGACCAGGCCGGCCAGAAGCAGTATGAGAACTGCGGGCATGGCCAGGAGATTAGCCAGGTATTTGCCCGAAACCAGGCTGACCACGCCGTTTTCGTCGAAGGAGAATCCCTGCATCAGCAGCAGGCTGGCCAGCACGTAGAGCAGAAACGGCAGGGCACAGACCAGGCTGATCAGGCAGGAGCGGCGCAGCCGCATCTCCATTTCCGGCGCCAGGGCGAAATCGATGTTGTTGAGCAGATACATCGAACCGAGCACCCGGGCATTAAAAACCAGGAACAGCCCCAGCGAGAGGTTGAATAATGAGAAGGCTGCCTCGAGGCCGCGCAGCGGATGGGTCCAGGTAACCTGATTGAACTGGTTCAGGGTGAAGTTGGAGCCGGTAAAAAAGGTACCAACCGCTGCCCCGATCAGCAGAATGCCGACCGAGCCGTTGATGAACAGAAAAACTTCATAGACTCTGGCACCCAGCAGGTTATTGGGTTTTTTGCGGAATTCATAACTCACCGCCTGGACGATGAAGGTGAACAGAATGAGCATCCATACCCAGTAGGCCCCGCCGAAGCTGGTTGCGTAAAATTTTGGAAAGGCGGCAAACAGCGCGCCGCCGAACAAAACCAGGGTGGTAAAAGTGAGCTCCCATTTACGCCCCAGGGAGTTGATCACCAGTGATTTTTCGGTGTCATTTTTGGCAACCTGCCAGAGCAGCGTCTGCCCCCCCTGGACAAAGGTCAGGAACAGAAAGAGTGACCCCACGGTTGCCGCAAGTATCCACCAGATCTGCTGCAGAACTGCAGTATCCAAGCTTCCTATCATTTATGCGCCCTCCGGTCCTTTTTTGATCTGGTTGAGCATGATCTTGATCTCTGCCAGCAGCAGCAGGGTAAAGAGTATGGCAAACATCCAGAACGTCGTCATCACATTGCCCGCGCCCAGGTTGCTGGTCGCCACTCCGACCGGCAGCATATTCTGGATTGCCCAGGGCTGCCTGCCCACCTCGGCGACAATCCAGCCGGCCTGACTGGCAATCATGGCCAGGAAGAATGACAGCACGCCCAGCGGCAGGAGCCAGCGCTTCTCCTCGATGGTGTCCTTTATGCCGTAGACCAGGTAGGCAAGACAGAGAAGTCCGAAAAATACTGCCAGATAGACCATGATGTGAAAAGAGTAGTAGGAGGTCTGGACCGGAGGAATGCCATCCTCGGGCTTTTGCAGATAACCGAAGCCCAGAAACTCCTGATTTTCCTTGAACTGGGCCAGGGCGATTTCAGCGGCGCCCGCATCGCCCGCCTTTTTGGCATCTTTGTAGGCTGAAAGATCGGCGATTGCCTGTTTGCCCCGCACTATCTTCTGGTCATAGCCGACAATGTTTTCCTCGGCATTGCCGTAGACCAAATCATTCACCCCGGGAATAAAGGCGTCGAACTCGCGCTTGCCGAGCAGCGACAGACCTTTGGGGATTGCCACCTCGACTAAAAACGGGTCCTGACCGTCGCCAGGTGTTTTGTCGGGGTTCATTACGCCGAAGGCTACCAGATCGGCTCCTCTCTTTCCTTCGTAGAGCCCCTCATAGGCTGCCAGCTTCATGGGCTGTACCCGGGCATTGTTGTAGGCTGATTCATCCCCGGTGAACCCGGCATACACAAAAGAGATCAGGCCGAACACGGAAGCCACCAGAATGGAGCGCTTGGCCATCTCCACATGCCTGCGTTTGATCAGGTAGTAGGAAGACACGGCAAAAACGAACATCACCGCCACCAGGAAACTGGTGCTGGTGGTATGGGTGAATTTGGCAATGGCCACGGGCGAAAACAAGACCTCCCAGAAATTCTGCATCTCGAAGCGGACGGTATCCGGGTTAAAGGCCATGCCGGTGGGATACTGCATCCAGCCGTTGGCCACCAGGATCCACAGAGCAGAGAGGTTGGAGCCGACGGCTACCATCCAGGTGGAGAAAAGGTGGAATCCTTTGGATACCCTGTCCCAGCCAAAAAACATGACGGCAAAGAAGGTGGCCTCGAGAAAGAAAGCCACGATACCTTCAACTGCGAGCGGTGCACCGAATATATCACCGACCATCCAGGAATAGTTGGACCAGTTGGTGCCGAACTCGAACTCGAGAATAATCCCGGTGGCCACTCCAATGGCGAAGTTGATGCCGAACAGCGTCATCCAGAATTTCGTCAAGTGCTTCCACTCTTCGTTGCCGGTCTTCACGTAAATGGTTTCAAAAAAGGCACACAAGAACGACAACCCCAGCGTCAACGGCACAAACAGCCAGTGATACATCGCCGTCAGTGCAAACTGAGCCCTGGACCAGTTGACCAGCGCCAGGTCTATCTCACCCATAGTTCCTCCTCTAGTTACTGTTCTGGGCGGGGGCGGTGATCTGTTCCATCACATAATCCGCCCGCTGTTCATCTGTTGAGAATCGTGTACTCAAAAAGTCGGGAAAGAAAAAAAGCTTCAATACCGCAAACATGATAAACAGTTTCACAAATATGATTTTCCACAAGGTTTTACCCAGGGTCATTGATTTGAACCCGTCCCGGTAAAACCTCATAATTCTGAATGGATACGAAGCCATTTTCTTTATCGTCCCGGAAAAATCAGGTGTGGGCCCAGCCGCTGCCGACTATTTTGAAGGTGAAACCCCTTTTCATGGCTTGCTTGAATCCCCACAATTTTTCAGTCAATATCGGAGTGCACTATATCGAAGGGGCCCAGCCCTGTCAATAATAATTCTCATTACTATTATTCATCATTTTAGTATGAAATTACGGGTTATTGCAGGAATGCTGGTTCGCAGAATTGAGCAGGAGGTTTCTGCGAGAAATGTCATCCTACCGAAATGGAGGATTAGAACTATCTGGTAGATAATAGGGAAGAAGAAATGGCCTTTTCACCTCATCGAGCTCAGGCTAGGAAATATCCAGATTGGTCATTTCCTCGGTTACCGAGAACTCATACTCGGGATAATCAAAGATCGGCAACCGGGGGTCGGTGACGCCAATCGAATAGCCGTACAACCCTTTATAATCAGCTGGGTCCTCACCGATCTCGGCGAGCTGGGCCAGATATTCGCTCACCGATTTTGATTCAATGATGATGATCTTGCCGAGTTTTTCGATGATCGGGCTGTGACGCCTGGTCGCATCATGATCGAACTCCAGTATCCTCCTCCCATAGCGGGTTATGCCTATCACCCTGAAACTCAGACTCTTGCCGACCCCCGGCAGATTAAGGACATTGCGGTCCGAGGCCAGAAAGGCGATACCCTGCTTGGCCTTGACAGCGGCAAGATGCGCTGCCATCTCCCCGGGATGGTCCAGATGGGCACCGAGCTCCTCGACTGCGTCATCACCCAGTTTTCCAAATACTTTTTCTTCAATCTGTTCCTGGACGGCGCGGCCATTGGTGGCAAAATTGTAGCTGTTTTCCATATAGCCTTTAACCGTAAACGTGTAATAGGGAAGGACTCCCACTTCGCCAAGGGTCTGGCGCAGCTTACCATTATGCCCTCGCCTTGAAGCCGCCGCCGTGAAGACATGCTGATTGATAACCAGCCAGCCGGCCTGGTGGAGTCGGCGCAGTGCATCTTCGACCTGGGGAGTGATTTCCATGGGCGACTCGAAGTGGGTCTGGATCATGAACTGCCGAATGCCGATCCGCCCGGCTTTTTCGCGGAAGTTCCGCAAAATACGGGTCAGTTCCGAAGTTATTCGCTGGGGCAGGTAAACCGGCAGACGGGTACCGAGCCGCACTCGCAGTATTTCGGCGTATTTTTCTTTCTCGGATCGTTTTTTGTTGGCCGCCCGTTTGCGTTTCGCCATCTGGTAGACGCCTTCGAGCAGCTGTCCGAGGGCCGCATCCGAACTCATGAGTGCGTCTCCGCCGGTGATAAGGATATCCCGAAGCTGGGAATCCTGCTCGAAGTAGTGCAACAGATCCTGGAGGCGTTCCGGCCATTTCTTGTCGGGCCGTAATTTCTTCAGATCAAAGTTCAGCTGCCCTTTCTGGAACGAGTACATTCTCTGGCAGGAAGCGCAGAGTCCCCCGCAGGCCCGCCCGGTGGTGTCGGGAATGAGGATGGCGACCTCCGGATACCTCCGGTGAATATGGCAGTCGGAGGGCAGCAGCCAGCCGGCGGCGTTGGGTTTGCCCGGCTCCACCTGGTCCTCCTTTTCCCAGGCGACGATATGGCCGAATTCGTCGATCAATTGTTTGCTGTAGACCACGTAATGGCGGATGGCCAGATCGGCGCCGATGGCAAAGTAGGGAACCCGGACATGGAGGAGAGAAAGGTAGTAGGGATTGACGAAGATGGGGATACCCTCCTTCTCGGCTCGATGCAGCAGTGCCATTGTATCCGGATCAAGTGAGTTGCCGAGCATCTCGTTGAGCAGATCGGCAGATCGGACGGCGAATCTGAGATGGAAGCGGTAGTCCTCCCACCACTCGAGTGCCTGCAGAAATTTCTGCTCAGCCGAGAGATCCGGCGGGAAGCAGTATTTTCGATCAACGATTTCTTTCGACTCAATCTTGTCTATGATCAGATTCAGAATACGATCCCTGTTTTCTTCCCTGAGTTTGACTATGCGGGGGTCAAGTCCGGAGGGAAATCTGGCCATCCATTTTTCAACCTGCTGTCGGTCCGGTAATTCAAGTGTTTCCACCCCTTCGAACTGGCGGAACAGATGAATCATATCCTCAAAGAAGGGGGGCCTGGCTCCGCCTGTGCCATGATTGACCGCCAGCCAGATCATTTTGATTGGATTATTGATCGCCGCCACCCCGCGCAGGTTCTGGTCCCGATAGGTCATCCCGGCATGGTCGATATAGTCGAGCAGACGAATTGCCGCAAAGTCTTTCCAGTTGAGTATTTCATAGGGATTTTCATGGGCCAGCTCACCACGGTAGTAAGCAAGGGCCTGCTGATTGCCGGCCAATGTCTCGAGCACCCAGCTCCTGACTCCGATAAGCGCCTCGATTTCGGTCTTGGCGTAGCGCATTATTTTTTCGAGTTTAGGGTTCTCGGACAACAGCTGGTGCAGCAGGCGGTGGGATTTAACCGAGATCGCCACCCGGTCCAGATCCGTCAGCTCCGGGTCATGGCTGTTATAGCGGCGGTTCGCCTGGCTGGGTCCGTGCATTGATCGGTCCTCCCTTCCCTGGAGTGACGGTTGCAGCAATAAGAAGAGCAGGCTCTGCCAATCGGTCAGGTCCTCTCTAAATTATAGGACTAAATTACTCAGAATCAAAGGCGGGCCGCCGGTAGACCAGCGTGGCTCAGCCGCCGTACAAGAATGGTTCCTGGGCTGCGGGGAGGCGGCTCTCAGGGTGACGATGCTCACCGGCACTGGTAATAATTATGGCGCTGTGATCGGGCAGCGGGCATTTTGTTTCGCAGATGCCGCAGCCGATGCACAGGGCGTCGTCAACATAAGGCTGGCGCACCTGCCGCCTGGCACCCTGCTCATCGACTACCTCGACGTTTCTGAACTTGATCGCCTTTTCCGGTGTCGGACAGTGTTCCTCGCAGACAATGCACGGTATAGCTTTGGCATAGGGCAGACAGCGATTTTTGTCGAACCAGGCGTGGCCGATCTTGAAGGTGTGCTTGCGGGCCATATCCAAGACATCGATAGCCCCCGTCGGACATACCTGGCCGCAGAGGGTGCAGTTGAACTCACAATAGCCGGTCCGGGCAACCAGATAGGGCGTGAACATTCCCTCGATGCCGGCCCTGAGCATAACCGGCTGCAGGCCATTGGTGATGCAGACCTGCATGCATTGGCCGCAGCGCACGCAGCGGTTGAGAAACTCTCGCTCGGCCAGGGCCCCCGGCGGCCTGATCAACAGGGGATCGGCCTGGACATTGAGGGTCCGGACACCGAGCACCGTGGGCAGAACCAGTGAGGCCGAGGCGGCAGCCAGAAAGCGTCTGCGCGACAGTGAAATAGCCGCTCCGCGCGAGAGTGGAACCCGCGCTTGAAAAGAAATGATCTGCCGCGGACATTGTTCAAAACAGTCCAGGCAGAGCACACAGGCTTGCACATCTATCTTCCGCTGTTCGTCGATGGCGCCCATGCGGCAGATCTGGGCGCAGCGCCGGCAGGCCCGGCAATCTTCGTCGCCTCCCGCCAGTGACAGCAGCCCCACCCGGCTGAACCAGCCCAGCAGGGCGCCGAGCGGGCAGACATTTCGACAGAAGAAACGATGCTGCACATGTTCGGCAGCAATTACCAGCAGCAGTACAAACAGACTGACCAGCCCGAACTGATAGAATTTTTGTTCAAAGGGCAGAACAGTAAGCTGCAGAAACGCATAGAACGGCTCGGTGATCCGGTTCACTGTCTCCGGCAGATGCTGGTAGGTGAAGGTGAAAAAGGAGACGGTCACCTCGTTGATACCAGGGTAGACGGCCTGCGACAGCCCCCGCACCAGGATCGAGAAGGGATCCAGATAGCCGGCCAGCGGCACTCCACATAACGCTGAGACGAGAACGAAGACGAGCAGTATCTTGGGCAGGGAAGGAAACCTCGAAGCACCCGGGGTTCCGGCAGTCCGGAACAGGCGGCGCCAGCCGTCGAGCAAGCCCCCCAGGGGACAGATCCAGCCGCAGAAGGAGCGGCCCGCCAGGAGACTGAGGAGAACCACCAGAAGAGCCGGCAGCATCAGGATGATCACGGTTTTCACTGCCAGCATGGTGGCCAGCGCCAGCAGCGGATCGATCCGGAAGAGAATATTTACCGCATACTCAATGGTGTCGGAACCGGTGTAGTCGGTTTTGACAAAAAGAAAGACAAACAGGAGAAAAGCGAGGAGCTGAGCAGCAACCCGCCCCTTTCTCCACCAGCGGTAGACGCTTTTCGCGGAAGACTGGCCCACGCCTTACCCGCTGCCCGCAAGAAGATTCATCCGGGCCGGATCTATCTGTCCGAGTCCCATGCGGTGAGCGGCTACGGTGGCAGCTATATCCTCGGGTTTAAGGCCGAACAGCGTCGTGGCCACGGCATCGGCGGCCACCGGATCAACCGATCCTATCAAGGTGTCAAGTACTTTCACATCCTTCAGGGAGCCACCCTGCGGCCCGTTGTCGGTTAGAATTCGAGTGGCATCGATAATGGTCAGCCGGGGACTGATGACGGTGGCCAGATCGGCCAGATTCTGGCCCAGATCGTGGTGCAGCGCCCCACGCCTGCCGCCGATGACTCCCATTGAATTCTTAAGCCCCAGGCTGAGGCGGCTGAGACCATGGTGTTTGGCCACGGGCACGTTTATGTAGGCATCCGCCGTCAAGGCGTCTTTATAGATGTCCCACTGTTTCAGGGAGCGGCCTTTGGCTATTTCAACCGGGACGAATTTTCGCTGATCGATATGCACAAGTTTCGCCTGTGTGCTGCCGATGGATTTAATCGCTTCGGTCATCCCGCTGTTATTGTAGCAGCGCCGTTTCTCGTTGCAGGTGTAGTCGAAGATCATCACCTCCTTGGCTCCCTCCTCGAGTGCCATCTCAACCAGGGTTCTGACCACCTGCGGGTGGGTGTTGGCCCCCTGCTCGGGCTTGCGGTCCCAGCCGATATTGGGTTTCACCACCACCTTATCTCCCGGCTTGACGAACCGGCTCATGGAGCCGAGCAGGTCGACGGTTTCTCGCACCAGCGCCCCATAGTCACTCCCTGTAACCTTTGCCACGTCCGGTACGGATTCGTTCAGGGCAAGACACTCGGGGACACGAAGGAGGGGATGGGAGAGACTGAGACCACCGCTGTAAAGCGCCACCTGCTTGAGAAATCGACGTCTGTTCATGGACTGCTCCGCTGCGTTGTTGATTGTTCTGCTACCCCGCAAGTCTACCACATCGGTCCTGGTGCTACCAGCACGTGATGGATGTTTGGTGCCCGAAAACACCTATTCACTCTTAATTATCGGGTGCTTGGTAGAGGTGCCCAGAATCCGACCTAGCAAAATAACATCGTAGAATAATTGATTTTACGAGTACCACATGTGCGAATATCCTTGACAAAATCGATCCGACACAGCACAAAGTAGTACTGACATTTGTGGTACATGATAATTAACCCGGCCCGGGCACGTCAACCTTATGCTGCTGCCTGGGTGAAGGAGAACAAGATCATAAATTTTCAGGCAGGTACACGCGATGAATGAAGCATTGATTCTGGAGAAACTGGACCAGCTATCCGCCGAAGTAAGCTCGCTCAAATCCGATGTCATGCAGGACATCAGGAAAGACCTCGAACCGGTATTGAAAGATGCGATGCCAAGTCTTTCCAGCATTCTGGAAGATATAGATGACCGCTACACCAAAGAGAAGGCCATCCACCTCGCCCAGAATGTCCTCACCAGTCTCGATGAGCTGAACGACATCGTCGATACCGTCAAAGCCGGCATGGAACTGAAGGGAGACATGATGCCGGTGGTCAAGCAGGTGTACCCGTCAACGATCAATTTTTTCAACGATCTCAGCGGGGAATTCCATGTCGACGAGCTCACTATTCTGCTCAGAAAACTGATAACCAACCTGGACAGCCTCGGAGAAGCGATGGATATGCTCAAGGCGGGGGTCGAGCTCCGGGACGAAATGGTTCCCATCGTGCAGCTCATGTACCCGCGCATCATCCGCTTTATGAAATCGCTGCATGAAGGCGAGTTCCAGGCCGAGAAACTCGGCGACCTGCTGCACACCATATTGATCAACATCCACACCCTGAGCGACCTGCTCAACATGGCCCAGCCCATGACCGAATTCGTCAAGGAATTCACCGCCGTCATGAAAGGCTCCGACATCATGAATTCGGTGAATCTCTGGCTCGACAGTCTGCAGCAGAGCAGCGGCCTGGTGAAAGTCGCGGGCGTCTCGTGGACCCAGTTGAAAAGACTCGATTACAACGAAAAGCAGGTCGAAGAGATCTGCAACGCGATCTCAGGTCTCGATTTTACCAAAGCCGAACCCGTGGGCCCGTTCACCCTGATGAAAAAGATGAGGGACCCCAAAGTCCAGTCTGCCCTGGGTTTCATGTTCATGATGCTGGAGACCATGGGCACCGTGGTACTGGCCTACCAGGATGATAAGAGAGAACAAGAGAACAACACATAAATGATGAGTTCACATACGGTTACACCGACTGTTGAGATCAGAAGGAGCAAGCGGGAGTTCATCAACCCGGGAATCGAATTTGTCATCAGCGATATCACCAATGTCGACTGGGACAAGCAGGAGGTCTCCACCGCGACCGAAGGTAAATTCAACTACGATATCCTGGTAATGGCCACCGGCTGTGATATCAGACCAGACGAAGTGGAAGGGCTCGAGGAGGGCTGGGGGCACGACATCTATGGGTATTACCGCTTTAACGACTGCCAGGAACTGGGCAAGGCGCTGAAGAGGTTCAAAGGCGGCAGGATGGTGGTCAATATCGCCGAAATGCCGATCAAGTGCCCGGTTGCGCCGCTCGAGTTCGCCTTTCTCGCAGACTGGTATTTCCATGAGCGGGGCATTCGCGACGATGTCGAGATCGAATTCGTCACTCCGCTTTCGGGTGCGTTCACCAAACCGGTCGCCACCAAAGTTCTGACCGATGCCTGCGAAGACAAGAATATCAAGATCATTCCAAATTTTGCGCTCGGCTCGGTCGACCATAAAGCAAAAGTCATTCAGGCCTTTGACGGCAGCGAAGTGGAATATGACATGCTGGTCTCCATTCCGCCCAACTTCGGGGCCCAGGTCATGATCGACTCCGGTATTGCCGACCCCATGGGCTACATACCCGTCGACAAGCACACCCTGCAGCCTGAAGGCCGCGACAATGTCTGGGTTCTGGGCGACGGAACGGACGTACCGACCTCGAAGGCAGGCGCGGTGGCCCATTTCCAGGGAGACGTGCTGCATGAGAACATCCTGGCCTATGTTTCGGGAGGTGAACAGCACGCCCGGTCGGACGGGCACGCGGTCTGATTCATCGAATCAGGCTTCGGGAAAGCCTACATAATCGACTTCAACTACGACCAGGAGCCACTGACCGGGAAGTACCCCTTTCCAGCCATCGGCCCGATGAGTCTGCTGAAAGACACGGAACTCAACCACATGGCCAAACTTATGTTCAAGTGGGCCTACTTCAACCTGCTCCTCAAGGGGGCCTGGCTTGGACCGCCCGACTTGATGATGGAAGGCAAAGTGAGATAACCTGCGAGATCGATCTCCACCTTTTTCGCAGCCGGCCGGGGTCGCAAGATCCCGGCCATTTTTATTTATCCGCACCCCCCTCTCTGCCAGCCCTCTGGTTGAAAAACCTTTTGAAACCTCCGATCTTCTCTTATAAAAGGAGGTTATGAAAGGAAGTTGGACATATCCTGACCTCATTGACCTTGAATATTTCCTGGCAGGGGACCGGGAACGGCCCCAGGCCGATCTGCACCGCAGGGATCGGCAGCTCTACCTCGATTTCCCAGCCGAAATTCAACAGGCCGATAAGGAGTCACTGATCCAGCAGTGGCTGCTCGGCCTCAGGCATCAGGAGTTCCCCACGGGGAAAAGCCCCGGCCAGACCATCGTCGATCTATTCAGGGCCTTCACCATTATCCTGTTGCTCTGCGGCGCTTTTCTCGGGCTGGCGAGCGGGTTGACCTTTTTCACCTACTCCGGGACAACCCCGGTAAACGTCATTAATTTTTTATTTCTCTTCCTTTTCAGCCAGCTCCTGATGCTGCTCTTTCTTTTTTTGGGCGCGGGATTCAGGCTGGCTGGGTTGGCGCTGCTCCCGGCACCGATCACGGGTTTCTATGGGAGAACTGTCGCCTGGCTGTTGCAGCGCTCCAAAAAACTCGACCGTATCCTGGCGGGCAGCCACAGGGGCGAGGCAGCCCAGCTTGAAGGATTGCTGAAGACGCAGCGGGCGGTTTACGGACCAACATTCTACTGGCCGCTCTTCAGCCTCTCCCAGCGGGTAATGGTGTGTTTCAACCTTGGTCTGCTGACGGCAACGCTGTTCAGGATACTGACCAGTGATATTGCCTTTGGCTGGCAATCGACCATTCAATTCAGCACCGCATTCATTTCCAGGACGGTACAGACGCTTGCCCTGCCCTGGTCATGGATAGTCCCCATCAATCATAGCTTCCCTTCGGCAGCCCAGATAGAGGGCAGCAGAATCATTTTGAAGGACGGCATCTATCATTTGCAGACCCAGGACCTGGTCTCCTGGTGGCCGTTTCTCGTACTCTGCATCTTTTTCTACGGGGTGCTCGTCAGGCTGCTCCTGGTCGCGGCCGGCAGGATTGGTCAGTGGAGGGCCCTGCACAGCCTGAAAACCGACAGGCCGGTGCTGGCCCAGGTGGTCGGCCGCATGACCACACCGCTGATGAGGAGTCAGGCTGCCGCAGCCGACGCTGGAAGTACCCACATTGCCGATCCCGAGGAGCGAGGCAGAAGCGCTGATTCGTGGCGGCCCGTGCCACCGACGACCAGTCTGCTGGTGCTGCTTTCCGAGGAACTATCAGAAAACTACACCGGAACAGGGTGGAAACAATTTCTCAGTGACATCGGTTTCTCTGTTTCGGGCATCGAAATCTATCGCCAGGACGCTGCCGCCCCCCATTCTCTTTTCGAGGGGGTGGCGGGCAATGTACACCTCGGTGAAGGCGGGGTGATGCTGGTCATGGAATCATGGATGCCGCCGATCAAGGAGAACCTGAAACTCATCAGCTACCTCAGATCCTCTCTGGGAGAGCGGGTTCCAGTCTATGTGGGCCTGGTGGGGCAGAGATCCACTCGAGGTGTCATTGGTCCGCCCACACCGGTGGAACGTAAAATCTGGCAGCAGAAGCTCGATGGTCTGGCGGATCCCTATCTGTCTCTTGTCGATATTGGAAGCGAAGATAACGATGCTACCTGAAATTGCCATAGTCGGGCATCCCAACGAAGGGAAGTCTTCCGTCCTCTCGACCCTGGCTGAGGACGACTCCGTGCGGATCAGCCCCTACCCGGGAGAGACAACCGTGTGCCGGAGTTTTCCGGTGATGATCGACAACCGTGAACTCATCCGTTTCGTCGACACCCCTGGGTTTCAAAACCCCGCAAAGGTGCTGGCCAGATTGAAGACCCTGGAAGGCAGCAGTGAGGAGCGCCTGCGCAAACTGGTCGAGTATTGCAGTTCAACAGAGGAACTGGCTGAGGATGGCGAGCTCTTAAAACCGGTGGCTCAAGGCGCGGCACTCATCTATGTGGTGAACGGTGCCAGGCCCGTCCGCGCCGTCGACCGGGACGAAATGGAAATAATCCGCTTGCTCGGCAAACCGAGGATGGCGGTGCTCAACAACAAGCGGGAGGACAGCCGCTACCTGGCTCACTGGAAGGATGAACTCGCCATCCGCTTCAACTCAATCAGGCTGTTCAACGCCCACCGGGCGACCTATGGAGAGCGGATCGGGCTGCTCGAGGCCCTGGGATCGATCGACCAGGACTGGCAGCAGATTATGGCGGAAGTGGTCACCACCATCAAGAAGGACTGGGACAACCGTACCAGCAACACGGCTCATATCATTGCCTCGCTCCTGACGGAGAGCCTGAGGCTGAAACTCAGCGCTCAGCTTGGCAAGGGGGCTGACGAACAGCAGACACGGGATGAACTGACCGCTGGTTACACCAAAAAAATCACAGGACTGGAGAACAAGGCTCATGCGCGCATACGGGCCCAGTTTCACCATAACCTCTTCGATTATCAATTGCCGCCGCACTCGATATTGCATGAGGAAATATTCAGCGAAAAAACCTGGCAGTTTCTGGGACTATCCAAGCGCCAGTTCATGGTGCTGGGTGGAATCGGCGGTGGTGCGCTCGGTGCGGGCGTGGACGTTGCCGCTTTGGGACACGGCCTCGGGCTGTTCACCGCACTGGGAACGATCGGCGGTGCGCTGGGAGCGCTGGGCACCCGGAAACGACTCGATTACCAGAGTTCGCTGCTCGGCATCAGAATCAGCGGTCCCCAGATCACCATCGGACCGGCGGGCTCCATCGCGCTTCTTTTCGTGCTCACCAACCGGGCCCTTCATTTCTACAAGCATATGGCCAATTGGTCCCACGGCCGGCGCGACCATAAAGAGGCCCGGCCTGCGCTCGAGGAAAGCACCTCAGCAAATTACACCAGGGACTGGTCCGCTGCGGAGCTGAAAATCGCCCATGATTTTTTCCAGACAATCGACAGGCCCGAGTCTGATAAGCACCAGACGGCCGCCGCCAAACTCGAAGCAACCCTTAGCGAATCACTTACAAAGATATCCTCGGCCGCTTAACAGCGAAGTTCCCCAAGTGCCTCCTGTATGAAATTTCGCTCCTCAACAGTGAAGGCAGCGTAAAATTCCTCCGGTGGAGCTGAGGTTACCTCGAGGTTCGTCTTTCGGGTCGGGTGCACCAGGCGAACCAGATAGGAATGGAGCAGTATGCGGCCGCCGGGGGGCGGGATCGCGGAGCCATATGCGCCATCGCCACAGATGGGCATCCCCAGTGCCGCGAGCTGTACCCTGATCTGATGTTTACGGCCGGTGACCAGCTGGACAGCATGAAACCCGCGCTGCTTGCCCACCAGCAGCGTTTTCAAATGCAAGGATCCCTTCTGGGCCGCTGCATCACCCTCGACGACCACGCTTACCGCCCCGACCCGACGGAGACAATGGGTAATCCGCCGCCAGCCGTCAGCCATGACCAGGCCCCGGTCCGGGCCCGCCGCCGTCACCGCCAGATAGCATTTGGTGAGCAGGCGCTCTCTGATCTGGGCGCTGATTCTTGCCGCTGCCTTGGAGGTTTTGGCAAAGACGATCACCCCTGAGACCGGCTTGTCGAGCCGCTGCACCATCCCCAGATAGACATTTCCCGTTTTCCGGTCGCGCACCTTGAGGTAGTGCTTGAGGTGCTCCAGCAGGGAAACTGTGCCGCTGGCATCGCCCTGAGTCAGCATCCCCGCGGGTTTGTTGACGATCATTAGATGATTGTCCTCGTAGAGGATCTGGGGAATGAATGTTCTCCCCGCTTTCGACCGGCTGGTCGTGTAACAATCTTGGGCCAAGGAAAATATTCCTTTTTGAATATTTTAAAGTAATTAGTACAATGCGTGCTGCATTAACGCAGCTATAACTTATGACATTACAATAACCTATAGGCTCGTTTTGGGCGCCATGTCAATAGTGATTGGACGATCGGAGCTGGATATTCCGGCTGTGACTTGAAGAGGCAAAAGACTTGCCATCATGACTTACCGTGTACGACCATTAATCGCCATTATCGTCGCTCTCATTACCTTCTGGGCGATTAAGGCAACGATTTCCTATACAGTCTTGTCCAGTTTCAGGACCATAGCCATTGAAGCAGAATTTGCCCATGAGGATGTGCTAGATATCTATTTTGGAAGCAGCGAACGAGCCGGCTTTCGGGAGCACTACAAGATTCGATCAGAGACCTTTCCAGGAGGGGAAAAAAGCAGGAAAAAAATAGTGCTGCACAACCATGTGGTAAGAAATCTGCGGCTCGACACAGGTACCGCACCCGGCACCCTGAAGCTTTATTCAATTACGCTTGGCAGTAATTTCGGACCAGGATTCAGTTTTGACCACCGGGCAATTTACCAGAACTTTCTGCCCAGCGATGATATCAAAACCTTCAGTCTAGAAAAAGACCATGTGTTTCTGCGTATGGCCGATGCAGACCCTTATATCATCCATCAAGGCGAGCTGGTTCAGGACAATTTCTTTCTGCAATGGATGCTGCCTTTTATTTTCGCTTTGTTCAGCTTCCTGGCCTGTAAGCGCTTCTCCGTGCAGAATATCGACGCCTTCAACGACATTGCCAGCAAGCGTTCTTCCGCCGGAATTAAATTCGGCTCGCTTGATGGTGTCCGAGGGCTTGCGGCACTTCTTGTCCTCGCCCAGCATACCGGTCTGACCAAGACCGGCGGCATATTCGGTGTCTGGCTGTTCTTCTGTCTCAGTGGCTTTCTGCTTACGAGCCCTTTTATCAGACAACCGTCCCTGGCACTCTCAAGGTCCTACATGACCGATTATCTGCTCAGGCGAATTAAGAGAATAGTGCCGATGTACTACGTGATGATTACCGTGAGCGTTCTTTTCCTGGGAAAAGTTGCGGATGCAATCAGGCATTATCTGTTCCTTCAGGCCGACGGTCATTTCTGGTCCATCAGCCAGGAAATGTTCTTTTACCTTATCCTGCCGCTGGTGATGGCTGTCAGTTATCTGCTCTGCCGCAATCGTCTATTAATGCACGCGATATTTCTTGCCGGCTGCGCCCTGGCGGCCCATCGCTATCTTACCACTGACCTGGTTGCGCTGTACGGCAACGGCGTCCATCTCAAACCTTTCGCCGGCATATTTCTGACCGGTGTTGCTGCCGCCTTCGCCTACAACTATCTCATCGCCCGATTCGACTCGACTCTGCAGCGTCCGATGAGCACTGCTCTGTTCTCGCTGATTGGGATCGTTGTTCTCTGCACATGCCTGGTAATGTCTGCCCATCCATTCGAGCACCTGGACCATCTTAACCCATGGAGGAGGCCGCACATTTTCGGTTCGGCTGCCGGGCTCTTCATTCTGGCAACCATGCTGGCCAGAAATTCTTTACTGGATAAAGCGATGAATCTGCTGCCGCTCAAGGCGGTGGGGATTGTCGGCTACAGCTACTATCTGCTGCATCCGATCATCATTGAATGCGTGCGCAGTACCACACGTTATTTCTGGGACTATAATCCGACTGGAATTGATATTTTCCTGATAGCGGGCATCGCCACCTACCTGGTGACAATCTTTACCTACTCTTATATCGAACGACCTTTCATCAGGAAATAGGCCGCACGCTTAGCAGTTCGGGCCACAGGTACCGGGCTCAGGGTTTGCCGTAGTTATCGGTGTAATCCCTGAACATTTCCATTACCTTCCTGGCTACCGGACCCACCCGCCGGTCACCGATGGCCTGATCGTCGACCTGGACGACCGGAACCACCTCCTTGGTCGATGAAGCCATGAACACCTCATCGGCTTTCAGGAGCTCTTCTCTGAACACCGGCCGCAATTCAAGGCGAAAATGAGGTTTCATGATGTCGAGAAGCACATCTCGCGTGATTCCAGCTAAAATATCCTCGGAGGGCGTGACCACTTTGTTGTCGCAGACGGCAAAAAGATTGGAGGTCGTGCCTTCCAGCACCTGGTCATCCTTGTTCACATATACCGATTCGATTGCTCCGGCCGCCTGGGCGTCTTTGAGGGTGACGATGGCCCTGATATAATCGGTGCTTTTGGCGCCCGGTATGTAGCGGTTCAGCCGGGCCGTAATGATTTTAGTGCCTTCTTCGTACCAGATCTCCGGATAAGAAGTGACCGGCCGCACCATCACCAGCAGTCGGGGGTTACGGCCGGGGGAAATGGAGTCTTCGCTGTCTCCGCCGGTGATCAGCAAACGAATATTTGATTCGTGATAGTCATTTTTGGATAGCGTCTGGCCCACGATATCGCTCAATTCCTCGAGGCTCCATGGACAGGCAAGACCGATCAGGGCGGCGGAGTTGCGCAGCCTCTTGAGGTGCGCCTCGAGGTGAAATGGGAGACCGCTGTAGGTCCGCAGAAAATCGAACACTGCGTATCCCCGCAGAATGGCCAGATCCGATACCGGCAATACCGCCTCGGCTTCATCAACGAAATTTCCAGCTACGTAATAGATTCCCATAGTATTATTCTCCTCGCAGTCGACCGCTCCATGGACCTTGTTATCAATCCACCACGCTTTGGCACTATACTAATGTACCATAACTTTACCATTAGTTTTGCCGATGCAGGAGAAAGGGGCGGCTGCATTACCTGGTTGACATGGATAATTAACCGGTTAATCATTGTCTGGTCAACATCTTGGGACAAGACCATGACCACCTGTCAACACAATAGTCCGGGACGCTCTATGTACCTCGCCTCACAGACCATCCGCACCAATATTGACCGCCTGCTGAAACCCTTCGATCTCACCAGGGAACATTTCCATCTCCTTAAAAACCTGGACCGGCAGAGGGGCAGGATCCAGAGCGAAATAGGCTCCCTGACCGGAAAGAGCCCGGCCAATACCACCAGGATACTTGACAGGCTGGAAAAAAAGAATTTGATAGTCAGGTGTGAAAATCCTCAAGACCGACGTTCCCAACTCGTATTCCTGACCGACAAAGGAGCCGATCTCAGTCATGAAATGCGGTCAAATCGAAGCGAATTCTGTCAAAATAGCCAAAGATCCCGGAGAGTAAAATGACTGGTAAATATCTGTGTGCAGCAGCGGCGGTTGCAATACTCATCATTTGTCATCCCGCATTCGCTGCCGATGGTCCGCCGCCGGCCAAGGTTAAAGTTGCGCCGGTGGGCCAGGAGGAAGTGGCGCAGACCCGGACGGTGATCGGCGTTCTCTACTACGAGCGGATCAGCAATATTTCGACGGAACTGGCCGGGCTCGTGGAAAGCGTCGAGGTAGACCAGGGCGACATGGTCAAGAAAGGAGACCCGCTGGTAATTCTGAATACTGAGATCCTCGATGAGGAGATTAATTTTCAACAGGCCAAACTCAAACAGATAGAACTGCGTATCGCCAACGTCGAAAAAAACTACAAACGACTCGAACGGCTCTACGGAAAAGCAGGCGTGTCTGAGCGGGAGCGGGATAATGCCCTGTTCGAGTATGAAAATGCCCAGATTGAGAAACAGGCCACCCAGGCAACTCTGCAGAAACTTAAGATCCAGAAGAAAAGATCCGTCATCTCAGCCCCTTTCAACGGCATAATTTTGACCAAGGATGTCGATTCGGGAAGCTGGGTTCAGCCGGGACGACAGCTGGTATCGATCGGCTCCAGCGAAGACCTGTACATCAGGGCGCCAATTTCCGAGTCCATCCTCCAATACATAGAACCCGGCCAGCAGCTTCCCGTTACCATCACCGCCTTTGGCAAGGAATTGACCGGCACGCTGGAAGATATAGATCCCGTAGCCGATATGAAAACCAAAAACGTCTTCCTGAAAATTTCCATCGAACCGCTGGATCTGATCGCCCAGAATATGTCGGCTACCGTTTCCGTGCCCGCCAGTATGAAGCGGCAGCTATCGATCATCGACCGGGCCTCGCTGGTGAAATTCCAGGGCAAGGACTTCGTCTATACGGTCAAGGAGGGCAAGGCCGCCATTCTCCCCGTCAACATCGTCGCCTATCTCGGCGATAAAGTGGGGGTCGACAATCCTTATATCGTACCGGGCATGCCGGTGGTAACCGAGGGCAACGAACGGCTTCGTCCGGATCAGCCTGTCATGGTTGGAGAATAACATGGACATCGTCAGATACGGCCTCGACAAGCCGGTTACCGTCATCGTGGCGGTAATTCTCCTGATAACCTTTGGTCTCATAGGGCTCAACTCCCTGCCGGTCCAACTCACCCCTGATGTCGAAAAGCCGCAGATATCGGTACAGACCAACTGGGGCGGCGCAACTCCCTACGAAATTGAAAAAGACATCATCGAAAAACAGGAAGAGGTGCTCAAGGGACTGACCGGGCTCACCAAGATGGAGAGCTCCAGCTACAACAATTTCGGTGAAATCACCCTGACCTTTTCGCTGGGCACCGATCTCGACGACGCTTTGCTGCGGGTT
>JARRLH010000020.1:0-23828 GCA_037387205.1 Desulfofustis sp.
GGGGTGACTGCTGATCAACAGGGCGTCATTTTATCTACCATCCAACTTGAGGAGGCACCTCACTTCACGGGTGCAAGCGGAACTCTGGAGATCTTGGTCAAAGAAGGGCTTTTCTATGGGTATTATTTATACTTTCCAGTATGGGAATGGCACGTTGCGACTCTTCTTCATGAAGAAGAGTACTGGGCAGGGCATAGACACATCAAATTATTTCTGACAATTACCGGTCTTGTTTACATAATCTTAGGTTTGGCCGTGCTGGGAATCCTATTACGCGGGGTCCAGCAGCCACTTCACAGAATGGCTGCGCAACTCATTAAAAACGGGCGGATTGATTATCGCTCCGGAACACGAGAGCTCGATCTCCTGGCTTTCACTATTAATCGACAACTTGAGGAGATCGTAAAAGAGAGTGAGGCGAAAATAGAACGTAAGAAAATTGAGCATGAGCTGGCTATCGCCAGAAACATACAACAGTCATTTTTGCCTGCTGGCCCCCCCAAAATAGCGGGAGTTGATCTTGCTGCTAGAACTGTTCCTGCTTTACAGGTAAGTGGTGATTTTTACGATTTTATCTTGTTAGGTGAGGGTAAACTGGGATTGGTCATTGCTGATGTATCCGGCAAAGGAATGCCGGCAGCTCTGCTGATGGCCTTGTCGTGCGCCCTTATTCGAGTGATTTCTTCTGAGGATATTCCTTTACGAGAAGTATTAGAGAAAACCAACCATCGTATTCAAGAATTCGCTACCGAGGGTTATTTTGTAACAGTCTTTTATGGGATATTAGACCTTTTTGACAAGAAACTCCTATACATACGAGCAGGCCATAATCCTCCTCTACTCTATAGGGCAAATTTTGATGAATTTGTCTTTCTTGAAGGAAAAGGAACAGGACTGGGGGTTTGGGAGAATATCAGTTTAGAGACTAGGCGAATTGAACTAATAACCGGAGATATCCTGGTATTATTCACCGATGGAGTAACTGAAGCCATTAATCAGCAAAATGAAGAATTTGGAGTAAACCGTCTGCGCCATCTCGTCCAGAAGTATCAAAATGAAAGTGCGGCGGACATAATCGAAAAAATCTATCGGGAAATAGAAAACTTTGTGCAAGGCGGGCCTCAGTTTGATGATATTACCGTTATGGTTGTCAAAATCTAATCAAACGCTTTTCCCGTCGATTAGATACAAACACTCTCTCAGTATATACCCGAATCTTTTCATTTTTTGTTAGTGTAACGTTCTTTCGTAATTACGCTGATCCGGCAGCGTTTCAGATTGAGCGTTAATCTATGTTTTTTATCGTACAGGTCGATCTCGTTACATCCATTTGGTCCTAATCTATTTTCAATTTAATCAGGGAGGTTGCGTGTGCTGGTAGGTCCGGGTAACAGGAGCTTCGACCCGGATGTATCTGCGGGTTGGAGAGGCTGGTAACTCGCGTTCCTGAATTTTATTTATTTCGAACCAGAATCAGTTTAATAAATAATACAGCTGCACCTTGAGCTAATTGCAGAATGAGCTTGGCAATACGACAAATCAGTGCAGCAGAGAGATTTTTTCATCAAACAGATGGGGAGTTGTCATGGGTGGATTATTCGGCGTCGCATCGAAAACAGACTGCGTCAATGATATCTTTTATGGTACCGACTACCATTCGCACCTGGGGACAAAGCGTGGAGGTATGGCGGTCGTTAATGCCAGTGGTATTAAGAGATCGATCCACAATATCGAGAACAGCTATTTCCGGACTAAATTTGAGCCAGATCTGCCAAGATTCAACGGTCGGAAGGGAATCGGCGTCATCAGCGATTTTGATGCCCAGCCGCTCATCATCAGTTCTCACCTGGGGACATTTGGTATTGTTACAGTCGGTAGAGTCTGCAATATCAGGGAACTCAGTGCGCGAGCTTTAAAGCAGAAAAAACAGTTCTCAGAGATCCAAATCGGCGACGACAACCCAACCGAAGTCGCAGCATCCCTTATTTGTGAAGAGGATTCCTTCGAAGCGGGTATCCAGAATGTATTCTCCCGGATAAAAGGATCCTGTTCGATGTTGATCCTCACCGCAGAAGGCCTGTATGCAGTCCGCGACAAGTTAGGTCGAACCCCGGTCGTGATCGGCAAGAAAGATGGTGCATTCGCCGCAGCATCGGAAAGCTGTGCATTCCCTAATCTCGGTTATGAGGCACTGTCGTTTCTCGGTCCTGGAGAAGCTGTCTTTATTACTCCTGAGGGCTTTAGCCAGCGAATTCCGCCTGGCGAGCACAGGCAGGTATGCTCCTTTTTATGGGTATACTACGGCTATCCGGCCTCCGAGTACGAAGGGATAAATGTTGAATGGGTCCGGAATAGGTGCGGCAACGCTTTGGCACGCCGCGATAAAGAAGTGATCGATTGTGTTGCCGGGATCCCCGATTCCGGCATTGGGCACGCTCTTGGCTACGCCAGTGAGAAGAAGATTCCCTATCTCAGACCATTTGTAAAATATACCCCAACCTGGCCGCGCAGTTTCATGCCCCAGAATCAGGAACTGCGTGATCTGGTGGCCAAGATGAAACTAATACCCATCAAACGATTGATCGATGGCCAGCGGATATTGTTTTGTGAAGACTCAATTGTTCGTGGAACTCAATTGAAAGATAACATTCAGATACTTTTTGAATATGGCGCTCAGGAAGTCCACATGCGACCAGCCTGTCCGTGCCTGATTTTTCCCTGCGAGTTTCTCAATTTTTCAACTTCCAGGTCGACCCTGGATCTGGCCGGAAGGCAGATGATCAAAAAAATCGAGGGTGCAGAAGACAAGAACTTGGAAAAGTATGCAGAGGCAGGGTCAGAAAAAAATCTCGAGATGATTGACCTTATTTGTAAACGTCTTCAATTGACCAGTCTGAAATACCAAACTCTAGAAGATTTGATTGAGGCGATCGGCATCCCCAAGCAGCAACTCTGCACACACTGTTGGGATGGTACCAGTTATTTTTAGGTGATGCTGATAACTCAGCAGGGTTGATATGACGACAACTCCGATCACTGCCCTGATCCACCCCCCGGTCTCATATAAGAGCTGCTTCTGATCGTTAACTATAATGACATCAAGGTGATGAGCATAGCCGAAAAAAAGAGTTTTACGGGGATAATATCGATTTCGCTCATATCAGCTTGCTTAGATTGAGCGGTGGCTTCTTCTGGCTGCTATCGTTTTTTTGTGTTTGTTTCATCCTGATTAAACCGGTCTGATCGTGTCTTGTTCGCACAACCTGCCGAAACAATGGAGCAGACCATTGCTTCCCATTCCCCCAGATGCACTCATTGATTGAAGTAAGGAGTTGCCCTGACAAATAAAATAATTCATATGGACTTATTTATTTTCTTGCACTTTGAACAAATCGAACACAATATTAAATCATGATTTTAGCCATGGGAAGTATGGCGCGGCGTAAGCTTTAACCACCCCCATCGTGCAAGGTGAGCCGACCCTCTCGGCCGGGTGCGGGAGTTACCGCTTTTGTTTCGGAGGTGTGCCATGTTTCTTCTCTATGGAGTAGTCGCTCTTTGTTGTTCCGTCTTGTGGTTGTCGCTGGCCCTGATCTGCTGCAGGAACCCCAAAACCAGGTGGTACGGTGGTGAGTTCATGCAGGCGTATGTCTGGACGCCCTTTGGTGCCGCGGGATTAGTCCTAAGTGTTTTACTTGCCCGCAAATCCATCCCCGGGTTTCCCCCATCGATCCCCGAAGTGGTCCTCTCCCTTGCGGTTATCGCCGCAGCAACAGTCCTCTACCGCTTGATGAACGTTAAGCAGCGGCTGTTGTCTTATAAGGCAGAGGAAGCAAAAGCGGAAGCTGCAATTGATTTCTTGCAGACGGACTCGCCAACTGATCCTGAAACCTCAACGGCTGCCACACCCACATTAATTACACCGGAACTGCGTAAAGCGGCTTAGGAAGTACAGCGACCCTGCGTCTCCGGCAATGCCCAAGACGCAGGGGTGATCCGGTAAGTTTACCTGGGCCGAAAATCGGGTACGTTCCAGGTTTGGAGTGGAAGAGGAAATAGAAGAGGAGAGAAATGCCGAAAGCAAAGATAACCAAGAGAAACAAGAGGTTGATCGAAGTCTTGGGCCCAGTCGACGACCTGGAGAGTTATGTGAAAGCCGATTGGTGGCTTCATCTTTTCAATGCCAATTATCTGCGAACCGACGGTGATGTTGTCGAAGATGAGGATATTACGCGAAAGGAAGTCGACAAATACATCGACGCTCTCGGCGTTTCAGAAGGAGATAGAATCCTGGATCTCTGCTGTGGGCAGGGACGCCATGCTATCGAGTTGGCGAAGCGGGGATTCAGCAACGTCGAAGGCCTGGACAGGTCTCACTATCTGATTAACCGGGCCAGGAAAATTAAAAAAACCGAAAACCTGCAGATTTTTTTCAGAGAGGGGGACGCAAGACGGCTGCCGTACGTCAACGATTCTTTCAACGCCGTTATCATCGCCGGCAACAGTTTCGGTTATTTTGAATCGCTCGATGACGACATCCGTGTCCTCAAAGAAGTTCTCCGAGTCTTGAAACCCGGAGGTGGGTTCCTGATCGATATAACCGATGGTGATTACACGCGGGAAAATTACCTGCCGCGCGGCTGGGAATGGGTTGACAAAAACTATTTTGTCTGCCGGGAACGTTCTCTTTCCAAAGACGGCATGCGGCTCATATCCCGGGAAGTGGTTACCCACGTCACCAAGGGCGTGGTTGCCGATCAGTTTTATGCGGAACGTCTGTACACCCTTGAGCAACTCGTGGAGCTGATGACCGAAGCGGGGTTTGCCGAACACCGTAACCACGCCCGCCTTCTTGCCGACTCGAAACGTAATCAGGATCTGGGCATGATGGCAGAGCGCATGCTCGTGACCGCAGTAGCCCAAAAAGCGTGGACGGTTCCGGTGGCACCGTCAAAAGACAGGGAAAAAGTGCTGGTTCTCCTGGGCGACCCCAAAATAACCGATGTGGTCAAGCCGGACGCCCAGTTCGACAATGACGATTATCACACGATCAACGAACTGAAGCGGGCACTGTCCGGATTGAGTCACTATGAATTCACCTATCTGTCAGACCATGAATCCCTGCTGAGAGAGCTGATAAACATAAGAGGCACCTACAGCTTTGTGTTCAACCTCTGTGATGAAGGGTTCAATAACGAGGCCTCCAAGGAGTTGCACATCTCCGCCCTGCTCGAAATTCTGGGGATTAACTACACTGGCGGAACGCCGCAATGTCTGGCCTACTGCTATGATAAATCGCTGATCCGCGGCATCGCCAGGGAGATGGATATTCCCGTTCCCGAAGGGTTCGTAGTCAAGCCGGAGGATATCCATTTTGTCGGGTTGCCCCTCCAGTTCCCGGTCATCGTCAAACCGAACTTCGGAGACTCCAGTTTCGGCATAACAAAGGATAATGTCTGCTGTGATATCCATGCTCTGGAAAAGGCCATTATGACGACCAGAGATACGGTCGGCTACGAGATACCGATACTTGTCGAGGAGTATCTGGCCGGCAAGGATCTGAGCGTCGGCATTATAGGCAATCCCTTGATCTCATATACGACACTTCCGATTATAGAGGAGGATTATTCAGCGCTGCCTCCCGGGCTGCCGAGAATATGCGGATATGAAGCCAAGTGGGACCCGGGTTCTCCCTATTGGAATATCAAGTCAATACCTGCACACCTGTCGGAGGAGGTTGAGCGCTTCCTGCAGGCAAGTTGCGTTAAGCTCGTCGAGCGCCTGCACTGCCGCGATTATGCACGTTTTGACTGGCGGCTTGACGATAACGGTACGCCCCGATTGTTGGAAGTGAACCCCAACCCAGGCTGGTGCTGGGATGGCCATCTGGCAAAGATGGCAGCCCTGGAGGGCAAGTCCTACGATACGATGCTGGATCATATTTTAGGGGCATGCAGGAAACGCATATCGATCCCGAGTGCCGGGATCAAAGTCATCCAATAGAACTCTCCGCCTGGTCGTCTCCTCAAGAATGTTCATTGCGGGATGCCAGCAATTATAGATTCATCCCTGGAGATATTTGCCAGTTGACGTTACCAGCTATATTATCCAACTCTATGGGCGGATTGAAAAGCCCCCCGCAGCCTTCCTTTGCAAAGGGACAAAGGTGCTGTGATCCACGGCTGCAAAAGGCTCAGTAATCAACAGCCATGAAGTGATTGAGGCGTTAGGAGGATTGGCTCATGAAGAAACTCAAACACATGAGAGATAAACCGAAACAAAAGCGGACCCCTGTCGATTGGGGTGGCTTAGGAAACGAGCCCCGCAATGAGAACCTTGCCAAGATGCGGGGACCCACATCATTTGAGCAAGATGAAAAAGATCAGGATAAGGAGAGCGGACCAAGTTTATCATATCGGTCTGGGTGTACATCATGAAACGGTCACACTTTGACTCACTCAATTATCTGCCAAGGCCGGGTTACGCACGAAAACCTGGCGGTTCAATATTATCAGAAGATATTATGAATTAAAGCTGTCGATTGACCATTACCTCCAATTGCATGATCCTTTGGCGCATCTGCAGGATAATGGCAATTCCTGATGCATTAACGCCCAGATCGCGTGTCAAACGGGCTGCGCACTTGGCTTTGGCGATCTCGCCGCAGGCGATATAATAGTCTCCTTGCTCAACTTTCGCGCCTACGACTTCGTGCTCTATCCATTCAATAATTATCGTTTCCGGCACGCATAACAGCTGGGAAAGTTCAAGGATACTCACATAATCTTCATCAGAAAGCAGGTTATAATGGGACTCTTGCATCATTCTACCCCCAATAAGTCTTTTCGTGGATCAAAGGCCATTTCCTTCGCCATTTTCTGATAAAAACTCTTTTGCTTATCTGATACAGCTGGCGGCAATATAACATCAAGCACCACATAGAGGTCACCTCCCGACAGTCCCTTTCCTTTCAAACGCATTCTTTTACCCGTTTGGCTATGCGCTGGCACTTTGAGTTTGATCTTGCCATGCGGAGTGGGAATCATAATCTCGGCTCCCAGGGCGGCCTCCCAGGGAGTCATCGGAATATGGCAGTAAATGTCATTTTCGATGACCTGATAACGTGAGGTAGAAGTGACATTTACCTCAAGATAGAGGTTACCGTTAGCCCCTTTGCCAACGCCTGCCTCCCCCTGACCTTTTAGACGAATTTGCTGACCGTTACCAACCCCTTTGGGGATTTTAACCTTGAGTTTTTTTGTCTTTTCAACAAACTGCCCATACTCGTCAATCGTATGGTAGCTGAAATGCAGCTGTTTTTCTGTACCGTTGAGCGCCTCGGTTATCGTAATTGTCACCTGAGCATGCAGGTCCTGACCGCGTGCATCCCGTCGGCCGGCCTGCTGCCGATCCTGATGTTGGCGAAAATATTGGCTGAAGATATCTTCGTACGCACCAAAACCATGATCATTGAAACTACCGCGAAACGGCTGCTGCCCTTGTTTCTGATAACCCTGTTGCGCAGATTCTTCTTGTCTCGCATGCTCCCATGAGGCCCCGTACTTATCGTATAGCTTTCTCTTTTCGGGGTCCCTCAAAACACCGTAGGCGTGCTGAATCTTCTTGAATGTATCTTCCGCCTCAGTCTCCGTATTGACATCGGGATGATATTTTTTGGCAAGACGTCGATAAGCCTTTTTAATTTCATTGTCAGTGGCATCTTCTTTAACATCGAGCAGTGCGTAGTAATCTTTTGAAGACATGATTAGGGGCTCTCTTTAAATCTTTTTATTTAGCATCAAGACAGTTCATATACATCTTCAGTTACCACATATGGAGAAAGGAATCGACAGGCAATAATAGTTGAATGTCCAGGCCATCTGCTGGCCGTGAACCTTACCAATGGTCCATCAACAACAGCCATAATTGATTAGGAGCCATTTCACCCCATAAAGACACTGTTGACCAAATAGCCGGTATAACCGACATAGAGGATTAGCAGCGCCGCACCTTCAATGCGGTTGATACGCCCTGGCCCGCGGAAGCCATATCCAATCACGAATAGCGACACTGTCAACAGGGCCATAACTGGAATGTCTCTTGATAAAACTTCAGGGGCCACAGTCATCGGTTGGATTGTCCCCGCTATCCCGACCACAGTCAGACCATGGATAAGGGCGATGTTGGTGATGTTCGAACCATATCTAATGGGGAATCATTACGCACACTGTGTGTTGGCCGGGTAATAATTACCCGGCCCAAGAACCTGACTTTGTTTGTCAATCCTCAATGAATCGCCAGGGAATTTAATCGTGGTCAATCAACACGTTGGAATGCCTTTCTAATTAAGAATTTAATTTTATTCTATTGCTTTTGGCATGGTTATTGGATTTAAATGCGCTGTGAACAACAGAAAGTGAGCCAATTCTCACTGCTCGCAGATTTACCAAAGATTAAAAGGAACTGTCATGACCAAATCATCCCCTGTAGCCACAATCTCTATGTTCATCGCACTGATTATTGCAGTGGTGATATTGTCTGCCATTTCGGCGAAAATGTGGGGCGGTAAGCCAGAGACCTTGCCGGAACCGAAACAACTCATCATCAGAAACGAGATGACGCTGAAAGATTTCGGCCAGGTTAATGGGCTGCCGAATCCTGCCCTCAAAGAGATATTTGGCCTCCAGCAGAAAGCAGATCTTCAGAAAAAAGTGTCTGAATACGGCAGCGATACTCAGATACAATATCTAGTCACTAAAAAGCTCGCCTTAGTGGCTGAGCACGACACCAAAGACTGGAAGAAGATAGTAATCAAGTTTGCAGCCTGGTTTTCAGTGCTCATCGGGATCTATCTTCTCTTTCGAAAACAAAAAATCAGTCCTTCGAAGCGAAAGCTGACCCTTCTGTTCTCAACACTAATTTTCGGAGTAGTTCTCGGAGCAGACCCAAGCCCCATGGGAACTGTCAAAGATGCAATCCACCTCTTTGGAACGTCGGGCGCAATTTTTCCACCAAGAATGATAGCACTGGCAGTATTCCTGCTGATCGTCCTGCTGGTAAACAAATATATTTGTTCATGGGGCTGCCAGGTTGGTGTGCTGCAGGATTTGATTTTTCGTCTGAACCAAAATGACAAGTATAAGGCAATCATTGGTAATCAGATCAAACTGCCATTTGCAGTTACCAACAGTATGCGAATTGGATTTCTGGTGCTTTTTACAGTTGTCACATTCCTGTGGGGCACCGACATCATCGAACCGATTGATCCTTTCAAAATTTACAAACCCATGCATCTTGGCATAGCAGGTGGGGCTTTTGTCGCTGGATTGCTGGTTCTGAGCCTGTTTGTCTATCGACCGTGGTGCCACCTTTTCTGTCCGTTTGGATTGGTCGGCTGGTTGGTTGAGAAAATCAGCCTTAATAAGGTGAGTGTAGACTATAAAACATGTATTGCATGCAACAAATGTGAAGCGGCGTGTCCATCTACGGTGATGAGTGCAATCCTTCACAGGGATAAGAAAACTATTCCAGACTGCTTCTCATGCTATGTCTGCAGAGATGTCTGCCCAACTGAATCGATTCAGTTTTCTACGAGAAAAAGAAGCCTGCCCCCTAATGGGCATTTTGCAAAACCGGAGGCAATGCGTAATTGAATTCGCTGGTTATCGCAAATTGGCCGACAGGGATCAGGTAAATCACCCCCAACAAAAAAATAACCAAGTAATCGGAGAATATGATGAAGAAATATCTCGTTCTAGTGACCTATCTCGTGGTGGCAGTTTCCTCTACATCATTAGCCGCTGAAAATGCTTTTCTGCAGTTCAACTCTGATGTCGAAAAAGCCTATGCGGCCTACCGAAAGGCACTGTTTCAAACGAATAAGAAAGACGCCGAGAAATCAGGCAAGGCCAACGAAATGTTTATTCAGCAATGGAAGCAGATCAAACAGACATACGCCACCAAACCACCTGAAGTTTTTGGCAGTGATCCAAAATGGAAATCGACATTAACAAGCATTGAAGAAATTGCCCAAAAAAGTGCCGGCCAAATTACAGATGGTCATCTTGCCGAAGCACATGAAACACTTGAAGCAATAAGAGATGAGCTCACCGATCTAAGAAAACGGAATTCGGTAATCGTCTTCAGTGATCATATCAACAACTATCATGAGGTAATGGAAGGGTTGCTCGAGAGGGGGGATACTCCTGACAAGATTGATCCTCAGACCATAGATCAGCTTCAAGGTCCAATCTCTGTGCTGGAATATTTGGCTGCCGCTATTAAAGAAAATGCACCCACCAAGTATAGAGAAAACCAGCAGTATCAGCAGCTGGAGGCAGGGCTGTTTGAGTCCTTGGAAAACCTGAATAAAGCTCTAGAAAGCAAGGATCCTGTGTCTATCAGCAAGGCCATAAATATGTTAAAGCCTGCCTACGCAAAACTGTTCGTCAATTATGGATAGTGATTGGTTGAGCGTTCAAGATGGGGTCTAACAGCTTTAACGCCCAAATTAAAAAGGCGACTCAGTGGCGTTATAGCTAAATGCTTTCCCCCCTTTGGTTAGATTCTACCCTGGAGTGTGTGCTCATTGATGCCTTCAGGTTGTCTCAATTGGTCTGACGGGAAACACCTCATTTGTCCGCACCGCGGCCCTTTCGAAAGAGGTTGTCTGTACTTGTCTTTATTGGTTAGAATAAATATCGGTTTCATCTGACTATCATTATCAGGAAACGTATTGACCAGTCGCTCTTGCTGACCTGACAAAACCAGCTGATACAAAAAGTCTGCAATCCGAGCCATTGGCAAAACGATCTTTTCACCCAAACTCTGCGTTATGCTCAAAATTTTATCCTCGGAATATCAATCATATGCCTGTGGTAGAGTTTCTCGCATGGTTTGATTTTGAACGAAAATCTTAGTTTTGCAAAAGGCTCATCCTTCAAAATTATCACCGACCAATTGCCATGATAAGAAAAACATACCAGCAGTACGTGGAGTCGATATCTACCCTGATTCCAGAAGAAAGGATCTTCACCGATCCTCTTCGCCGCCTAGCCCACGGTACGGACGGCGGATTCTACCGGCTCGAACCGCAAGTCGTCGTAAGGGTGGTGAATGAAGAGGAAATGCAGCACTGCATGAGCGCCGCGTTTTCCCAAAAACTGCCGGTGACCTTCAAAGCCGCCGGCACTTCCCTGTCGGGGCAGACGATATCCGACTCAATTCTGCTCTTGGCAAGTGAAGGGTGGGAGGACTACGAGGTGCTCGATGACGGGAAAAAGGTCCGGTTGCAGCCGGGGATTATCGGTGGCAAGGTTAACCGGATTCTTGCCCCCTATGGCCGCAAGTTCGGCCCGGACCCCGCATCGATTAACTCGGCAATGGTCGGCGGCATCATCATCAACAATGCGTCCGGGATGAACTGCGGCACCCATGAGAACGCCTACAAAACCATCGAGGCGGCCCGAATCATCTTCGCTGACGGTACCCTGCTCGATACCGCAGATGAAAAAAGCCGCGAGGCGTTTTGCCGCCGCAAGCCCGGGTTCATCGAAAAAATCGAGGAAATCCGCGACCGGGTACGCGCCGATAACGCATTTGCCGCGCGCATCAAGAAAAAGTATTCAATCAAGAATACTACCGGTTTCTCGATCAACGCTTTCGTTGATTATGACGACCCGTTTCATATCATCATCAACCTGCTCATCGGCTCTGAAGGGGCGCTGGCATTCGTCGCCGAGGTAACCATGCGCTCGGTAGCCAAACTCGATTGCAAGGCCAGTTCCATGGTCTACTTCCCTGACATCGTCACCGCATGCAAGGCGGTGGTGGCCCTCAAGAAAGGGCCGGTGGACAGCGCCGAGCTGCTCGATCGGCTGTCCTTGAAATCGGTTGAAGACAAGGAGGGCATCCCCGATTTCATCAAGGAATTCGACAGCACGACCACGGCGCTGCTGTTGGAAACCATGGGCCCCGACTACGATGTAGTGGACAGAAATATTGTCGAAATTAAAAAGATTCTTGCCGATTTTCCAACAGTTCGGCCCGTCGAGTTCACCTCCGACCCGAAGGAAAACGAGCAGCTCTGGAATATCCGCAAACAGGTGTTCCCTGCTGTCGGCGGAATGCGGAAAATTGGCACCACCTGCCTGATAGAAGACGTCGCCTATCACATGGAGACTCTGCCCGACGCCACCAGCGAACTGCAGAAAATCATGGCACGGTTCGGCTACGAGGATGCAGTGATCTACGGCCATGCCTTCGAAGGCAATTTCCACTTCATATTCAACCAGGATTTCAGCGATCCCAAGGAAATAGAGCGCTATGATGCGATGATGAAGGCGGTTATCGACATGACCGTCGACAAGTATGACGGTTCGCTGAAAGCGGAGCACGGCACCGGCCGCAACATGGCGCCGTTTGTTAAACGAGAGTGGGGGGAGCAGGGCTACGATCTGATGTGCGAGGTCAAGAAGCTCTTCGATCCGGACAACATCCTCAACCCCGGTGTGATCATCAACGATGACCCGGACGTCTACCTGAAGAATTTTAAACCGCTGCCGGCGTGCGACCCGCTGGTCGACAAATGCATTGAATGCGGGTTTTGCGAAGTTAATTGCGTATCCAACCAGTACACCCTGAGTGCCCGTCAGCGCATCGTAATCCAACGCGAAATTGCCCGGTTGCGGATCAGCGGCGACGATTCCGAGCGGCTTGCGGAGCTGGAAAAAGGGTTTGTCTTTATGGGAGAACAAAGCTGTGCGGGTGATGGCCTCTGTGAAACCTCATGTCCTGTGTCAATCGATACCGGAAAATACATTAAGAAACTGCGCGCCCAGAACCTGAGCCCGTTTGCCAAGAGAGTCGGCAACCTCCTTGGCGATAACCTCGGTCTCGTCTGCCGTGGCGCGTCGCTCGGTCTCGGCATGGTCGGCGGGATTCAGCGACTTATCGGTGACGCGAATCTTGGCAAAATCAGCGGGGCGGCCCGTTCTTTAAGCCGCAGCCGAATACCCAAATGGACACCTGCGATGCCGGGCGGTGCCAAGGCACCGGGGGCTGACCCCGTTAATCCATACGCGGAGCGCAGGGTAGTCTATTTTCCTTCCTGTATCGCTCGGTCCATGGGGGCGGCGAAAGGTGATCCGGTGGACGATTCACTTACCGAAGTGACCATCCGGGTGCTCCAAAAAGCCGGCTATGGCATTATTTTCCCGCAGAATATGAAGAATCTCTGCTGTGGCACGCCGTGGGAGTCTAAGGGCTTTATCGAAACAGCCGACAAGAAGTCCTTCGAACTTGAGCAGGCCCTGCTCGCTGCCTCCGGGCATGGCGCTTATCCGGTGCTGTGCGATACGTCTCCCTGCCTTTACCGGATGCGCAGGGTGATGAGCGATACGCTCGAACTCTATGAACCGGTGGAATTCGTCCATGCATTCCTGCTCGACAAGCTGACCTTTACCCCGAAGCAAGAACCGGTGGCCATCCACCCGACCTGCTCCACGAAAAAGATGGGGCTTACGAAAAAAATGGAGGAGGTGGCATCCCAGTGCGCCCAGAAAGTCATCATGCCTCCTGACGTGAACTGCTGCGGATTTGCCGGCGACAAGGGATTTCACCTGCCCGAACTGAACGTTCACGGCCTGCGTACAGCCGGTCCGCTGATCGAACAGGAGGGCGTGAAAGTGGGATATTCGAATAGCCGCACCTGCGAGATCGGGTGCGCGACTCATATCGGCATTCCCTACATGTCAATCATGTATCTGGTGGACGAGGTCACGACCGGTGCACCGTAGAGCTCGACAGCCCTGCTGAGGGCCTTAAAGTTGAGCTTTGCATTTTATCTCACTTTCACCATCTGACATTTTAACCAAATCTGGGAGTCAGCGGAGAAGGACAATGGCCTAAGAATCAAAAGTTCCTCCTGATTCTTTTCGTTTAAGCAGAGCCTAAACAATTTGAGATAATCAGATAGAAGCTAGTCCCAATATCTTCTCAAGCCAATAGCAGTTTTGATTCCATTCTTTTGATTTGGTTGCCCTTATCGGATGGCACCTTTACCAGTTAGGATCAATAATTACTTTGACTGATGGGAAAGCTGGCCTTTCTTTCTTGCGCTTGTAATTCTGATAGTCTTTCTTGTGTTTTTTCCATCGGTGGTACTAGTAATCCCTAACCTTATTTTTGCTTGATATCCCGTGATATAGCGAATTGGAGGCTGTAATTCCAGGCAGTCCTGGCCTAACCAACAGGTACCTGAAGAACTGAAGTGCGGAGCGGAGTACGATCAGACGTGTATCGCTAAGGGGATTATGTGAGGTTTTTCTGCAGTGATCATTGGTCCTGAATCACCAATTTAGAATTTAACATTGCCAAATCAAAGGTGAGTACTTCTGACTTCCCCCTCCGCCGAGGGTTCCTGAGCGTATGCGAATAGGGAGAAATGCGCCTAGCGAGAGGGTTCAAACGGCTCCAGTGTTATTTCCATTTAAGCAGTGGTCATTGTCTAGCGAGTGAATTTGAGAAATTGTTCGCAGGTATGTTTCAGTAGCCAGCGTAGTCCTGCTCGATAATTAGAGCGGCCCTGATCAGCCAGGTGATAATGGTGATGCCCAGGGCGAAGATGCCGAAGGTAATGCTGAGTTCGACCCAGGTTGGCAGGTAGTCCACCACCTCGCCAAGCGGACTGGGCAGAAAGCCCGGCACGATCAGGCCTATCCCTTTCTCCATCCAGATCGCGATGAAGAGAAAAAAGCAGGCCGGCAGCAGCACCTTGGGGTTGTTCTTGCCAGGATTGAAGGCCAGCACCAGGGTGGAGATCAGATTAACCCCAACGGAGGTCCAGATCCACGGCACCAGCGAGTTATGGCCGTCCATACCGAAGAACAGATAGACCGCTGAACTGGAGTGGTGGGTGGGGAAATAGAATTCCTTGAATACCTCGGAAAAAAGCATGAGCAGATTGATGATTGCCGAGATGACGATGATCAACCTGAGTTTGTTGAACACGGATCGCTCGATCTTGTAGCTGGTGGAACTGTGGATGACGGCGAGCACCAGAGTGATCAGGGCCGGTCCTGCGGCGAAGGCTGAGGCCAGGAATCTGGGCCCCATCAGCGGGTTGTTCCAGAATGGCCGGGCCGGCAGGCCCTGGTAAAGGAAGGCGGTGACCATGTGGATCGAAAAGGCCCAGAAAATCGAGATGAACACGAAGGGGCGATATTTTCTCTCGTCGGCGGGCTTGCCTTTGTAATGGCAGTAGAGAATGTAGGCCGGCACCAGCGCATTGAGGAGCAGATAGCCGTTCAGTACGACCACGTCCCAGGCGAGAATAGACGACGGAAAGTTGAAGATGCCGATGACCGGGATAAGGTGCCAGGCCTGAAGGGGTCCACCGAGATCGACAAGGATAAAGGTCAGGCACATCACCAGCGCTCCGACGGCTACTCCTTCGCCGATAATCACCACCCGGTGAAAATCTGGATCGTGGAAGATATAGGCGGGCAGGATCAGCATGACTGCGGCGGCTGCCACACCGACAAAAAAGGTAAAATTGGAGATATAAAACCCCCAGCTGACGATGTCGTTCATACCGGTGACCGCCAGTCCGTATCGGGCCTGGTGGGAATAGGCATACAGGCCGAGACCGATGAGCGCCAGGAGCAGCAGGCGAAACAGTTGAAAGCCGAGGCCGCCGCGCAGATTCCATCTGGCGACATCGATGACGAACGTTCTGAGATTCTTTTCATGCAGTAGTCGCATCGGTTCACCCGTCAGTCAATGAAATACCAGAACTTCGGTTGGGTACCCAGTTCTTCCTTCATCCTGAACACCTTCTTGTGCTTCAGCACATAGCGGATTTCGCTGTCCGGGTCGAGCAGGTTGCCGAACACCCGTGCACCCGTCGGGCAGGCCTCCACACAGGCGGGCAGTCTGCCTCTTCTGGTCCGCTGAATGCAGAAGGTGCACTTTTCCATTTTGCCTTTGGGGCGAATCCGATTGCCCAGGTAGTGCTGCCGACGGGTGACCTCCTCTTTGGGAACCTCTGGCTTGCCCCAGTTAAATCTTCTTCCATAGTAGGGACAGGCGGCCTGACAATAACGGCAGCCAATGCACCAGTCATAGTCCACCACGACGATGCCATCCGGCTCCTTCCAAGTAGCTTTGGTCGGGCATGCCTTGGTGCAGGGTGCTTTTTCGCAGTGGAAGCACTGGGTGCCCATATAAAATTTGTTTTCCACCGGGACCTCATGATAATACTGGCCGTCGCCCGTACTGGGGTCTAACTGGCCCGGTTCCATTTCGAAAATACGGATATATTGGGTATTGGTCTTGCGGTCCAGGTTGTTTTCTTTGACGCAAGCCGTCACGCACTCCATGAAGCCTTCGCACCGGGTGATGTTGAAGGCATAGCCGTAGAGCACGCCTTCGAGCGGCGGGTGGCTCATCATCTGGATGTCAAAGCCGTCACGCAGCTTGGACAGGCGCTCCAGCCTGCGCACGGTGGCATCCTTCTCCTCCTGGGTCATGAGCCGGTAATTCTTTTTAAAGAACTCCTGCCACCTCAATTTGAACTCCTCTGAGCCTGCCGCTTCCACTGACGGAATGCATCCCGTGGTCAGTGCCGCACTGCCCGCGGCGGCAGCAATCGACAACGACTTGATGAAACTCCGGCGACTGCCGGCCTGCTCGAATAGAGGCAGACGAGGAAGGTCGTCGGAGTTTGGGCGGTCAGAACACATGCGTATCTCCGTTCAGTCTATCGGCACCGAATAGGTTGCGGGGAACCTCTTCTCAAATCTCGGTGAGTGAGGGTTGTGGCAGGTTGTACAATTGAACACAACTCGATCGCCGGCCCAGTTGGTAACACGCTTCCCATGAGCTCCGCCAAGCCAGTCCCGCTTCTGACGGAAATGGCACTGGCCGCAGAGCTGGTAGCTGTGGTCGAAATCGATCTTCCGGCCCTTCTTGTCTTCGAGGTAATCCCGTTCTTCCGGATGGTGGCAGTCGATGCAGGTCAGCCCCGCATCGCTTCGACCATGTTCGAGTTCAATGTCTCCGTGGGTAAGCTCCTTGCCCTCGTTTACGGTGATCGGCTTGTTACCGTGACAGCTGCTGCATTTGTAGCGTTCGATGCGCTTTTTGCGGGCCAAAACTCGGAACGGGCCGCCCTCGATCAACGGCCTTTACCTCGTCAAGAAACGACTCCTCGCTGGTATTGCCCGCGGCGGCTGCAATACAAATGATGAGCAGGCCCAGCATGAAAATGATGGGTGCTTTGCTGCCCCGTATTGATACCGAGTCTGTGGAATGGCCGACGACGGTCTTCATACTCATTTCCGGGTGAACTCAATAAGGGGTTGAGACTGGGGAACGGCCGCATGGCACTGCCGGCAGTCACCCCGTGAGGCATGGTCTATTCTTATCTCGACCACCGCCCCTGGCCCGGTGTGGCAGGCAATGCAGTTCTCCCGCAGCTGCAGACTATGGGGGATCGGCGGGGGAGAACTGCCAAGAAAGGAAAGACCTAGTTTCGGCGGCGCGATCGACACCCAGTCAGTCTCCACGAAAGGCTCCCGAGTCTGTATCTGGGCATGACATTGGGTGCAGAGTATATTTTCCGGATGCGGTGTGACGGGAGCAAAGGCACCGAATTCCGGGCTGTACCCTCCTTTACCATGGCAGGACAGGCAATCGGTTTCCTTACCACTGAAAGTGAGATCGACTTCGTGGGGAATGCGCGGCGGTGATCCTGGGTACTGCCGGAGTGCGTAAAATTTAGCCAGTGTTCTGCCGCCGGAATCGGCGCTGAGATTTCCCGTCGGTGTCTGCTGTTGTGCTCTAAACAGTTTTTTCCCCTGGTTGTCGAAGTTGTCCGGAACATCTGAAGCGGCGGCTGTCGGAGCCACTCCCAGCAGCGTTGCGAGAAGCAACAGCAGAGAAACGACCAGGAGCGAGAGGGGGGCGCCCCTTGAGTGATTAGCGAGGGTTTTCATCATACTTTCTCCAGCCTGACTGCACATTTCTTATAATCCGGCTGCTTCGAGATCGGGCAGAAGGCGTCAAGCGTGACTTCGTTGATCAGATAGCTCTCATCGAAGAACGGTACGAACACCATACCTCTGACCGGAACACCTCGCCCATTGATCTGGGCCGGCATGGTAAGTTCACCGCGGCGGGAAATTATTTTCACCAGATCACCGTTAACCACGCCCAGATCGGCAGCATCTTCGGGATGGATTTCCACGTAGGACGACGGCACGGCATTGTGCAGCACCGGTACCCGCCGGGTCATTGACCCGGTATGCCAGTGCTCGATAACCCGGCCCGTGTTGAGCCAAAAATTGTACTCCTCATCCGGCGATTCGGCAGGCGGTTCGTACGGACGCGCCCAGATCCAGGCTCGGTTGTCCTTTTTGCCGTAAAAGTCGAAATCCTTGCCGTTTTTACAGGCAGGGTCGTAGGCCGGGTTGTAGCGCCATCTCGTTTCCCTGCCATCAACGAACGGCCATTGGACTCCGGAGCGCTCGGCGAGAACGGTGTAGGGTGCCATTTCATGCTTGGGCCCGGCGTGGAATCTACGGTATTCCTCCCAGATCGGTTCAATGTAGTTATCCTGGGACCAGGGGAACTGCTTTTCAAAACCGAGCCTCTTGGCCACCTCAATGATCTGCCAGGTGTCCGACATGGCCTCGCCCGGAGGATCGACGATCTGGGCGAAATGCTGGGTGCGCCGCTCCGAGTTGCCGAACATGCCCTCCTGCTCAATCCACATGGCGGCTGGCAGGATGACGTCGGCTACATCGGTGGTTGGGGTGGGGTAGACGTCTGAAACCACCACAAACCGATCGTCCTTAAGTGCGCCGTCGCGGTAGCGTCTCAGATTGGGCATGGTGACCATAGGATTGGTGACCTGAATCCATATGAACTTGATGTCACCCCGGTCCAGGGCCCTGAACATCTCTACCGTATGATAGGATGGTTTGGGATCGATATTTTCAACCGGAACCTGCCAGATCTCGGCCGCCATCTGGCGATCATTCTCGTTCATGACCACGCCGTGGGGGAGCTTGTGGGTCAGAGTTCCGACCTCTCGCACCGTGCCGCAGGCGCTAGGTTGGCCGGTCAGTGAGAACGGACTGTTGCCCGGGGTGGAGATCTTCCCGGCCAGCAGGTGGATGTTGTAAACCAGGTTGTTGATCCAGGTGCCACGGGTATGCTGATTCATTCCCATGCACCAGAAGGAGGTGACCTTCAGTGAGGGATTGCCATACAGCGAGGCCAGATATTTTATTTCTTCAGCGGGGACTCCGGAAATCTTCTCGACTTTTTCCGGGGTGTAGTCTTCGAGGAACAGCTTGAATGCTTCGAAATCGATCGTTTCGGCGCTGTCGGTAAAGGAAAAGTGATCCTCGGTTCCGTAGCCGATGTTGGTCTTGCCCTTGTGGAATGACACATGATCATTGACGAAATTATCATTGACCCAGTTGTTTTTAATGATTTCGTAGCAGATCGAATTGGCTACTGCCAGATCGGTCTGAGGCTTGAAAATGATAGTTTTATCGGCCGCCTGGCTGGTCCGGGTGAAACGAGTGGCGAAGTCGATGATTTTCACGCCGGCTCGTCGTTTTCGGCTGGACAGCATGCGCGAGAACAGCACCGGATGCATTTCCGCCATGTTGTTGCCCCAGGTGACAAAGACGTCGGCATGGTCGATATCCTCGTAACAGCCCATTGGTTCGTCTAGTCCGAAAGAGGTCATGAAACCGGTGACTGCGCTGGCCATACAGAGCCTGGCATTGGCTTCGACGTTGTTGGTGCCGAGGCATCCTTTGAACAGCTTGGAGGCCACATAGCCGTCGGGGATGGTCCACTGTCCGGAACCGTACATCGCCACCGAATCCTTGCCGTAGGAATCGCGGGTCTCTTTCAGCCTTTCAGCCACCAGATCGAGGGCCTCGGAGATCGGAACCTCGACCAGGGTGCCGTTTTTTCTGATTTTGGCTGTGGTAATCCTATCTCGTCCGTACAATGCCTGCACGGAATGGTAGCCCTTCATGCAGCAGAGCCCCTTGTTGACAGTGCAGTTGGGATCTCCCTTAACCGCAACGGCCCGGCCGTCACTGACACCGACCAGCAGTCCGCATCCTGTTCCACAGAATCGGCAGGGGGTTTTCTGCCAGGCCAATACGCCGGGGCCACCGGCCAGTCTGTTCCAACTGCCGAAGCTGATTCCTGGGAATAGTGAGCCGGCAGTCGCAAGGGCACTGCCGATGGCTGCCTGCTTGATGAACTCCCTTCTGTCAAGTTTCATATCCTGGGTTCTCCCGCATCATTCTATTTTTCCGTTGTAGCCGAAGGCGAGACTGAGAGACTGCAGGGAAGGCAGACTCTTTATCGTATGCTGAAGCTGCTTCTCTATATGATCATCAGGCGTATCGGTCACGACAACGACCACTTCCTGATTGTCGGCGGGGATGATCTGGCAGTGTTCGAGGGCCGAAAGCTCTTCGCACAAAGACTTGCGCGCATCCTTTTTCGGTATGGCCAGATAACTGAAGATGGGCATGAACTCTCCTATTCAGGGCGCAGAGAAGTACCACTTTGTATACATTCATAATATCATAGTGATGCCGGATTCTATTGACTTAGGTCAAATATTAAAAAATAAACTGTTTTGACAAAAACTGACGAGGTGGGTGGTTATGTGAGGCAAGACGTACAACCTAAAAACGTCTCTTATTTTATCTAAGTATTAATTTGAAATAATTGTATTTTTTAAAAAAATTTATATTAGGAATATTTGTTCTCCGTTATTCTTTAGGATGTTCCAAGAGCACTGGTGAATCTACCAAAGCTATTTGCTTATAGTAAGAAGCACAGCAGATTATCAATCAGGTCAAGATGGAGGGGGGTATGTCAATGTTTTGCCATCGGTGTCAAGAGACAATGAAGAACGTCGGCTGCTCAATGAAGCAGGGGATGTGCGGAAAAACTGCAGAAGTTGCTAACCTGCAGGGTCTATTTATCTGGTGTTTGAAAAGTTTGATTTAAAGCCGATAACAACTCCTGAAGAAGATATAGCTGCCATGATGGCTGGTAACTAGGAATTCAAGTCAGCGCTGTAAGCTCATAGAATAGTTTAACTAAAGGCTCTGTCCAGAAATGGTAGAGCCTTTAGTTACTAAAATGTTTGATCACTATTTCTGATATGTTACGGCGAATCCCTTTGGTGCGACCGAGAAAACTTGTAGTGGCAATGTAATTTTATAAGAATATTAGAAATTTAACATTGTTCCGATGCTCTTTCTTCGAAGCAATTCTCAGCTCATTGACACTGCTGAGGGCAAGTTTTCAACCGGGATGTTCCTTCGTGCGCGAATAGAGTCAAAGGATCAAGGTACATTTCGTCGATTTAATTCCTGCAAAAGATTGCCAAGGCATAGCTTACCAATTTATGTCTTCGCCCATATGAAAAATGAAAACGGGGTTGAAGAGGTCGTTGGGCTCATCGTTACAGAGGGCATGGCGGAGATCCAGATATAGAATCTTTAATAAGTTAGGCAAATCGTGTAATAACTTTTCTTTTTAAATTATTTTCATAAAATTCTAAACCTGCCTAGAGTGCGGGATATTTTTGTATGGTTAATAAAATTATTTATACAATAATATGTAATTATTATATTTAATTGAAATCACACCCGACCGCCCAGCGCACCCTTTTGTGAAAATCAAGCCGATTGCTTCATTTTTGTAGATATTTGAGTGCAATTTCACACGATTGTAAGAAAAAGAATAATATCATACTGATGTAACGTCAAAAAAGTTGTTGACTCGTAATTTTTTAATCTGTATACATGTATGCAAGAATACAGTATCTGGTGAATTGAAATCGGTTTGCGAATTAAAAACAAATAATATCGAGGTTTTAACGATGTGTTCCGCACTCCTGGCAGATCCCGTACAAACACCCCGTTCCATGGCGGAACAGGTTTACGATCTTCTCCGGACACGGATTATCAACCAGGACCTGCTGCCGGGTGAGCGGCTTCTGGAGGTGGCAGTCAGCGCGTCCCTGAACGTGAGCCGGACTCCTGTGCGCGAAGCTTTTAGATTGCTTCAGCAGGACGATCTGGTTGAGAGGATTCCGCAGGGCGGGGTAAAGGTCACCGATCTTCCTGTAGACGAATTGAAAGAGATACTGGTCCTTCGAAAAATTCTGGAAGTCTACGCGATTGAACTGGCGATCGAGAGGATCACCCGTGACGAAATTTCCAGACTCGAGACAATCGTAGCCGCCGCCGAGGATATCGTTATAGCTGAAAGCAAGGGAGAAAAAATAGACCTTGCGGAACTGAGCCGGCTCAATACCACTTTCCATGATCTTATCTGTAACTGTGCGAGGAGCAGTTACCTGAACAAGACCCTTGAAATTGTGAGGCTTCCTATTCTCCGCTTCCGCCCATTCTCGCTTGAAGACAAAAAACATCGTTGGCGGGGAGTAGAAGAACACAAGCAGATGATAGCCATGCTCAAATCCGGAGATGTAGACGGATTGAAGGCCCTGACAGCGAAGCATGTGGATGATGTTTCAGAGGCGGTGGAGCGGATCCTCGCTTCCAAAAAAAGAAAAAATTAAGAGGCTGATACCTCTTAATGCAACCCAATCAAAACCAAAGGAGACGAACATGAAGAAATTCACCATTGGCGTGGTAACTCTTGGTTTGATCGCTAGTGCGAGCCTTGTGTGTGCCGCAGAGACAACATTGAACGTCCTTGGTCAGCCGTTGGCAACCGGCCTGATCCAGAAGAACAAAGAGCAGCCCTTTTTTGAGAATTTTGCCGAGAATACCGGTCTCGATATCGAGGCCAATTACAAGGCTATCGACGTAACTGGTCTGAAATCGGAAGAGACCCTCAGGGTCTTGAAAAATGGTTTGTTCGATATCGTCTCGATCAGAACCGCTCAGGCGGCTAGAGACGAGGTGTTTTTGCTCGGCCAGGATCTGGTTGGACTTAACCCTGATTATGAGACTGCGAGAAAGGTTTATGATGCGTATAAGCCTCATTTTGCCGAACGCGTAAAAGAAAAATTCAACGGTCACCTCCTCGGCCTCTGGCCATTCGGACCTCAGGTTCTTTTCTGTAAACCGGAAATATCCGGGTTGAAGGATATCAAGGGCAAGAAGGTGCGTGTTTATGATCAGAGTCTTGCGCAATTTGTCGAAAGCTTGGGCGCCACGCCGGTACCGATTGGTTTTTCCGAAGTACAGCAGGCCCTGGCTCGTGGCGTAACCGAGTGTGCCATTACCGGAGCGAGTTCCGCAAACTCAGCGGGTTGGCCGGAGGTTACTGAATATTTTATGCCGATAGGCTTTCAGGTGGGCTTTAACGGGTACGCCATTAACATAGATACCTGGAACAAATTCTCTGCCGAGGAACAGGGCAAGATTCAGGCCGCTTTCGACACGCTGAATGCTGACATCTGGAAATACTCCCAGGAGTTGTTCGAAGATGCGCTGCGCTGCAATGTTGGTAAAGAACCCTGTACGACTGTCACCAAGTACAACATGAAGGAAGTTCCGGTAACTGCAGAAGACCTTAAACTTGTCTCCAATGCGGTGAAGGACATTTCTTTCCCCGCCTGGTCGGAGACTTGTGAGAAGAGTTATCCCGGCTGCGCCGACAAGTGGAAAGAGATTCTCGGTCCAGTTACCGGAATCGAATAGTATTGAACTAACACAATGCAATGACGTTTAGACCAGGGGGCATGAGGCCCTGGTCTAAACGTGTCCACGATTGAACCTGCGATGGAAGCGAGAAAAAAA
>JARRLH010000021.1:0-16812 GCA_037387205.1 Desulfofustis sp.
AGCCTGTTAAGCAACAATAATCATTCTTTTCGGTCCTTGGCGTGCAGGATCAGGTCGTACCGGGGCAATAAGATAACCCGGGCTATGGCATGTGAGGTTGATACTTTCGATTTCTTGTCTGGTTTCGACATATGATTTCTCATACTTATCTTGTAATAAGTTGCCTTAGTGATGATTCAACGTGGTCAAGTTAATGTATATTTTCTGGTAATCTTTGGTGAATATCTCAGCTTACTTTGCACTCCTCGGGGTAATGGTTGTTTTGCTCTTCGGAGTCTTTCTTTTTAGAGGCAGCAGGAGGCTTATAAAGCGGTGGGCAGGGGAGTGTGCGGTTAACCTGTCAGCTCGATTCTTCCTCAACAAAAAAGACTACCATCTCCTTAGAAACGTAATACTGCCGACAGAAGACGAAACAACCCAGATAGATCATCTAGTCGTGTCACGATTTGGCGTCTTTGTCGTTGAGATAAAGAACATGACGGGCTTGCTATCCGGCCCGCATGATCAAGACGAGTGGACGGAGGAGGCAGGCGAGTATACGAAAATAATTCCCAACCCGCTTCAGCAACATTTCCGTCATGCGAAGGCTCTGGAAGAAATCTTCGGACTTAAGCCGCATACCATATATCCAGTTCTCGTCTTGGCAGGAGGTGACGGCGAGTTCAGAACAGAAATGCCGGAAAATGTGACCTCTCCCCGAGGCTATCTTCCTTACATAAAATCTAAACAAGAACCGCTGTATGGAAATTTCGAGGTCGAGGAAATAATAGAAAAGATAGAGAATTATCGTTCGCAGACAAATTTTGAGAGCCTCGCCGGTATAAGGAATCTTGGCCCAAAGTATCCCCCCAAAATCAGACGAAAATTACAAAGAGCAAAGCCCGCCTCACCGATCTTCAAATATTCAATGATAGTAGGTGTTCTCCTCGTATTTTTAGTTATTACGCACGAAGGCGTGGAGCAGAAGCATGGGGAGTTAGGGGAGGATGATAGTAGAATCCAACACCCCCCGCAGGAGACGTCCGCAGCAGAAAAAGAGCTGAATAAGGTCTATCAAGTCCAGGATTCAAGCGGCAGAACACAATACACAAACATGGCGATCTCACCCGACGCCAAGCTTCTAGAGGGAAATGTCGAGAGAAGCGAGCCAGCCCTGGCAATTGAGATCAGCGATGACAAGGTGATACTGCCAGTCACCATAGGTAACAGAGGAGCTGAGGTGCACACTTCAGTTGTTTTGGACAGAAACAGTGAAAAGACCATACTGCCAGAGAGGATAGCAAATTTCGTCAAGGCTGAAGACATGGGCACGACGGAACAGTATCAAATAGATGGGGACGTCATGCTCATGGAGACGAGAAGAGTAAATTATTTCAGGCTGGGATCTGTTATTGAAGAGGACTTCATTATCTTGGTGAGTGCGGCGAGAAATCAAAATCAACGAGGTGTCCTCGGCTTGGACTTCATGGCGAAACACCCGTTTGAGATCGATGAACAAAGAAATCTATTGATCTGGCAGAACTAAAAATTCTCGGTACCGCAAGAAAGAATGTGCAACTGCAGACAGATGAGTCGCGAACGTGTATCGGCTGTCTGCAATATCTCTCAATCTTGGTAATTGGAAGAAGATGAAGTAGCCGGACTGGAGGTTGGATTAATTTGTCAGGGTATCGATTCAGTTCTACGGTGCTTATTGATACCGCTGTTGTAAGCTCACATTGATATTGAGGTGCCCCATGCGTTATGGCGCAATGAATTTCCCAGTACTGCCTGTTGTTGAGGAAATAAAGACATTCAACGAGTTGGGATTCGATTATCTGGAACTGACGATGGACCCACCGGAAGCGCATTACAGCATCCTCTCCGAAAACCGTTCAGTCATCATCGAGGCCCTGGAAAATTCAGCAATGGGAATAGTCTGTCATCTGCCCACTTTTGTCTATGCCGCTGATCTCACCGATAGTATCAGACGGGCTTCCATGACAGAAATGCAGCGGTCGCTTGCCGTCGCGGCCGATCTTGGGGCAGATAAGGCCGTATTGCACCCGCCGATGATCAGCGGCATGGGAGGCTATGTTGCTGACCGGGTGAGAGCTTTAGCCATCGAGTTCATTGCAGACATGGTCGAGATGTCCACCGCCACGGGGGTGACTATCTGTCTGGAAAATATGATGCCCCGAAACGGTTTCGGCGTCGAGCCGGCAGAGCTCGAGATGCTGTTTTGGCGGTTCCCGACCCTGCAATTGACGCTTGATACCGGCCATGCCAATCTGGGAGAGAATGGCTCGGCCCGTCTGGGGGAGTTGGTGGAGCGCTTTGGTGAGCGAATCGGCCATATTCATTTGAGCGACAACCGCGGCCACCATGATGAGCATCTTCCCCTCGGTTTTGGAAATATCGATTTCAGGCGACTTGCCGAAGAATTGCACAAGGTTGGTTATGAGGGTACGCTGACATTTGAGGTCTTTGATGAAGACCGCCGCCTGCTGGTGGAAAGCAGGCGGTATTGGCGTCAGCTCTTTGATATCAGCACTTAGCATTCCACTCGTATATTTCTGGGTTATGCGTTGAAATCCTGGGGAAGCCCCGCTTTTTTGCTCCATTATCCCGGTAAAGTCAGAATTCCCGGCAGATCTGCTGACCTTCACCAGGTACAGTCTGCTTTAAGAAGTTTGAAAATCATTAACCAATCTATTATAGCTAAAGCCAAGTTCCTCAGACCCTTTCCGGTTTAAATTATGAAAAACCTGCTGCTTGCCTATGGCGACCGAACACTGCTGCAGTCAGTGGCCGGTATTTTAAAGTACCAGGGAGCTTTTTTTCGTCTGCATACCGTGCACGGTTACGAGCAGGCCATCCAATTCGTCAAACAGACCCCTGTCGATCTGGTGGTGACGGCACTTCGGTTTCCTCAGATTGGCAGCTTCCAGTTCTTGGAAAAGCTGGCTTACGAGCATTTATCTGTAAAAACCATCCTTGTGGTAAGGGGAAACCTGCCATTTGCAAAAACAAGGCTGAAAAAATATCCTTCAATCATAGTATATGACCTGTCAGTTGACCAAGGTTTGTTCATCAAACGAATTTTCACCGAGTTGAATATAGATTATGGGGGATGCGTGCGCGGTGTTGCTCTCTCCTCTTTTTTGCAAATGATGGCCTTAGAGAATTGCAGCTGCACGTTGAGTATCTCCTCAAAAAATCTCATCGGTTTTTTGTGGTTGAAAAATGGAGAACTGATAGCGGCACTATCACCCACCAGGGAAGGTAAAGAGGCGGCCCTCGAAATCGTGTCCTGGAAAAACGTTACAATCGATATCGATTACGCACCGTTTGCGATGCCCCCCCAGTTTTCGCTGTCGTTGATGATGCTTTTTCTTGAAAGCGGTCAACAATTCGATGAAATTGTGTGGAATAAAAAAGACAGGCGGGCGCACGACCGTTATGAGTTGAATGTCACAACCGATTACGTTTTTAAAGATAAGACAAGACAGACCACGCTTCATGACATCAGCCTCGGCGGTGCTTACTTGGAACTCGATCAGAATATAGAGCTTGGCGAGAAAATAAATCTTCACCTTACTGCACCCGGGTTATTGGGCGATTGTTACATCGAATCACGAATTGTCCGAAAGGATGGCAAAGGGGCAGGCGTTCGCTTCAACCTCGACAGCGCAGAACAGCAGCAGATCATACGATCAATGATCGAAAACAGCAAAAATGCTAATGACAGCCCGCAGCCTGATGACCTGTCCATGCCAGCCTAGATTTAGTTGCCTTATCCGCTGATATTGTCACTGATCTTTGCGGTATGATGGTGGTCGGTTCCGCAGCAGCCGCCCAAAATATGCAGGTTGGGCAGGATATGGGTAAAATCTGCGGTTTCTTCCCCGAATTCAGTCAGATTGCCGAACCCAGCATCTGTCCCGAAGGCAACCGTCCCCCCGGGGACCAATGCAGCCGCTGACCAGCATCGGCTGTTTCTCGTCACTGAATATATTTTTCAGATCGGTGGGAAAGGCAATGGCCTCAGTCGGTGTTGATCCGTTTCAACTCGGTGGAATCATAACCACGCTTTTCACCCCGGCTCAGATTCCGGCAAGACCTTCGATAAAGGCCAAAACGTTAGCACCCAGAACGTTGTGGTTGTAGCCGCCTTCCAGAACTCCGTAACACCCTCCGCCATTTCTCGCAGCGGCGGCCCGGACCCATTGTCCCATGACCTTGTAGTCGCTTGAGAGCAGCAGGCCGCCCCAGTCGTTGACATGGTTATCGAACCCGGCCGACACGGCGATGGTGTCTGCGAACGTAGTCTCGAGGGCAAGACGTACTTCCTCGAGATAGACGTGGCGATCGGACGCTTCTGGATTAAGAATCTCGACCCAGGAGTGTTGACCGAGGATGTTGACGTTGCCGTCGCCGAAGTGAAGATCAAAATCGAGGAGGAAAGCCCGCTCTATCAGATCGTCGCGTTTGAGGCGCAGCAAAGAGACGGCCATGTTGTTGAAGTAACAAAATCCCCAGCAGCTGGTAGCCGAGGCATGGTGGCCGGGCGGTCGGATCACCGCAAAACTTGGTTCGGTCAGTGAGCGCAGGGCGGCCTGAATTGCACCCCCAGCCGCCAGCGCGGCGATATCGTAGAGTCCCTGGCTTTCTACCCAATTCAAATGGCTGCTGGAATGCGCGGCAAGAAGGTCATCTTTACTGGCGGGCTCACACTCGACCAGTTCGACCACGCTGGACAGTTCTTCCACGATCGCCTCCATTCTGCCATGTTCGGCGGCTGGATCCGAAGTGTACTCTTCATAGAAATCGTGATGAAAATAGACGGTCATAACAGTACCCTCGAAATAGATGATAATAGCCGGCGCTTGTCAAAAAAGCAGCGGTGTGGTTGAGGTTTTGACCTTCGCTCCCTGCCGAAGAATCCTGGCCAGTTCTTCACCGCTCGAGTCTTCCCCGCGAATCGGCCAGTGCGCAGGTTTGATGCCCGTTGTCTTGTAAAAGTGCTTGAGCAGGCTTTTCCGGGTAAAGATCAGAATCGAACCATCGATGAATGGATGGGCAAGAAGCCTCTTTATCTCCTGCCTTCGTATCTGTTTGAGGATCGGCTCGAATATTTTCTCGACCCCCACCGAACCGCAGTATGGTGCATCATCCGAAGCTGGGGTTGGAAACGAATAAAATGTCGTGATACCTACTGAATAGCGTGGCGATACACGATCATCGAGCAGCCGTTCACGCCGGCTGGCGGCTTCCCGCTGCCTGGTATCTTCGACTACCGGTCCCATCAGATGCGCCCGCACCAGCTTGCTCCAGAAGCCATGCCTGCCGCCGTCGCGCCGCGAGTAGAAGAGCATCCCGTGTTTGACACTGGTGATCGAGGGATTGCCCAGAACCAGCAATACTTTCTGTTTGCCGGCGCCGGTCGCGGTCGGCAGCAGTGAAATCGATTCGTAGCGCAGAATCCCGTTTTTAAGGGCGCAGATGTCGGTAAACGAGGAGACGGTTGAAGCAATCCGTTCCAGGGCCCTCTCAAGCGCCGCGATCTGATTCTGATGCAGGCAGAACTCGGCACTCTGCAGATCGATGACGACACTGTAATTGCAGGTATTGAACCTCATTGTATGTCACCTTACAATAAAGGATATAAAATCTCAATTACATCACCATTACAAGGTTTTATGATTGAAATAATCGAATAGCGCCGGGCTCGCCGTACATAATGCGGAGAAGCAGATTGCTAAAAATGATAATTATTCTTAATCTTCTCCTGGGTCTCGTAAAATCGGAAAGATAGCTGGACATGCGATCTTTTTGTGGTATAGTGACACCGGTTTACATTTGTGAAGCTTTTATAATTATTGTAGTTATTTAGACATTTATCCAATCAACGGAGGGTCTGCGGTGAAAGTTTTTAGGGTGTTGATGCTAATTGTATTTCTGGGATTTCTGTTGACTTCATGCAGTGGCGGTAGCGATGATGGAGGAACTACCGGAGGTAGCGGCGAGACGCAGGCCGCCGCAACAAATGAAGAATCTTCATCAAATGATAAGACTGCCAAGGAAGAGTCCAACGAGGAGCCCGAGGAAGAACCAGCTTCCGTGGTCAGTTCCTCAGAAATTTTTATTGATGCGTTTGATTTTAATTGCTCGAGCAACTGGGGAGACAGGGATGGCGCATTGGGTATAAAAGCTTATACAGGAAGCGGTACTTGCCGAAAATCCTTTCCCGGCGAAGCGGGTACCTACCAGTTGGTATTAAAAGCTGTGACAGAGTTTGACGGAAAATCACCCTATAAATTTTCCATCAACGGCACCCAGGTAGCCAGTGGAGAATATCCACTCTCCAGCTCGCTTGGCTGCGATTGCCCGGAAGATAACTGGCGTGAAGTTTGTCCGGATCGCGACAGGGATATAGACCTGGGCACGTATGATCTCAACCCTGGAGATGTTTTAGAGCTCTGGGGCGATGATGTATATCCTTGCGGCAGTCACGGGTCATACACTAAATGGCGCGGAATTGAAGCGATTAGAAGATAATTATTTTTAAAAATAGTAGAAGTAGAAAATGCTTTCTCGGGTAACACTCCGGGGAAGCATTTTCTATTTTGACCTGTTTATAAACTATTGGCATCCGATATTTGGTCGGGATATGATTGCAGATCATACCGAATGAAAAGAGATATAGATAAGATAAAATCGACTGCCTTCGACCTGGTGATAATAGGCGGCGGCATCACCGGTGCCTGTGTGGCCCATGACGCCGCCTTGCGTGGCCTGTGCGTTGCCCTGGTGGAGAAAAACGATTTCGGCATGAGCACCTCTGCGGCCTCCTCGAAGCTCCTGCACGGAGGCATACGCTACCTCCAGAAACTGCAGTTTGGCAAGGTGCGTGAATCGGCGCGCGAGCGGACGTATTTCCAGATCATCGCCCCGCACCTCACTACCAGTATTCCCTTTCTGGTTCCCACCATCCGCGGCAGCGTCATGAAGGGTAGGGCGGCGCTGCTGGTCGGAATGAATCTTTACCGGGCAATCTGCACGGGGCTCAACGGGCTGGTCAGCGACCCGGCAAAAAAGGTCGAGTTTGGAACTTTTTTTACCAGAAACAAGGCGCTGAAGCAGGTTCCGATGCTGGCTGCCATCGACGGCCTCAGCGGCGCCCATACCCTGTATGAGTCCCACATGCACAACAGTGAGCGTATGACCTTGGCCTTTATAAAAAGTGCTGTCCATAACGGTTCTCAGGCGGCCAATCATGTAGAGGTTCAGAGACTTATCGGTGATGATGAACGGGTAACCGGTGTCCATTGCCGGGATACGCTGTCCGGTGAGGAGTTTCAACTCAGCGCCAGGGTGGTCGTCAATGCCGCCGGCCCTTTTCTTCCCGGCATCAACTCCCAGATCGACAGTTTGAAACTCTTTAAGGAAACAACCGGCTTTTCAAAGGGGGTGCATATCGTCGTCAGCCAGCTCGAGGCACAGTACGCACTGGCACTGAGCAGCGGGAAAAAAACCGAAGGGTTGGTGACCAGGGGGGGACGGCATATCTTCATGATACCCTGGAGGGGCCGCACCCTTATCGGCACCACCAATGTTCCCTTCAATGATGGGCTCGATAGGGTACGGGTGACTCGCAAGGATATCGTTGAATTTATCCAAGACATCAACGCCATCGTACCCGGCCTCTCGCTCGTGGAAAATGATGTGCACTACGCCTTTGCGGGCCTGTACCCGCTTATCAGCGAGGAGATCAAATCCGATACCTATCAGGGTACAGGAGAGTACCAGGTGGTCGACCACAGCGAGCAGGGAGGGCCGGCGGGCATCGTCTCGGTGATGGGTGCCAAATATACCACTGCCAGGGCAATAGCCGAGCAGGCCGTTGATCTCATCGGAAGGAAAATAGTGCTGCCCGATCCCCGCTGCCGCACCGCCTCGGTGCCCCTTTTTGAGGGGAGAGTGGCACGCCTCGAACGGTTCATTGCCGACCAACAGCAGAAGTACCGTGATATTCTATCGCCGCAGACCGTGCATGACTTGATTGTTTCGCATGGCAGTGAACTAGATACGGTGGTGAGCTACTGCCAGAGTACACCGAGCTACCTGGAAAAACTTTCTGATGAACGAGAGACCCTTGTCGGGGAAGTCGCCTATGCGGTTGAGCACGAAATGGCCTGCACCCTCGACGACGTGGTATTTGCCAGGACCGGTATGGGGACCATCGGACATCCCGGAGTGGAGGTGCTGAACAAGGTCGTTGAGTTCATCGGACCTCTGCTGGCCTGGGATGAGCAGCGAATCGAACAAGAGATTGAGGTTGTGGAACGCCGATATCAGTGGCATGACTAGAGGAGAAACTCCTTCTGAAAACAGTAGCCGGCAAAGTGGGAAAACAAAATATACGATGAGCGCGCCGATCATCCATATCGGGCCCACGCCCTTTTTTTCCAACCGTGGATGCCATATCCGTATTCTCAATGAAATTAATGGTCTGGCTGTCGCCGGCAGAAGAACTATTCTGTGCACCTATGGACTTGGCGGTGATGTGGACGGACTCGACATCCGCAGGACCTGGGCCATTCCCGGGTATACCAAGACAGACGCCGGGTTCTCACTGTTCAAGCCGCTGGCCGATATCCTGCTCTTCTTCCTGGTACTTAAGGTCGTCTGGAAGGAGCGGGCGACCGTACTACACGGCCACCTGCATGAAGGCGGATTGATTGGCTGGTGTGTGAAAATCCTGCTGTTCTGGCGCGGCATCACCCTGATCATGGACCTTCAGGGAAGTCTGTCGGGAGAACTCCGCGCCTACGGCACCTTCAAAAAGCTCCCCTTCATGCTCAGGTTTTTTTATCTTCTCGAACGGGTGATCTGCCTTATGCCAGACAGGATCGTCTGCTCTTCGCAGGCCAGCCTGGAATTTCTCGCCGCTTCCTGTCGGGTGGACCGGCGCAAACTCGAAGTGCTGGGCGATGTGGTTCCCGCATCGATTTTTACTCGCCTGCACGGTGGGGAGGCGCGACAGAAAGTTGGCCTCCCCTCCGACAAGCGGGTGGTCATCTACACCGGTTCGCTGCTCCCTGGCAAAGGCATCGACCTGCTGGTGGAAGCTATTGAACCGATAGTGCAGAAGCGGGACGACGTCATTTTCGCCCTCATCGGTTATCCGCTGGATCAGATCAGAAAAACGGTTGTAGGCAACGGCCTTGCCGACCGAGTGGTGCTGCCCGGTGAAGTCGAATATTCGGATCTGGGTCAGTGGCTTTATAGTGCCGATCTGGCTGTCGATCCCAAGCGTTCGGGAGCGGGGGAGGCCAGCGGCAAAGTACTTCACTATATGGCCGCAGGCCTGGCTGTTGTATGTTTCGATACGGAAAACAACCGGGAATTTCTGGGCGACGACGGTTTTTTTGCCGCCGAGGAGAGCGGCGCTGATCTGGCCGCAGCCATCGATTTGGCATTGACAGATGAAGAGTCGCGGCTTAAGTATGGTGCGGTCTGCCGGATCAGGGCCAGGGAGGAATTCTCGTCCGACGCGGCAGGCCGGCAACTTAATCGTCTCTATCAGCATTTTGACAAGTGAGCGGATCGGCAGCTACCGGCGCCGGTTCGTACCATAGTTTGGCACTAGCCGCGCCAGGTGGGCAGCGGTGGTAATGTAAAAGGAGTAAAGTAATGAAAATCTTGGTTACCGGGGGGACCGGATTCACCGGTAAAGCACTTGTCCGGCGACTTTTGGACGATGGTCATCAGGTGGTGGCACTGGACTTCCAGGAAGGGCTGAAAACCCAGGAACTGCGCGACTGGGGAGCTGAAGTGGTGATCGGCACGGTTACCGATAAAGAAGTGGTCGACCGCTGCATGAAATCAGTTGATATTGTACATCACCTGGCGGCGGCCTTCCGACAACTCAACGTACCCGACAGCTATTACTGGGACGTCAACGTCCAGGGCACCAGAAACGTGCTTGAGGCCGCCCATCGTGAAAAGGTAAAGAAGTTCGTCTACTGCTCCACCTGCGGAGTGCACGGCAACGTTGACAATCCTCCAGGCAATGAAGACAGCCCGATAAATGCGGCCGACTACTATCAGCAGACCAAATACGAGGCCGAGCCGATCGTCAAGGAATATCGGGAGAAGGGGATGGAAACCACCATCCTGCGGCCGGCAGCGATTTATGGACCGGGAGATCCCGAACGGTTTTTTATGATTTTCAAACGGGTGAACAAGGGCATGTTTCCGATGTTCGGCGACGGAAAAACTCTTTATCACCCGCTCTATATTGACCATCTCGTTGATGCCCATGTGCTGGCCCAGGAACCCGGCAGGGGAGTCGGCGAAGCGTATCTGATCGCCGACGAAGAGTACATCGAGATCAAGACTCTCGTTCAGAAGACCGCGGCGGCACTCGGGGTAGAGGTCAAGATTCCGCATTATCCGGTGATGCCGGTGATCATCGTCGGCCATATCTGCGAAAAAGTCTGTAAACCCTTCAAAATCACCCCGCCGATATTTCCGCGCCGGGTGGACTGGTATCGCCAGAACCGTGCCTTTTCGATCGACAAGGCCAAACGTGATCTGGGCTATGCCCCGCACATAGGCATCGATGAGGGGCTGCGCCGGACAGCAGCCTGGTACCGGGAAGAAGGGTATCTGTAGAGGGCTCAATATAAATCTTAAGATTGGAGCAGCACGGGATATGTCGGTCAGAACAGCTCTTCTCCAGGCTTTTATGACTATGCTTATCGTGACGTCCTGCTCCGAAACCTATTTCCCGGAACCGGAGAGCCAGGGGGGATGGCGCAAGAATACTGATCCGGATTTCCTGATCAGCCTCGATTTGAACCCTAAAGGCGTGTCCAATTTTCTGGCCTATAATCTTCAAGTCGAGGATTCTACCAGTGCAATTGTCATCAAGGATGGGTGGATAGTAGGGGAGTGGTATGCCAAAAAGAAAAAGGTTGCACAAGACAAAAAGATTTATGTGGCTTCGGTCGGCAAATCGATTGCACTTGCCTGTTTTGGTATTGCAGTCAAGGATGGCGAGGATGGCAGATTACCAGTCAACATAAATCGCTTCTCCAAGCTCTATGACAAGCGTTGGATTGCAGAAGGTTTTCCTCTTTCCGATCCAAGAAAAAGAGACATTACTTTTGAGCAAGTATTCAGGCATACGGCTGGTTTTGCCGCAGAGGGCGCGGTCAACCGAGAAGGCCGTGATCAGCAGGCTGATTATACGGCCTGGGTTGTGGGTCACGATCCTCAATATCCTCAGACTCGTGACCTCGCTTATTCGCCAGGCGAGCCTGAAGAATACGCTGAGCCTGAACAATGGGGCGAGCAGTTAGGCCTTTATTCGAGTCTGGGATTTGCTCATTTAAGCCTGATGTTCAGTCAGCTCTATGAGATGCCCGCCGAAGATTTTCTCTGGGATCGGCTGCTGAAAAAAATTGGCTTTTCAGGAATTGAATTTCATAATCCGCCATCACCTCCCGCCATAAAATGGTTTTCCGGGGGCGGGCTGAAAATGACGACTAGGGATCTCGCCAGATTTGGTTATCTGATGTTGCATGACGGCAGTTGGAAAGGTGAGCAGATCCTGCCGCAAGGATGGGTACGGTCTTTCGTGACAACTCCTTATTATCCGAATCTCAGATCCAACGTGGACGGTTATCTGCACGATCAATTCCCAAAAGATTTGTATCGAATGTACGGCTCGGGCGGAAATTTCGTATTTGTCGTTCCAGCACTAGACCTGATCGCAATCAGAACCGGGCATAGCGATAACTTCTTCCTTGAACGACTGCAGCGCGATCTTGTCCGCAGGATTTTCGATATGCATATCAGCTACCGGCCTCTTTGATCGGCCAGCACATCTCTATGCAGCAGTTATCCCGAGGCCTCAAACAGATACAGAATGGTCCGCTGGGTACTACCCCAGCAGACCATTTAAAGCTGCTGCAGGACTGTACTAACAGTCCGGTTATTGGCCTTTTTATCGGCCGCGCACCTGCTTTGCATAAGCCGTGAAATCAATTGGCACATTTGGATTGCCTTTAGAATAGCCTCTGCCTTTGATATCCCCCGCAGCGGTAATGCGCCTGACAAAAATGCCGGTCGGGGCGTCATAGACTTCAATGACACTGGAATTGTCACTGTTGGCAATTCCTTCTGCGGTGTTCAAGCGCATGTTGAGTGTTGCCCTTTTGATAGCAGCCCCAGCTGGTATGGAGCTGAGGTTGGCTTGAAATCGTCCCACTTTCCCAGAGGATTGCTTGATGAGAAGATTTCCTCTCTGAACCTTTCGAAACGGCTTATTGTTATCGCCAGAGTATTCAACGACGAGTTCTGCTGAGTCAAACCATATACCGCAACTGGCACAAGGCTGGACGGTCTGATTAAACCTGAGGTTAAAATCATTGGTTCCTATTGCTTCCGTAGGAGCGGCTTGAGTTGTGGCAGCTTCCTGAGGAGCCGTATTAAGGTTAGGATCGGTATCTGCCACCCCACTGCCTCCGGAAGAGCCGCCGTCATCGTCACTGCAAGAAATTGTCAACAAACATGCAAGAAGCAATACAGCTAAAACCCTGAATCTTTTCACTGGCAATCTCCATTATCTGAGTTTTATGTGGACCAGACTATAAGTCTCTGGTCTGAATATAAAATTGCGTCAATATAACATAAAAGGAACTCAAGTCCAGCTATCTTTGCGGCTGCAGAAAGGCGATGACAGTCGATCTAAGGCCAAGTCGCAAGAACCTACAAGTAAATGAGCCTTTTGCAAAACAAAGATTTTCGTTCAAAATCAAGACAGGCGAGAAATTTTACCACAGGCATATGATTGATATTCCGAGGTTAAAATTTTGAGCATAACGCAGAGTTTGGGCGAAAAGATCGTTTTGCAAATGGCTCAAAGGTTATTTCTTTAAACAGTGCTATGTACTACTGGACTGCTTAAAACGATGATGAATAAGGGCTTTTATCCAACGCCAGATTGCCCGGGGGTGCAGGAACAAACGAACTCTCAGATAATCCATGCCGCTAATGTGCCCATAATAAATCTGGGTCCACCATTGGGACGGATAGAGCGTTTCGTATATCAGCAGTAAAAGCCCCTTGAGAGAACCCTTTGTTATTTTATGTAAAGGCCAGCCGCGATAGCCAATGCCTGGTCTGCTCGGTGCGTTATTCAGATCGAGTTTCAGACCACTGATAATCTTTTCTTGCCACGGGGTTATGAAGTGAAATCGGGAGAGTATGGCAGGCATTCTTCTGAACTGCAGATGCACTCGGTGCCAATCGACCTGCTGGTAAAATTTTTCTGTCAGGCTGACTATATCGGCGACGTGGATAAATCTGAACTCTTCGTAGGTGAGTGGAGAACAGAACCCATGAAGATAGAGATAGTAAAGGTTATCTTCGAGATTGAGCGTAGCTGTTTCAATTCCCTTTATCGTAATCGGCTGAACCGAGTCGAAGGATTTTTCCAGTGGCCAGCGGGGGTAGGACGGATCTAACGGCAGAAGGTTGTGGTGGAGATCTATGGTGACCGGCAACCCCTCTATGGTTTTTTCAAGCGGCGGCAGATGGTAATATCCTTCAGGGATCTCATGATTTTGTTTTTGATGATAGCCGAGCTCGAGGAGTATATTCTCTGCTTTTTCAAGATCATTTCTGCGCACCAGCAGGTCGATGTCGCGCATGGGTCTTAAATCCGGGTCGCTATAGACAAAATTGGCCAGAGCTATTCCCTTGACCAGCAGATGATCAATCTTCTCCTGCTGGTAACAACCTATAAGTTCAGCGATGGCCGAGTTTCTGATCTGATTGGACAGTCGGCAGCGCTGGCAGAGCGAACGCAGAATTCGATGGTGACCATCAGGGAGATTAAAGCCCAGGTGCGTGATGTGTTTGTAGAGGAGCGGGGAGATCCCATGGTGCTCGGCCCCATGGACGAGCTGTTCCCAGGATCCGTCACGGCGGTCAAATGCGAATAGAGCCTGATTGAGTCGTTCATACATGTCGGGGTGACCGTGATCGCGAGCGCACAATCCTAGAATTGTACGGCAAAATAGGTTTCTGCTATCCATGTGCAAGGCGGAAAAAGAGCTCATCCGCATCCTCCAGTCTGTCGTGGTGCAAACGATAGGCAGGAGTTGCGCGGGCGATATCGATTATCTCTTTGAACCCGTGATCGACGAGGGTGCGGGCGTTGACGTGGCAGCCCATCAGCTGATACTCGTTCTGCCCTTTATGATAAAGTAGGGAACGCTGGCGGCGATGTCTGTCTTCACCAGTCTGGTGAGTCACATCCGAGAACAGCAGTGACAGAAATTCCAGCGCATCTGCAGTATCGCAGTTAAGTGTCATGGTCGATCCCGCAAATGCGACGGTAAATAAATTCATGGGTTGGCTCGGCAGTGACTCAGAAACGGCTTACTTCAGCTCTCCTATACCGCGCTCGATCAGTTGAGTGATCAATGTTTCTACGTCGGTTTCTATCTGGGCACGGCTCTCAGGGTATTGTTCGCTCAGCAACCCAATAATATCAGAAATTGTGCGCTTCCCATCACACAATTCCCAGATAAGTGCGCCGCTCTCGTTGAGATAGACGGCGGTGGTCAAGGTAGGATGATAGACAGTTATTTCTCCTTCTATCCGTTCAAGAAAATAGTCTTTCTTAAAGATCACGATCTTATTTACGTCCATATCAAGTCGAGTCTTCCCCCAAAAATCATAAATCAAATCAGACTATAATAACCAAGGAGCAATTTTCGAAGTCGGTCGCAATTCAACCATGACTTTCTTGTTGTCTGCAACCGAAATTCAGCAGTTTCAATTTTCTTCGGAACTAAGATGAACCCGGCGTGAGAAATCTGCGTCCCTCGGAGCAATGAGGTGTGGCCAATAAATTGTTGCCATCCGAATAGCGGTTCTGTAAAAGTTGTCAGATCGTTTCATGATATCTCGCCTCATCGTATATGGCCCGATGGCTGGGTAGCGTATATCGAGTTCTCAAGGCAGCTTAAATGACTGCCGGATCAATGGCCGATAAAGTAGGATAGTCGCGGGACAATGTGCATGGGGCTGAATATTTTGTTCCCTCGACCAAATAACACCAGTCCAAACAGTATGGTTCAAATGGGATCCAGTGAGCTTCGCAGCTATCTTGTAAAAAAGTAAGGATAGTGCCAAAACTGGAAACTGCTATTAAATCTCAATTGGTCTCAAGCAATTGATATTCTAAGATAAATTTTTACAAAAACAGCGGGTGATATCGGTGGATAGCAGTGGGTTGACCAAAGTGCTTGAGGAAAAGGGAGAGTTTGAACTGAAGTATACGTTTCCTCATATTCTTGCGCACTCTCTTGAAGGTTGGTTGGCAATTTCCTGTATGAAAGATGAAAAATATCCGGAGTCACGAGTGCAGTCCATATATCTTGAGGCTGCTGATGCAAGATCCTACCAAGAAAAAATCAACAGTGATTTTTTCAAGACCAAATTTCGGGTGAGATGGTATGAGACAGAAGATGGTCGATCTTATGGTGATGCTGATCAAACACCTGTTTTTCTGGAGAAGAAAATGAAGGTAGGCTCGAAAAGGCTAAAGATACGATGGACCTCCAGCACGGTATTTAGTGAACTGAAAAATAATAGTTTGAATTCAGCCTTTCACGGAAGCTGGTATCGGCAATTCAGTGAGCAGACCAGGGTTTCTTCTATTCTGCAACCGTTCATACAGGTTTCCTATTCTCGAAAAAGATTTATTGATCCGAGCACGGGAATACGGATAAGTCTTGACTGCAATATTAAAGTTGAGAGAACCAACTCCCAGTTTCTGCCACCACCTCCAAATCTGCCCTTAAACGTTGGTGTATTTGAAATTAAGGGCAAAAATGATCAGCCGCCAAGTATGCTGGCCTATCTCACCAGCAATATAGTTACCAAGGACCGCTTTTCCAAGTATGAGCGCTGCCTCTCCTCACTTGAAACTTAGTTGTCGAGGAACGTCATGGATGAATTGTATTCGGTAATTACCGGTATGGGAAATCAGCGAATGGAAGATATCGGCGTTGGCGCCTTTATCTTTGTCATATCTGCCTCTCTGGTGTCAGCCTTTGCAATTTCCTCGCTTTACACCTATTTCTTTTCAAGGCGAGCAACTGGAAGTCAGGTACACAGAGCATTTCCCCTGCTATCGATTGCCATAACCGTCATATTTATTACCATCCAGTTTTCCCTGCCATTGTCCCTTGGCTTGCTGGGCGCATTGTCAATTGTCCGTTTTAGAACCCCAATCAAGGAACCGGAAGAAATTGGCTTCATTATGCTGGTCATCGCTTCCTCACTGTCCTGTGCCACTTTCAACATTGTCTTCACTGTTATTCTTGCTGCTTTTGCCGTTGTTGCCCTCATTGTGATGGAGGGGATTACTCCACTGACCAGGGGAAATCTTAATGGAGGAATGTTGGTAGTACGAGGCCCTAAAGAAGGAGATTCCAGTAAAACAATTAACGAGCTTCAGCGGGAGTGCGAGCAGTGGTTGCGCAAAGGATCTCTGCATAGCATTACCAGCGAAGAGGATATCTGCATAACTTTTGTTTTTCATAAAACAAAAAATAGTGATATCAGTTCTTTAACTGAAAAGCTCAGTACCGCGTATCCAGATTTCAAGTTCAATCTAATGGTCAACAGAACGGCTGGTTTGTAGTTAATGAAGCCGGAGAAAAAAACACTTTTCCTTTTTCTCGGGGCCTTCGTTCTTTGTATCCTTTGCTCCTCAATTGCCTATTACTGGGATACCCCTAG
>JARRLH010000022.1:0-30020 GCA_037387205.1 Desulfofustis sp.
CCGTCAAGCAAGGTAAAGACGAAGACCTGCTGGCCCTGCTGCGGGCGCAGGGCGAGGAGCAGGTGTACCGCGTGGGCAGGACCGTCGGCGGTGATGGGGTGCGATTACTCTCGGGCGGGAGGGCCGTCGACATTGCCTTTCAAGGCTTTCAGCATAAAGGAGAAAGCGGGTGAAAAGCCTCAGACGTCCACCTTCAAACTCAAAGAGATCGTGCCTTTTGAGGGCACAAAACGCCGATAAGAAATGTTAGCTGCCATATCGAGCATGCGTTTCGAGGCTCTAACCTGTTCTGAATCGCTATACTTGTCAGAGAGATATACTATTTCACTGATACCCGATTGAATTATCACCTTGGTGCATTCGTTGCACGGAAAAAGTCCCACATAGATTCTGCAGCCTCTCAAATCCGTTGAAATGGCGTTGAGGACCGCGTTGAGTTCGGCATGGCAGACGTAAGGGTATTTGGTCGACAGGAAGTCCCCCTGGCGATCCCAGGGAAGCTCATCATCGGAGCAGCCGATGGGAAAACCGTTGTAGCCAACGCCGACAATCTTGTTCTGGTCATTGGCGATGCAGGCGCCCACCTGGGTGTTGGGGTCTTTGCTTCTTTCTGCCGAGAGCAGGGCAACGGCCATGAAATACTCATCCCAGCTCAGGTAATCGGATCGTTTGCGCAATTTAGCCATGGAACTCTCAGCGGTAGAGGTAAGGAATCCAGTATTTGATTTCGTCCTGCAGGGTGCCCTGATTCTTGTATGAATTAATAAACTCGTTCACCTTCTTGAGCAGTTCCGCATCACCTTTTCTCACCGCCCAGCCGATATACTCCTCGGTTGCCATGGTGAGGATCGGCACCAGCTTGTCGTTCTGGTGCCGGGCCGCATAATAACAGACGATGGGTGCATCGTAGATGAACGCATCTATGTCGTTTCTTATCAAGGCATCGACCGCCTCCTGTGAGGAGTTGAAAACGACTTCGTTGGCCCCGTTAATGGCGGTGGTGACGAAATAATCACTTGTTGTGCCGGCCACGGTACCAATCCTGTAATTGGTGTTCAACAGGCTGTCAACCCCGGTTGAAAATCGTTGGCTGTCTTCCATGCGAACCAGAAGAATCTGTCCGGAGCGTAGATAAGGCAGGGAAAAATCGGCCAGCGCGCTGCGTGCTTTGGTGATGGTCATGCCCGACATGATAATGTCGGTTTTTCCCTGCATCAGATAGTCGATCTGCTCGTCCCAGGGAACTTCTATAAAGCGAACCTTTTTTTCCAGATAGTTGCCCAGCTTGAGCGCCAGGGCAGGTTCGAGACCGGTGATCTCTCCCCCCTGCCGAAACGCAAAAGGTGGTGCGTTGGCAGAAATACCAACCCGCAAAGTGTCTGCCGACGGCGGGGTGGGTGGAGCAACACTTGGCTGGCAGCCTCCTGAGGCAAAGAGCAGAACAAGCAGGAGAGGAAGAAGCAGCAGCACACTGGCGCGGTTCATCATTGATGCTCCTGATCTTTGTATTTTTTTCTTCTCTGCCGCCAGGTGTTTCTTCCGGTGACAGTGTTGGTGAACGATTTAATGGTCTCAAAATAGGTGACTCCGCCGCGCAGGATCAGCGAGTTATGATCAGCTCCCGGGACCACGAACAGCTGTTTGGTCTTGGCCCCGCTTTCAGCCTGAAGTTTCACCGCCTCATACAGGGGGATGAGCTGGTCTTCTGCGCCGTGCAGAATCAGAGTGGGGATTTCAATTTCCCTGATTTTACCAAGGTTGTTGAAACAATCTTCCTCGCGCAGATCCGAGTCGCTGACATTGTAGCCCAATCGCGCTGCCAGAGGAAGGGTGTTGGCAAACCCGCTGTCGATGATAAGGCCCTTTATCTGTTCCGGAAAGCGATACCCGAGGTCGATGCTGGCGGCACAGCCAAGCGAACGGCCCATGATGAACAGTTCGTCCGAGAGCTCACCGGCGCTGCAATACTCCTGCACCCGCTCGAGTACCACGGCCGCGTCATGATAAAGAGCGGCCACGCTCGGCTCTCCAGAACTCCACCCGTAGCCGCGATAAGAGGCAACAAAGAGATTGAGACCAGCTTCCAGGAAATGGGGAGCGATCTGGTCATAATCGCTTACCGTTTCCCCGTTGCCATGAAAATAAACAATTACAGGTGAGGTGGGATGGGGATGAAAAAATCGGCAGCCCAGGCTTACGCCATCCTCAACCTGCACTTCAAATTCCTCACATGAGGGTGGGGTATCGTTCGGGGCTTCTGCCTGGGGATGGAAGATGGCGGCAAGTATTTCCGGTTTATCCAACTTCGATGGAATGAGTTTGGGCATGATTAGCGAAATTGATGCAACTGGTTGGCAGCATGGCTGCGTAAATTAACAAAGCTCCCTGGCCTAGACACCGAGGGAGCTTTAAAAATCTGGGGTGAGTGAGGGGATTTGAACCCCCGACCTTCTGGGCCACAACCAGACGCTCTAACCAACTGAGCTACACCCACCATAAAACAAGAATTAATCAGGTGCAGAACCACATCATATACTCGTGCAGCACTCCTTTTTCAAGCATAAAAAATGATCACAGGTCTTTCTTGCAGTGCATACAGACCTTTGCCTGCGACTTGATCAGCTCCATGCAGTACGGGCACTCTTTTTTAAAATTGGCCTTGAGCAACCGATGAATAGCAATGTTACATTCTGACTCGAGTGAAGTGTCTCTGAATTTATGGTTTCTGATCGGGTCGATGCAGGAGAGATCGTTGAGGGCTACCAGCATTGATATGGCTCTCTTGCGTCCGCCTATCGCAGCCGCTTCATCGAGGATAAGCTGCATGACCGGTTCAAGGTTTCTGGTTTCTACAGCGGTATCCAGTGCTGCGAGTGCTTTCTTCTCATCCTGGTAACGCACGTTTTGGGCCTCGACTTTTTTCAGGTCGATGATACTTCCTTTAAACGCATCCTCGCTGCCAACCATCATCAGGTTCGCTTCCTTGCTGCCGGGAAGCTGCATGTATCGGTACGATGAGGAGTGGCCATATTGTTCTTCGATCTGCGCCCAGCCGTTGACGAACAGCGAGCAGTCGTCGTTCAGGCATATGTAGAGCACTTCGGAACCCCAGCCCAGCCCGTCGCCTATATGGATGGGCGGAGCCTCACAACAGGAAAGCTCTTGGCGGCAATGGGGGCACACGGGGATTTCTTCAAAATAGCGGTGGTAATCGGTTATCATGATTTTCCTTGGATTGAATTTTGAGACAAAAGGGTCTTTTTCATTGTCGGTTAAGGGGGACAGCAGGGAGTAGAGTACACGTACCTGGATGTATTTTCATCGGCGTCATTCACCTTTGAATCCAATATCGCTGAGCACTGCATCAACCGCTTGAGCCTGATGCATCTTGGTCCTGATGAATTCGACGGGTATCCGGTTCCGGTTCTTGGCGATGAGATCCTCAAGCTGTTCGATCGATCGTTGTGCGGCCAGACGGGAAACTTTGCTGAGATTGGCAATGAAACTGTCGACTATTTTGGTGCTGTCGCCTGAGGTCGCCATTATTTCTGCATAGGTCCTGGGATTCTGATTATGCACCCGGGCCATGGCAAGTATTCCGTACAAGGAGGTGAGGGTGGAGTGGGAATCGATGTCGTTGAAGGCTATCTCGTTTTCAGACAAGGTCATTGCCAGGGCAACTGAAATAATGGTCGGCAGCTTCTGACTGACGCCCATCATAAGATCATGTTTCTCGGCGGAATCCTGATATATCTCGGCCCCGTACTTATAGAGAAATGACTCAAACTCGTTGCACAGGCTACCGCTTCGCCGGGTCTTCACCACCGCCACATTTTTATCTTTCATGGTGGGTACCTGCGGCCCCCAGAGGTTGTGGACGAGCATGACTTCTACTCCCTCGGAGGTGGTTTCAAGAGCCTTCTCAAGCGGTTTTTCCCGGAGCCTATAAATCCGAAGGTTTTGATCTTCTTGACCCGCATGTCCACCCGGGGAAAAGAACCAAGAATCCTCAGGCAGCGCGGTTCCTGAATAACCTTGTTTTCTATGTCGCTTAGGGCTTCGGCCAGTTTCGGGTCATTCCTGTGTCCTTCAATTTCCAGGTAAATCTGCAGTTTCTGGGTTTCAATATCATTTTTCGATCGGAGATCGACGATATTAATCCCTCTTCTGGTAAACTCATTGAGGGTGTCAACCAGCAGACCGACACGGTCGGCCAGCGGTCTGGTGATGATCGAGGTGGCATCGTACCCGGTCTGCGGACGGGGAGTGGAGCCGATCAGAGCAAATCTCGTTCGGTTGTGGGCTGCAAGCTCACGGTCGATGAGCGCCAAATTGTGCCGGGCGATGACTTCTTCCGTGTCGATCAGAACACTGGCGCCATTTTTGCCGCTGCTAATTTCCTGTACCGCAGCGCTCACGTCATAAATGGAAACCCTGGTTGCCTGGGGCATATTGCGCGAGATGTAATCTTCACACTGGTTCACTACACTGCTGCGGCCATAGATGAACCTGATCTGGTCAAGACGTATCCGGCTGTTGATTCCGCCCAGAGAGAGATGAATGGGCAGGACCATGTTATCAACCCAGAAATTCTGGCCGAGCTCGGCCATAACCCGGAAATACTCTTTTATTTCACCCTCACGGGTATTATAAACAGGAATCAGGGCGTAGTCGGATTCACCTCGCTCGACGCAGGTCAAGACATCGTCAATGTGATTGAAGAGAAGCACTTCAACATTGGTTTCATAGCTAAGAGCCGCCTGACAGGAGTCCGATCCATGCGGACCCAGGGTCGATATCCTGGTCATAGACTGTTCCCGCTAAGGTAAAAGTCGCAGGTTGAGGTTTTCATTTCATCTTTTCAAGAGATTTCACCACGCATAACAGAGAACAATAAGTCTTCGCCGTAAATTAGGCAACAGCAAGGTTGAAGCAGGTGACACAGGCTAAGAAGAGCGTGAGAAACGCAGACATCAACGAGTACATAGCAGCCCTCAAAGCGTCTCGCAAATTCGGCATTCAGATTGTCTCGCACAAGACCATCGAAGCAACTCCGGCCGTCTATGAAACCGTCCGGACCACCCTGCATCCGCGTATCATACGGGCCCTGAAGAAGCATGGCTTCTCCGGTTTCTACTCCCATCAGGCCGAGGCTGTGGAGCTGATTCAACAGGGGAATGACGTGGTGGTGGCAACACCAACCGCCTCTGGCAAGAGTTTGATCTACCACATCCCGACCCTGCAGCGCTATTTTGAAGAGCCTGAGTCGCGTGCCCTCTATCTTTTTCCTCTCAAGGCCTTGGCCCAGGATCAGCACAAGGCGCTGTCCCGGTTCTACTCATCCAGCACCGATGATGGGGAAACAGGCAGCGGCTTCTGCGCCGTCTATGATGGAGACACCAAGCCCCACCAGCGCAGCAGGCTAAGAAAGAATCCGCCAGCCGTGCTGATAACCAACCCGGACATGGTTCACCTGTCCATGCTTTCCTATCACGACAGCTGGAGCGATTTCTTTCGCGCTCTCAAGTACGTGGTCATAGACGAAATTCATACTTATCGCGGGCTTTTTGGCGCCCACATGGCATGGGTGCTGCGAAGACTGAGAAGAATAGCCGAACATTATGGGGCCGATCCATCATTTGTGATGCTCTCGGCGACCGTGGGAAATCCTGGACAACTGGGCTCAAAACTTATCGGCAGAGACGTGCAGGTGGTAGCGGAAAGCGGTGCGCCGACAGGAAGAAAACACATACTGTTTCTCAACCCCTGGGACAGTGCGGCACATACCACCGCCCAGCTTCTCGAAGCAGCCCTGAAGAGGGGATTGAGAACCATAGTCTACACCAAATCGCGCAAGATGACCGAACTCATCACCATGTGGACTCGGTCCCGTGTCGGAGCACTCGCCGACCGGCTGAGCTCGTATCGCGCAGGCTTCCTGCCGGAAGACCGGCGTGCCATCGAAAAACGGTTGGCATCCGGAGAACTGCTGGGGGTCATCTCGACTTCTGCTCTCGAGCTGGGGATCGACATCGGCGATCTAGATCTTTGCATTCTCGTCGGCTATCCCGGCTCTATAATGGCCACCTGGCAGCGCAGCGGCAGAGTGGGGCGACGATCATCTGAGTCGGCAGTCATAATGGTGGGCGGTGAAGATGCGCTGGACCAGTATTTCATGAGAAACCCGGAGGATAACTCCAAAATCTCCGGGCAGCACCTTCATTGCGCCGCGGCTGAGATGTTTATCTCCAGGGAAGAAAACCTGGTGAAATCGGCGCCGCACATCGAAGCTCAGATCGATCTTCTCACCCAACAGTCAATCCTCCATCAGGCCGCCAGCGGCGAGCGCTGGTATGCCAGCCGGAAAAAGCCCCAGAATCAAATCAGTCTCAGGGGAGGCGGGGTACAGCTGGCGATCATCGATAAGGCCAGCGGAGAAATCATTGGTGAGATCGATGGCGGCAGGGCCTTGAAAGAAGCCCATCCTGGAGCGGTATATCTGCATCATTCACGTATCCTTCTGGTGGACCATCTCGACATCGACGGCAGAGAGGTGGTGGTGGGCGAGTTTCGCTCAAATTTTTACACTCGACCTCACCTGCACAAGGAAACGGAGATCCTGGAACGATACGGCAGCAAACATGTTTTTGGCTGCCGCGTATCGTGGGGACGGCTCAAAGTGGTGGAGCAGGTGACCGGCTATTCAAAAATCAACAATTTCACTCAAAGGGTTGCCTCCACCTATCCTCTCGAGCTTCCTGAACAGGTCATTGAAACCGAGGGATTATGGCTCGATCTGACCGAGGATCAACGGACCTATCTCGAAGACAGGAAGATGCACTTCATGGGCGCGATTCATGCGCTCGAGCACGCCATGATTGCCATGTATCCCCTTTTGATCCTCTGTGACCGCAACGATATCGGAGGCATTTCCTGTCCCCATCACCCCCAGACCGACAGAGCCTCAATCTTCATTTACGACGGTTACGGCGGCGGCGCCGGCCTCAGTGAAGAAGCCTACCTTTTGATAGAAAATCTGCTGGCAGAGACGATGAGCACAATTCGTTCCTGCCCCTGTGAAACCGGCTGTCCTTCATGCGTCCATTCCCCGAAGTGCGGCTCCGGCAACCGGCCTATCGACAAGCAGGCCAGCCTGGCACTGCTGGAGAAGGTTATCAACAGCCCAGAGGCTCAGCACAATGATTCGCCGCCTCTTATGGATACCTCTTTGCCCGATACAACCGATCAGCCTGGTCAAAATAGTGAACCGTCGGTCACGGGTCTCGATGCCTTGCCTGATCACTATTGTGTATTTGACCTAGAGACCCAGCGTTCTGCCGCAGAATCGGGCGGCTGGAGCATGGCCCAAAGAATGGGAGTGTCGGTCGGGGTGATCTATGATTCGCAGCTCGATGGTTTCGTGACCTACTTCGAGGATGAAATCGACCGCTTGATAGAACATCTTTTCAGCTGCCAGCTGGTGGTGGGCTATAACTGCAAACGGTTCGACTATCTGGTATTGACACCCTATACCAGGGAGGACCTTCAGGCACTGCCAACCCTTGATCTTCTCGAAGAAATTCACAGCCGGCTCGGTTATCGGCTCAGTCTGAACCGAGTGATAGAAGAGACACTGGGGTGTAAGAAATCAGCTGACGGAACCCAGGCGCTGACCTGGTATAAAGAGGGAAAACTGCGGGAGATCGCTGACTACTGCCAAGAGGATGTAAGACTTACCCGCAATCTGTTTCTCTATGCAGTCGAAGCCTCGCACCTTCTGTTCCGCAACAAGGCGGGAAAGAGCGTTCGTCTTCCACTGCCGTTGGATCAGAGGATTAGCACGATCACCGGAGGGACGGGCTGATAAAAGATCAGGGCCAGAGCAGCGGCTTGTAGATCCAGCCGATGAGGCCGGTGGAGTGTTTGAGCTTGAGCCATTTACCCTGGGTGTCCAGTCTGGTGAGTACTACACCCCGGTCGACGGTGGCGATGACCGCACTGTTGGTTGTGGGCTCTGCTCTCATGTTGACGTTTTTGTTGCCGTTGACAATGACGGTATCGCCTTCGGTGACGAGCGACTGGTGAATCCAGCCTGAGTCGTTTTCGAAATCGACGATCTTCAACCACTCACCCTGGGTCGATATAACCTTCAAGGGGTAACCTTGAAAAAGCTCCATCGAAACTTCATAATTAGTTCCGGCTCCGGTTCTGACGTTTACGTTGTCTCCTTTGACGCTGACGTATTCAGCACAAAAAGCCCCGGAAACGATAACCAAACTGAGAAATAAGAGCAGGACGGAAGCAATGATGAATTTTCTGGTCGCCGTAAACATACAATGATAACCTATAGTTGAAGATTAAAAGAAAGTTTCGGATGATCTCCATTTATACAATTTTCAAAGGTTGAAGTCAATCACCTTGTTATTGTTCAAAGAAGTGCAACGTGCCGGTGTCGCTGTCCATGGCAGCAGGGGCTCCAAGTGGCACCGTCAGGTTTCTGCGGCAATGGCCAATCGGGAAATTGCCCCATAGCGGAACCGGGTTTGCAGCCGTCAACTCGGCAACCCTGGACCAGACGAATTCATTTCTTCTCATTCTGTCCACCGCTTCGACGGTGTCGTCACTGAACTGTCCGAGAATGACTCCATTTATCTCTTTTACCTCACCGCTTAACCACAACTGGGTCAGAAGTCTGTCGAGCCGGTAAAGTGGTTCGTTGACATCTTCGAGCAGCAGAATGGCGCCTGCCAGACGGGGAAACCAGGGAGTTCCCAGCAGGGTGACGAGACTGGACAGGTTGCCGCCCAAGAGAGGGCCGCTTGCGGAAGCGGCTGGTCTTATTACTTCTATATTCTCCTTGAGGCTGCGATGCCAATCGCCTTTGAGGCAGTGAAAAAGCCGCTCCTGACTGGGCTGATCGCAATCGCTCAGGGCTGCCAGTCCGGGACCGTGCAGGCACATGGTGCCGGTTTTATCGATTATGTGGTTATGGAGGATGGTAATATCTGAGAAACCGATGAATATTTTGGGCTGTGCGCGGGGCAGATCGAGGTCGAGATGGGTCAGCAGGCGAAGAGAGCCAAAGCCGCCTCGGAGACAGAAGATGGCCTTGATCTCTTGTCTTTCCCAGAGACGATGCAGCTCCTTGATTCTGGCCTCATCGGTATCGGCAAGATAGCCGTATCCGGGCCATTTCTTCTCAGCTTCGTAAATTTCAAACCCCATCTCCCTGATGAGCTCGCAGCCCCTGCGGTAGCGTTCATGCTCAGCAAGGTATCCGGCTGGCGCCGCCACGCCAATAAGATCGCCTGATTGGAGAGGAGAGGGGAGAATGGTCATGCCCGAGAGGTGAGGAGTTGATGGATAATACCCAAACCGGTGAGGGTAAGATTGGGGTCAATGCGTTGAATGGATGGTGAATAATCGAGTAATAGCGGTGCCATACCGCCGGTCGCTATGACCGCCGGGTCGGGGTAGCCGGTCTGGTTCATTTCTCCAGAAACCCGCTGGATCAATCCTTCGATCATTGCTCCGTAACCAAAGAGGACACCGCTTTTCATGGCGCTCACGGTGCTGGTACCGATCACTTTTTCAGGCGGGATTCGGAGATCTATCTGCGGCAGTTTCGCTGCCTTCTGACTGAGTGCCCCCAGGGAGACATTGAGCCCGGGCAGAATGAGACCGCCGAGATATTCACAGCGCTCGGAAATGCAGTCAAAAGTGATGGCCGTGCCGAAATCGATGACTATGGCGTTGGAGCGGCACAGGTGGAAAGCAGCGATTCCGTTCACCAGCCGATCGGCACCGACTTCGTCCGGATTGGTCAATTTTACGGTGATGATATCGGCAACCTCTGCACTGCAGACGTTAATCAGTTCAAACCCCTCGGTGTCCTTGAAGAGACTGGAACAGCAATGAAAATATGCCGATTCAAGCTGGGGTACCACGCTGGACATGACTACCGAGGAAACCAGGCTGCAATCGACTCGCGCCATGGCAAACAGGTTGTGATACATGATGGCAAGCTCATCAGCGGTCATGGCGCCATCGGTTTTAATCCGCCACTGGCGGGAAATACTTCCGTCCACGATTAGACCGGCAACGGTGTGAGTATTACCTATATCAATGACAAACAGCATTCGTTCTCCCTCGCTTGCTTCTGTGATGATATGGTCGGAACGAGATTGTACCATATTTCATCTTGTCCGTGAGGGGTAAAAATGTAAAGCTTATGAAAAACCGTGACGAGAGGATTAGATAAGGGCGTTCAACTTTAGCGAGATGAGGAGAAACCATGCAAGATCTCGAACCTGTTGTGGTGACGACAAGCGTTGACCAGGAAAAGGCTGCCCGCGAAATAGCTGAGCGGGTACTGGAGGAGAGGCTGGCGGCCTGTGTTCATATTCATCCGCAGATGACCAGCCTCTACTGGTGGAAAGGGCAGATTACCAGTGACAGCGAATATCTGCTGAGCATGAAAAGCGACCGCAGGCTTTTTGACCGGATAGTTGCGACAATTCGCTTGGTTCACCCTTATGAGGTGCCGGAAATCATCGCCACTGATGCGCTTGAGGTGGATCGTGAGTATGCCGACTGGATGAGGGAAGAATTGAATTATGAGCGCTAAGCATAACAAAGGGTATCGCCGCCGCAAGCTGGGCGATTATATCTGCCACTGCTGTCGCACCCAGAAGCCATTCTGTTGGAATTGTCCATGCGGATTTCAAATTTGTCCTGAGTGTTTCGAGGAAAACAAATGGGGAATAAGCAACGGGCCAACCTGGATTTGTCCTGACTGTGAAAGGGTTATGAGGATCTGAGGCGAGAAACTGATGAAGTTTTGCACAGCAGCTCTATTGCGCAAAGACCGCAAATAAAATAATATGCCGCCAACCCATTCAAACTAACATTATCGACATTTGCCGCCATGCTCAGATCAGCAGAGATTTATGATGAAAGCAAGATTAAAACCCTGAGTTCGCTGGAACATATCAGGAAACGGCCCGGTATGTATATCGGCCGTCTCGGTGACGGTTCACATCAGGATGACGGCATCTATATTCTGCTCAAGGAAGTGATCGACAATGCCGTGGATGAGTTCATCATGGGAGCGGGAAAACGAATCAATATCGAGGTGGAGGAAAACGGTCTCACCAGGGTTCGTGATTTCGGGCGGGGCATTCCGCTGGGTAAAATCATTGAATGCGTCTCTGTTATCAACACGGGAGCAAAATACAACACCGACGTATTCCAGTTTTCAGTTGGCTTGAACGGTGTGGGCACCAAAGCGGTTAATGCGCTGTCCGACTACTTCAAAGTGACCGCTTTCAGAGAAGGCAAATTCGCTTCCGCCGAATTCAGGCAGGGGGTTCTCAGCGGCAAGAAACAAGGCAAAACCGAGGAGAAGGACGGAACGCTTATCGAGTTTCTCCCCGATCATGAGCTGTTCGGTGATTATTGCTTTGATGAATCGTTTCTGGAGAAAAGACTCTGGCGCTACGTCTATCTCAACGCCGGGCTCAAAATCTACTACAACAAAAACCTGTTCTATTCCACCAACGGACTGTTCGACCTGCTGAGCACCGAACTTGACGGGGATAATCTCTACGACCCGATCTACTACAAAGATCAAACCCTCGAGTTTGCCTTTTCCCATACCGATTCCTACGGCGATTCATATTATTCATTTGTAAACGGTACCTATACCAGTGAGGGGGGAACCCACCTCTCCGCTTTTCGCGAAGGCATCCTCAAGGGAATCAATGAATTCTCTTCTAAAAAATTCATCAATAAAGATGTGAGAGACGGGATCGTCGGCACCATGGCGGTCAAAATAAAAGAGCCGGTTTTCGAATCCCAGACCAAAAACAAGCTTGGCAATACCGAGGTACGATCTTGGATCGTCAATCAGGTGAAGGATGCGGTCTCCTCCGAACTTTACAAGAACAGCGAACGGGCCGAGATCCTTATCGGCAAGATCCTCAGAAATGAAAAAGTCAGAAAGGAGCTGCAGTCGGTCCGCAAGGAAGCGCGTGCCAAAGCAAAAAAAGTAGCAATCAAGATCCCCCAGCTGAAAGACTGCAAATACCACCCGTCCCGGGGCAAACCGTCCAAACCCGGTCAGGAGAATATGATTTTCATTACCGAAGGGCAATCCGCGGCCGGCTCCATCGTTTCTTCCAGGGATCCCATGACCCAGGCGGTTTTTTCGCTGAAAGGCAAACCGATGAACGTTCTTGGCCAGAAACTCAACCTGCTCTACAAAAACGACGAGATGTACTCGCTGATGCAGGCCCTGAATATCGAAGAGTCGATCTCCGACCTGCGTTACGACAAGGTCATCATCGCCACCGATGCCGACGTAGACGGTCTGCACATCAGAAATCTGCTGCTCACTTTCTTCCTGCATTATTTCGAACCTCTGGTAAAACTCGGTCACATCTATATACTCGAAACACCGATTTTCAGGGTGCGCAACAAGAAGGAGACCATTTACTGCTACTCCGAAAAACAGAAGGAGGCGGGTACCAAGAAGCTCCAGGGCAGGGGCAAACAGAAACTGCGGGTTGAAACCACCAGGTTCAAAGGACTCGGCGAAATCAGTCCCAAGGAGTTCAAGCAGTTCATTTCCGGCGATATCCGGTTGCGCAATGTGACCATCGACAGCGTCAGCCAGGTCTCGAAGGTGCTGTCCTTTTACATGGGCAAAAACACGCCGGAACGCAAACAATATATCATGGAACATCTAATCTAGTTGATCTGGTAAGGAACCAAGACGTTAAATGAGTGAGCAGACCGGCAGACTACACAAACTTTTCGATACCAATTTTCTCGAATATACTTCCTACGTTATAAAAGAGAGGGCGATCCCCGCCATCGAGGACGGGTTGAAGCCGGTCCAGCGCCGCCTCCTGCAGACCCTGCACAACATGGATGACGGCCGCTACCACAAGGTCGCCAATGTCGTGGGCGAGACCATGAAGCTCCACCCCCACGGCGATGCCTCGATCTTTGCCGCCCTGGTCAATCTGGCCAACAAGGGGTTTCTCATCGACCGGCAGGGTAACTTCGGCAACATCTATACCGGCGACCAGGCCTCAGCCGCCCGCTACATCGAGTGCCGACTGTCGCCGCTTGCCCTCGAGGTAATGTTCAACCGGGACCTGACCGAGTACGTTGAATCCTACGACGGCAGAACAACCGAACCGGTCTCCCTGCCGGCCAAGATTCCGCTGCTGCTGCTGCAGGGTGCCGAGGGTATCGCCGTCGGCATGGCAACCCGAATTCTTCCCCATAACTTCTGCGAACTTATCCAGGCCCAGATTGCCGTTCTGCGGGAAGAGGATGTCGAAATTTTCCCTGATTTTCCCCAGAAGGGGATGGTCGACGTCACCGACTATGAGCAAGGCAACGGCAAGGTCAGGTGTCGCGCCCGGATCAGCGAGAAAAATGAGAAAACCATCACCATAACCGAGATTCCTTACGGCACAACCACCACCTCGCTTATCGACTCCATCGAGAAGGCGGCCAAGAGCGGCAAAATAAAGATTCTGTCGATCAGCGATTACACCGCCGAAGAGGTGGAGATCGAGATAAAACTGCCGCGCAACATCTACGCCAAAGATACGATAAAGGCACTCTACGCTTTCACCGACTGCGAGATGTCGCTCAATACCAACCTGACCCTTATTCGTGGAAACCTGCCTGAAACAGGCACCGTCGATGAGGTGATTCGCTTCAATACCGAGAAACTTGTGGCTGATCTCACCAGGGAACTGGAAATAGATCTCGCCCGATTGTCCCAGAAGCTTCATGCCAGGCTGCTGGAGCAAATCTTCATTGAAGAGCGTCTCTACAAAGAGATCGAGGAGGTGACCACTTATGAGCGAGTCGTCTCCACCGTGGACGAATCACTGCAGCCGTACCTTAAGCAACTGGAGCAGCCTCTCACCAGAGAAGATATCGAGCGTTTGCTGGAGATCAGAATCAAGCGGATTTCCCGCTATGATATCGAACGTCAGGCCAGAGAAATAAAGGCAATCCGTAAAGATATAAAGGAAATCGAAAGTAGTTTAAAGGATGTCGTGGGCTATACCATCACTTACCTTGAGAAACTCCTTGATACGTACGGAAAGGACCACCCACGCCTTACTGAAATCACCGAATTTTCCGAGGTAAAGGCGAGCAAGGTGGCGCTGTCAAATTTGACCGTGGGCTACAATCGGGAAAGCGGATTTATCGGACCCACGATCAAAGCCGAAGACGAGCAGAACGACATCGCCTTCCCCTGTTCAGAATATGACCGGCTGTTGCTGATTTTCAGTTCCGGTGCCTATAAAGTGGTGCCGGTACCTGAAAAACTATTTGTTGGCGAAGAGCTTGAATATGCTGCGGTCTTCAAGAAAAAGCTGATATTCAATATAGTTTATCGGGACGGTGCGGAAAATCTCGCCTATGTGAAGCGGTTCAAATCGCCCAAGTTCATTCTTGAAAAAGAATACCATCTTTTTCCACCCCACAAGCGTTCACGGATTCTACTGCTGCTGCTTGGCGGGAATAAGCATGCCCGGGTCAGTCTTGTACCATCGCGTCGGGCCAGGTCCAATATCGTGGAAATCGATTTCGATCAGTACCTGATCAAAGGGGCCTCTGCGAAAGGGAAGCGGGTCTCGCCCAGGGTGGCGCGGCGGGTGGTGGAATCAACAGAGCGGGTGATCAAGGAGCGAGCGGCGGCGAGTCTTCCTGGCATCGAGTCGCCGGCCGAGACCTTGGCAGTAAACAGCGAACAGTTCGACACAGAAGCAGTTTCCGCCGCTGTTGAAGACGCCGATGATGATCAAGATTGACCAGGTGTCAGCGCGCCCTTGAGCGAATGCTGCCCGGCATGGATTATCTCCACCGGAACGAAAGTTCCCGGCGCCATATCGAGCGGCGCCCGTTCCACGTGAACGATGTGATTGGTCACGGTTCTGCCCATCATTTTCCCGCCGCTATTGGTTTCAACCAGAACAGATAAAGTCGATCCGAGATATTCACGATTTCTTTCGAGACTGATTTCGTCCTGCCGCTTCTGAAACTGCTGAAGCCGCCTTCCTTTTTCTTCCTCCGACAGCTTGCCATCAAGCTCCGCCGCCCTCGTTTCAGGCCGGTCAGAATATTTGAACGAGAACGAACCGTGGTACCTCACGGTTTCCAGAAGGTCCATGGTCTGCTGAAAATCTGCTTCAGTCTCTCCTGGAAAACCGACGATTATATCAGTGGTAATGGCGATGTCGGGACGGATCGATTTAAGCCGCTCAACCTTTTCCAGATAGTCGGCTATGGTGTATTTTCTGTTCATCCGACTTAAAATGCGATCGGAGCCGGACTGCACCGGCAAGTGAATCTGGGGACAGAGGTTGGGCAGCAGGTCAAAACAGTCGATCAACCGTTCCGACAGGTCTTTGGGGTGGGAGGTCGTGAAGCGCAGACGCTCAAGGCCGTCGATTCTTGATACGTCAGCCAGGAGATCGGAAAAAGAGTAGGGCGCAGGGGGCTCGACAACTTGATTGGTAGAACCGTACGAGTTTACATTTTGCCCAAGCAGGGTGATTTCCACCACTCCCCCGTTCACGAGGGTCTGAATTTCATTGACGATGTCGGCGGCTTTGCGTGATACTTCACGTCCTCTGGTATAGGGAACCACGCAATAGGTGCAGAAATTGTTGCAGCCCTGCATGATGGTAACAAATTTGCTGAATTGCTCATCCTGTTTACCCGCGTCGAGCAGGGGCGGGGAGCCACCAGCATGGGGAATGTATCTGGGAATTTCATAGGAGTCGGAGAGGTTGACCGCTGTCTTGCTACTGGTTGATTTATTGAGTAATTCAGTAATGTTATAAATATGCTGAGTACCAATAACCAGATCGACGTGCTCCATGCGGTCGATGATCTTCTGGCCCTCCTGCTGGGCCACACAGCCAGCCACGCAGATTTTCAGTTCGGGGTTCTTCTCCTTCAGTTTTCTCAATGAGCCGAGCATGCTGAAGACTTTCTGCTCAGCCTTGCCTCTCACCGAGCAGGTGTTGAGAATGATGAGGGCGGCGTCATCCGGCGCAGATGTTTCAATATAGCCTGTTTCTGAAAGCTTCTGAGCCATTATCTCGCTGTCCCGGATATTCATTTGACAACCGAAGGTTTTGATATAAAACGAATTTTTATTCATGAAATACAGCTTTTGGAGGGCTTGCTCAGAAGCAGGGCCGTTTGATTTCGGGCGCAATATGGGCCAAAAGTTGGAGCAGTTCGGTGAGGGACTCAGGACTGCATTTCAGCCGAATTACCCCCTTTCGGCTGGAGACTGAGGAGAGCACCGCCAGGTTGTCGTACCCCTCAAGAATGAATTTAAGATAGTGAAACCGATCCGGGGCGATACGATAGTAAGTGTCGATCAGACAGTTATTTTCAGGAATCATTCTTACACGCTGAGCTCGGAATCAACCAGCTGAAATTTATCCTTGTTCTCGTTCAGCAATGGATAGACAACCTCATTGAGGAACTCTTCGGTCTGCTGTTCGGCCCGGCCGGTGAATTGCAGGAGATTTTGGGTCATTTCTACCAGCTCATCGTGGGAGAATGGTACTCTATCATCATCGCCAAGTCTCTGCAGCAGGTCATTATCGTCGGCCTTATCCTTGACGACTTTCCCTGCAGCGATGGAATGGACTTTAATCACTTCATGCATCTCTTGCCGCGATTCGCCTTTTTCCACCGCCTCCATGAGAATCTTTTCAGTGGCCATAAAGGGTAACTCCGCGCTCAGTGATTTTATTATTTGTTCTGGATAAACGACCATATCTGAGGTGATATTGACAAACAACTTTAATATAGCATCGGTGAGCAGAAAGGCCTGGGGAATGTCCATTCTGCGGATGGCCGAATCGTCCAGGGTGCGCTCGAACCACTGGTTCGAGTAGGTTGCATAAAAGTCGGGGACCAGCCCCATCAGTTTTCTCGCTAATCCGGTCATGCGCTCAGAGCGCATGGGATTTCTCTTATACGCCATGGCTGATGAGCCGGTCTGTTTCTTGGCGAACGGTTCCTCTTGAACTTTCAGGTTTGAGAGTAAACGCAGGTCTACGGCAAATTTATGGGCGGAGGCTCCTATGCCGGCGAGCACTTCGGCAAGCTTAATGTCAAGTTTTCTGCTATAGGTCTGTCCGGTAACGGGGATGGATTTCTCAAAGCCGAGCTTTTGCGCTACCAACTGGTCGAGTTGCCGCACTTTTTGATGGTCACCTTTAAAAAGTTCGAGAAATGTCGCCTGGGTGCCTACCGTACCTTTGGCACCCCGGGCAGCCATGTGGGATACGAACTGATCGAGATTCTGTAAATCAGTTATTAAGTCATTGATATATATAGTGTTTCTTTTTCCCACAGTGGTCGGCTGAGCGGGCTGGTAATGGGTAAAACCAAGGGTTGGCAACGCTTTGTAGTTTGCACAAAAGTCGGCAAGCTGGGAAATGGTACTGATTAAGCCGTTCCTGATGAGTTTGAATGCCTCTTTTTGAACAATCAGATCGGTATTGCACACCACATATTGCGAGGTTGCGCCAAGGTGAATAATCGGTTCGGCGGTGGGGCACTTGGTGCCGAACTCATAGACGTGAGCCATTACGTCATGCCTGATTTCCTTTTCTTTATCCCTGGCCAGATCGTAATCGATATTGTTTTGATTGGTTCGCATCTCATTGATCATTTCCGGTCTGATGAGTTCAGTGAGACCAAGTTCGTATTGTGCTTCAGCAAGAGCAATCCAGCATCGGCGCCAGGTGGTGAATTTTTTCTCCTCGGAGAACAGGTATTGCATTTCCTTACTTGTATAACGGCTGACGAGTGGTTCGCTGTAAGCGTCATAACGTGTCATCTGGTTCTCCCGACGTTCTAGAATATCTCTCTATGTTGTTGTAGTTTAGTTTTTTATCGACAATGTCGATAGCCGGCTTGGATGATTCAGGCAGGCCAATCATAACCATCCCAGGAGCTTTTACCAGGGATTTCTACTCATTGGCATAATGTCGCATAATGTATATTATGTAAAATAAATATTTGGAGCGAATTAGGTACGTCTATGCCCGTTTACCCCCGCACCGCTTCTCTTCCTCTAAGTTAGTTTAATAATATCATGTATATTCTGTTGTCTATTCTCAAAAGACATCTTTGAGATGTACCTTCCAGGTCGATCTGCCATTGTAGTAATCGAGACTGTGGGTGTACAAAACGGAGCACCGGTCCTTCAGGTTCATTACAGTGGTTTTGTCTGCCAGGTTAAAACCAATCACCGGTATATTGCTATATTTACCGCGTATCACCCCTTTAAGATGGGCTCTGTTTTTGCCGAAGGTGGAATACGACACAAACCGAGTGTGACGATCAAGAAACAGTGGCTTTGGATTTGCCTCACCGGTGGGCTCCAATTGCAGCAGATTATCCAGAAGTGTCCGATCAAGCGATTCAGAAATGCTTAATTCAACGAATTTATTTTCTAACCCATTGGAAACACAATTTATTTCATTACTCACTGAAGAAATTAAAGTATACAGTTCTTCCTTGAACCGGATAAAATTGGTTGCCGGTAATGAGAATCCAGCCGCCACCTCATGACCGCCGAAGTTTTTCAGGTATCGCTCGGCTCCGGCAATGAGTCGATACAAATCATAGCCTTCAGGCGCTCTGCCGGAGCCTTTGATTATAGTCCTGTCAGCGGGATGATAGCAGCATACCAGTATGGGAATCTGGTACTTTTCCACTAGTTTTGAAGCGACGATTCCAAGCACGCCTTCATGGAAATCACCCAAAATAACTAGCAATTTGTTACATATTGACAATTCCTTACGAGAAATATCTAAAGCAGTTTCGTAATTATTCTCAGTTATCTGCCGGCGTCGATTGTTGAGTTGTACCAATTGTGACGCGTATTCCTTCGCGCTGGCATCGTTTTCAGCCAGGAATAGTTTGAGTGGTTTCTCTACCTCACCCAGTCTGCCGGCCGCATTTATAGCCGGCGCAATCCGAAATGAAACAGCTTCACTGGTGAGCAGCCCATTGTCGATGTCCAGGGTGGTGAAGAGGTTCTTGATACCCCGATAGGAGGTTGAGGAAATGGACTCGAACCCCCCTTTTACGAGTATTCTGTTTACCCCTCTCAAAGGCATGATGTCTGCTATGGTGCCGATTGCCACAAAGGCAAGAAATGGTTTCATATTAGGAACGCAAGTTCTCTTTAGTTGGTTACTATTTGCAATTGTATTTCTAAGTGCTGCAGCCAGGTAAAAGGCCACTCCTACCCCGGACAGGTCATTGAAGGGAAACTCACAATCGGTCTGTTTCGGGTTGATTGTCGCATCTGCGTATAGTGTCGAGGCGGGTACCTGGTGGTGATCGGTAACGATGGTTTTAAACCCGTACTTTTTCGCCAGAACGAGTTCTTCACCGTTTGAAATTCCACAGTCCACGGTGATCAGCAGTTTGCTGCTGCTCAGAGAAGTCGCATATTCACGCAACACCGCCCCGTTCAGTCCATACCCATCGGTTAGTCGATTGGGTATGTGGCATTTCACCGTTACCCCGATTTCTTTGAAAAATGAATGCAACAGGGAAGTGCCGGTAATCCCATCGACGTCGTAGTCGCCCCAGATGAGTATATCTTCTTTATTCTTAATCGCTGAAATAATCAGTTCAACAGCCGTATCCATCGATTTCAGCAGGAACGGCGAAGGAAGGTCTTTAAGTTTGGGAAACAAATAGTCCTCCGTTTCCTCCTCGCTGCACAACTGGTGCTGTGCGAGATGGCGCTTGATCGCTGGATGGACAGAAATACGGGTCACGACAATTTTGAAGCAGAATTATAATTGCAGAGAGAAAGTTTTCGCTCAACATACGCAAAAATTTTGCTGGCGTCACCCCTGTTGAACCAGCAGATGGATCGATCTCGACCAAACCAGGTGTATTGCCGCTTGGCATAGCGCCTGGTGTCACGGGCAAGTAATTCCCGGCATTTCTCCATACTCCACCTTCCATCGACATAGTTGAGCATGTGTCGATAGCCGATGGACTGCATACTCTTCAACTCAGGGCCGAATCCTCGCCTCAGCAGTCCCCTCACCTCCTTTTCCAATCCCTTTTCGAGCAATTGGGCAGTTCTCAGGTTAATCCTCTGATAAAGCGCTTCACGCTCACAGGTCAACCCCACCGCTGCCAGGCACTTAAATCTGGTCCCGTTCTCTGCTGACTGCTGACGCCGCAGGTGTTCTGCCATTGGCATGCCTGTGATTTGGAACACCTCCAGAGCCCTGATGATTCTGGTGGTGTCATTGGGATGGATACGGGCAGCCGACCTCTGATCAAGGCGGGCAAGTTCATCGTGCAGCGCTAGACTTCCTTCCTGAGCGATCCTGTCCCTCAGATTTTCACGAATGCTTTTATCGGTTGGCGCCGAAGGGAACAGTCCACGCCTGAGTGCCTGCAGATAGAGACCTGTCCCACCGGTTAGTAAAGGTATGGCGCCCCGGCTATGGATGGAGGCCATAGCGGCACGGCAATCATCAACAAACCGGGCCGCGTTATACTCATCGTCGGGGTCGACGATATCGATCAAATGATGTGCTGCCATTTGCCGCTCAGCGACTGTGGCCTTGGCGGTGCCGATGTCCATGTAGCGGTAGACCTGCATGGAATCAACACTGACAATCTCGCAATTGAACTCTTTGGCGAGCCCAAGGGATAGCTCGGTCTTGCCGATAGCCGTGGGGCCGACCAGGATCAGGACAGGTTTATCTATGGTCAAAGCAGAGAAATCAGTCAAAACGCAGGTAGCTTTGGAATTGTTTTGCCCGTCTGGTCCCTATCCCGCGCACCTTGACAAGATCTGCAGGGTAACGAAAGAAACCGGATCTATTCCGTTCTTCAATGATTCTATCCGCCAGAGCCGGACCAATTCCTGGAACTGTTGTCAGTAAATCGGCATCTGCCATGTTCACCGGGATTTTCTCCAGGTTGAAGAGACCCATGAGCACCTCTTTTTGAGCAAGATGATCCGGCAGGACTTCAATGCTGGACATCTCCCACTGCTCATCGGTGTCTGCACCAGCTCTGAAAAGATCCGGGATGGTGTCGGGAAGCAGTTGGAGAAGCAGCCAGACAGCCGGGATGCAGAGCAGAAGTTCAATTCTAAAATCGGATTGAGATTGCATAGCTGAATTTAAACGAGGTGTCGACAGACTCCTATCTTATCGAAATGATGTGACAACCATACTACAAGACAGGGTGGCTGCCAATCCTGTTATCAATTACTATTGTAGACTTTTGATCTTGGGGGTATAAAGCCTTCCCAGCGTGTCTTTTTACTGTCGCTGAGCGCCATGGAACAATTCAATATAGTACTCGTCGAACCCGAGATACCGCCCAACACCGGCTCCATTGCCCGCCTGTGCGGGGCCACGAACAGTATCCTGCACCTGGTGCATCCCCTTGGTTTTTCAACGGAAGACAAGCACCTGAAACGGGCCGGCCTCGACTATTGGCAACATGTCAAGGTGGTGCATTGGCGCAGCCTGGAAGAGTTGTTGAAAGAAGTTGATGAGCAAGCCCTGAAGTTTTTCACTACTAAAACAACCAGAGTTTACACCGATGCGGATTACCGACCCGGTGATTTTCTCGTCTTCGGCAAGGAGACCAAGGGACTCTCCGATGAAATACGAACGAATTATCAAGAGTTGTGCTACACCCTGCCCATGGAAAACACCCACATCAGAAGCCTCAACCTTGCAATGACCGCCGGAATCGTTTTATATGAGGCGCTCAGGCAACAAAAATCAATTAAGCAACTGAAACCATAAGAAAATTATCCGTGATGCCAGACTGCATCCGGAGCGAGGAGTGCACAGATGAGCCAGAGGGTATGTAATTTCAGCGCCGGGCCGGCCACCCTGCCCCGTGAAGTATTGATAAAGACCGCAGAAGATATCGTTGATTTCAATGGAACCGGAATCGGGCTGATGGAAATGAGTCATCGTTCGCCCGAGTTTCAGAACGTTATTGACGGTGCCGAACAATTACTGCGAGAACTCATGCACATACCGGAGGGGTATAAAGTTCTGTTCCTGCAGGGAGGAGCGTCGTCACAATTTTTCATGGTACCAATGAATCTGCTCTCCGCAACCCAGAAGGCGACCTATCTCAATACCGGTACCTGGGCCAAAAAGGCGATCGCTGAAGCCCGCCTTTTTGGTACCATAGAGGTCCCCTTTTCCAGTGAGGAGCAGCATTACAACCGGGTGCCCTCTCAGCAAGAGTATCGAGTGGCCGAGGACAGCGAGTATCTTTATCTGGTATCCAATAACACAATTTTTGGCACCCAGTTCCAGGACTTTCCAGATACCGACAAGATGCTTGTCTGCGACATGTCCTCCGATATATTATCCCGCCCGGTTGACGTGTCCAGATTTGGCCTGATATTTGCCGGGGCTCAGAAAAACCTCGGTCCCGCCGGGGTAACCGTGGTGATCGTCAGAGAAGACCTGCTCGCACGCTGTCCAGACAATATTCCCACCATGCTCAAATACCGCACTCATGCAGACAAGGGGTCGATGTTCAACACCCCTCCCTGCAGTGCCATCTACGTTGTCTACCGGGTGTTGGAGTGGCTCAAGGAACTCGGTGGTGTCGAAGAAATAGAGAAGATCAACCGCAAGAAAGCTGCCATCCTCTACCAGGTCATAGACAGCAGTGCATACTATCGGGGTCACGCCGAGAAGAAATCGCGATCGCAGATGAACGTTGCCTTCAATCTGCCTACCCCCGAACTGGAAGCATTTACAATGCTTTTGCACTGGACGGAGTCGAAAAGCTGGCTGCCTTCATGAATCGATTTGCCGATGAAAATCCCGCCTAAGCCCAGGCCAGATGAAATCGTTATCCGGCCTCCGAGCGAGGCTCATTGGATTAAGCTCTTGAGGTTTTGAAAAAGCATGGTCTCGATCGCGTATAGGGGTAGGGGTATGGAGGGCCGAAATGGATAGGCAACTCATCGATTGTAAAGATCTAGACCGCGCTGGGCTGGAAGCCTTTGCCGAATCGCTGGACCAACCCGCGTTTAGGGGCCGGCAGATAATGGCCTGGCTCTATCGACCCGGCATTAACAGTTTTTCTCAGATGACCGACCTGGCCAAGTCGTTTCGCGCCCTCTTGCCTGATCACGCGAGAATATCGTGCTTCACAGATCCCGTCACTGAAATTTCAGATGATGGTTCGATAAAGTTCGGCTTTAAACTCGAAGACGGACAAATCATCGAATCGGTGACGATTCCCGAGCCTGACCGCAATACACTTTGCCTCTCCTCGCAGGTCGGGTGCGCCATGGAGTGTCGTTTCTGCCAGACCGGCACCATCGGCTTCAAGCGCAATCTGAGCCCTGCTGAAATGGTCAATCAGGTATGCGGCGTACGGGACTATTTGAGCGACCCTGTTCGAAATCTGCAGGGTGCCACCCAGTCTATCACCAACCTGGTCTTTATGGGAATGGGCGAACCCCTCAACAACATGGACAACCTGCTCACCGCCCTCTCCATCCTGACCGATCAGAAAGGACTGGATATGGCCAGCAGGAGGATTACCGTGTCGACCTGCGGGATTGTTCCCCAGATGCACAAACTCGGCAAGCTCACCAGCGTCAACCTGGCAGTTTCGCTGCACGCGGTCGACAACGAGACCAGAGATAAGTTGATGCCTATCAACAGGCGCTATCCCCTTGAACAGCTTCTGCAGGCCTGCAGAGACTACCCGATCCAGAAGCGCAAGCGGATCATGATCGAGTATATCATGCTCGACGGCATCAACGACTCGGATGAAGAGGCGCGACGGCTGGCCACGCTTCTTCGCCCCGTTCCCTGCAAAATTAACCTGCTTGCCTATAACGAATGCGCAGGGAGCAGTTATCGTCCGTCACCAAAGAATCGCATCCTGGCCTTCCAGGAGATTCTCAGAAACGCACATTACTCTGTCTTTATCAGGAGCAGCAGGGGCAGCGATATCGCGGCCGCCTGCGGGCAGCTGGCCGGCTCGCTGCTTTAATCCGACCGTCCATTCAGCGGCCGCCGCCGAGCATGAAAAGCAGGTTGGCGCAGCCAATCAGAAAGCCGAGCAGCGCGCCAAACAGATTTATATATTTGAACTGTTCAGCCATGATCGAGAGCAGGAGCTGCTCCAGGCGGAGAAGATCAAATCTGTCTATTCTGTCGGTGACGATCTTATTAAAATTTATCGATTTCACCACACCGGGCACTTCTGAAATGAGCAGCCTGGTAGTCACCTCCCTCAGTGAGTTGCACAACCCTGCGGTGACTCCCTGGGGGATGAGGTGGTCGAGCCGTCCTATCGGTTTGCTCACCAGGCGCTCGGCTGCGTCATCTATCATCTGATCAATAAGCCCGGTAATTTCAGTTGAATAGATGGCGGCGACCACACTGTCTGTAATTTTCGCCCGGTAGAAACCTACGCGTTCCGCCCCCAGTTCCCGCTCAATCACCCGGCCGATTTCGGCCTCTCCCCCTTCTGTTCTCTGCATAAAACAATCGTCGACCAGCGTGACCAGCTGCCGCCTGGTCCCTTCCCTGGTGAGCAGGGTGATGAGTCTTTCGGAAATCAGCTGAGCGACGGCGTCTAATTGACTGAATTGATCTATCTCCAGAAGATCTGACAGAGGTGTTTCCAGAACCGACGCAATACGTTCTCCAAGCGCCGCTCTCACCCGAATTTCCAGATACTCATCCTGGAAAAACGAGATGATTTCATCCCGCTTGTCGTCAAGATAATTGCGAATCTTGTCGTCGAGCAGTTCCCGGTTCAGGAATCCTTTCACCATGTTCGACATGGGGCCGAGATTTTCGACGAACTCTTCGATTGCCTCCAGCACCGCCTCTACGAGCCTGTCTTTTATTTCGGGATCATCCAGCAGCAAGGCAGTCTGCTTGAGAAGTCGCGGGGTCTGGGAACGAACTGCTTCGATTATGGCGTCCTGGAACTGATCGGGAAGAAAATCGGCGCAGGGCCGGCCGGCTGCGAAAAAATTTCCGATTTCGGTGGAGACAATCGCTGCCAGTTGCGTTTCGGCGTGCGGTCCCTGTACCATGGAAGTAAATGACTCGATCAGTTTTTCCACCAGTGACTCCCTGCTGTCAGCACTCAGAAATTCCTCGATTCTCCTGGCCATAAGCGTGTCAATCCAGCTCTCAGCCGCACTTTCGATGATTGCTCTCACCGCATCGGAGCGCAAATAGGTGTGCAGCCCTTCCTTTACCCGGTAGCTGATCGTCTTCACCGCTATATCGAAATAGCTCCGGTAGGCTGGCGGAACGATGGTTTTGAGTGATCCGAGATCCTTTTTCATGGTCGAGGACACAGTACTTTCAATCAGGATGTGCAGATGCTCCTGAAAATCTTCCTTCTGAAGTGATCTGGATATTTCGTCACCGGTAAGCAGATGTTCGCCCACCATTTCACCGATATTGGCGGCAAGCTGGTGCCTCTTCGATGGAATAACACCGGGTGTCATGGGTATTTTAAGACCGCCAATATGATATGCCTTGAGCGGACGGAAGAGCATTCTGATGGCTACCCGATTGGTGACATAACCGATGAACGCACCCACCAGGGGGGGCGCAAGGTAGATGAGATAGGGAGATACGTCAGCGAGTGAGAACATGGGTGATAATATCTGCAGGACGGTCAATGATAAAATCGGCGCCGCTGTCTTCAAGTTCCTGCCGTTCTCTGAATCCCCAGGAAACGCCCATACTGGTCATGCCGGCGGAGCTGCCGGTTTTCATGTCAACGCTTGAATCGCCAATCAGCAGGCAGTGGACGGGATCGGTGCCGAAATAGTCGGCGATGGCCAGGGCCGCGGTTGGATCCGGTTTTTTCGGCACCTTGGGGCGGTTTCCCATTACCTGAGCAAATGTATTTTGCGGAAAGAATCTGGCCACGAAAAGGTGCGTAAACTCATCTGGTTTGTTGGACAGCACTGCCAGATTGAGCTCCTCTTTTCTTAAGGTTTCCAGCATTTCTAAAATTCCAGGATAGGGGCGTGAATTATTGGCCCAGTTGAGCTCGTAGCAGGACTTGAATTTTCGGGCGATTTTCCTTATCGCCGCGTCGGGCGTTCCGGCAGGCACCATGCGCTCGGCAAGGGTCAGTAAACCGTCACCCACATAGATTCGATACTTCTGTCTCGGATGTGCAGGATACCCCGCCTGGGTGAGGGCATCATTGGCGGCATCGGCAATATCGGTCAAGGTATCGATCAGGGTGCCGTCAAGATCGAAAATGATGGTCTTGAATTGATGGGAGAACATGGTCTGTTTAAAACGATTCTTTCTCTTTAATTGAGCTGAATTGTGCCATCAAATATTTTTATAACTATTTGAAAAAGAAACCTTTTCTTTTTACCACTTATCGATCAAAATGCATTTTTTCAAGAACCGTATATTAAAAATGAGGTGCTTTGTCATGTGGTTTGTTTCCTTTATCAAGACTTCGATCGGCAAAAAACTGGTGATGGCTACTTCTGGGTTTTTGCTGCTCTCATTTCTGGCTATTCACGCCTTTGGCAACGCCGCAATATACATGGGCAGCAAATATTTTCAAATCTATGCCGATTTCCTGCACGGCTTTCCTGTCCTGGTTCTTATCTTCGGTGTCGGCTTGCTGGTAATCTTCCTCGCCCACGTCGGGGTGGGGCTCCTGCTCTTTTTTGAAAAAAGAAAAACAGCATCGCGCTACGAAGTGCAGACTCGAGTGGTCGAAAATACTTTTGCTTCGAGGACTATGCCCTATACCGGTGCCTGGGTATTTATCTTTCTTATCATCCATGTGTTCGCCTTCAATATCGGCAAACCTGAAGGCGTGCAAATAAGTATGCTGGTCCAGCAGTACTTCAGCGGCTTCTTTTACAGTCTGTTCTACATTGTTTCTTTTATTGCACTGGCGATCCATCTCAATCATGGGTTCTGGAGCATGCTGCAGACGTTTGGCCTTAACCATCCGCGCTATAACACGCTGATCTCCGCGCTGACCATCGCCGTACCTGTCATTTTCCTGGTTATATTCGGTGGCATCCCCATCTATTTCATGACTGGCGGAGCCGCAGGGTATTGAGATTCAGCGCTTGATCTTCAAGGTTCGCACTCAGATGTAACATTCATACAGGTTGAAAAATGGAACTCAACTCACGCATCCCCTCAGGTCCTTTGGCAGAAAAATGGGATAGCCATCGTTTCCAGTCCAAGCTGGTCAATCCCGCCAATCGGCGTAAATTTCGCATCATAGTGGTGGGTACCGGCCTGGCTGGTGCCTCCGCGGCTGCCACGCTCGCGGAACTCGGCTATAAAGTAGATGCCTTCTGTCTGCACGACAGTCCCCGACGGGCCCACTCCATCGCCGCCCAGGGCGGCATCAACGCCGCCAAGAATTACCAGAACGACGGCGACTCGGTGTTCCGGCTTTTTTACGACACCATCAAAGGGGGCGATTTCAGGGCCCGTGAAGCCAACGTCTACAGGCTTGCCCAGGTATCCACCGAAATCATTGACCAGTGTGTAGCCCAGGGGGTGCCCTTCGCCCGAGAATATGGCGGCACGCTGGCCAACCGGTCCTTCGGCGGCGCGCAGGTATCGAGGACCTTCTACGCCAGGGGACAGACCGGGCAGCAACTCCTGCTGGGTGCCTACAGCGCCCTTTCCAGACAGATTAACAGCGGCGGAGTCACCATGTACAACCGGCGCGAGATGATGGACGTGGTAATCGTCGATGGCAGAGCCCGGGGCATTGTGGTCAGAAACATGATCACCGGCGCCACCGAATCGCACAGTGCCGATGCCGTATTGCTCTGCACCGGCGGTTACGGAAATGCCTACTTTCTTTCCACCAACGCCATGGCCTCCAACGTTACCGCCGCCTGGCGGGCCTGCAAGCGGGGAGCGGCCTTCGCCAATCCAAGCTTCGTTCAGATTCATCCGACCTGCATCCCGGTACACGGCGACTACCAGTCCAAACTGACCCTGATGAGCGAGAGCCTGAGAAACGACGGCAGGGTCTGGGTTCCCAAGAATAAGGAAGACACGCGCCCGCCCGCGCAAATTCCCGAAGAAGACCGTGATTACTATCTGGAAAGTAAATATCCGAGTTTTGGTAACCTGGTGCCCCGTGATGTGGCTTCCAGAAACGCCAAGGAGCAATGTGACCTCGGCAAAGGCGTGGGTTCCACCGGCTTGGCCGTCTACCTCGATTTCGGCGACGCCATAAAGCGCGACGGCGAGGACGTCATCTTGAGAAAGTATGGCAACCTTTTTCAGATGTATGAAAAAATCACCGATTCCAACCCGATGGTCGAACCAATGATGATCTACCCTGCTGTCCACTACACCATGGGCGGGCTCTGGGTGGATTACAATCTGATGACCACCGTTCCCGGCCTTTTCGCGCTCGGTGAATGCAATTTCTCCGACCACGGCGCCAATCGCCTTGGCGCCAGCGCCCTGATGCAGGGTCTGGCCGACGGGTATTTCGTCATCAGCACTTCCATTGGCAACTATTTTGGCTCAGAAACAATCAGTCCGGTGAGCAGCACCGATGCAGCCTTCAAAGAGGTGGAAAATGACGTAGATACGCGTCTGCAGAAGCTGCTGCAGAACAGCAGCGGAGGTCCTGCGGGCAAAGTGACCGTTGACGATGTGCACAAAGAGGTTGGCCGGCTCCTCTGGGACAATTGCGGCATGTCCCGCAACCGTCAGGGATTGGAACACGCCCTTGAAGAGCTGCCCCAAATAAGAGACAAATTCTGGAGCTCGGTATATGTACCAGGGGCCGCTGACGACATCAATCAGTCCCTTGAAAAAGCAGGAAGAGTGGCCGATTTTCTCGAATTTGGCGAATTTATGATTCGGGATGCGCTCTCCCGCGAGGAATCCTGCGGCTGTCATTTGCGGGAAGAAAGCCAGACCGAGGAAAATGAAGCACTTAGAGACGACGACAATTACTCCCATGTCAGCGTGTGGGAATTCAAGGGAGACGACCAAGCCCCAGAAATGCACAAGGAACCCCTGGTGTTTGAAAATGTAACTCCGTCTCAGCGAAGCTATAAATAGCCATAAAGACAACCATTCCCGGGAATGAAAAGATGAGCTCCATAGACCTTACACTTAAAATCTGGCGCCAGAAGAACAACGATTCTCTTGGAGATTTCGAGACCTATATCCTCCGCGATATTTCCACCGACATGTCTTTCCTGGAAATGATTGACGTGCTCAACGAACAGCTGACCAGAGAAGGCAAGGATCCGGTCGCTTTCGACCATGACTGCCGTGAGGGGATTTGCGGCATGTGCGGTGCCGTGGTCGACGGCGTTGCCCACGGTCCGGACAGGGAAACTACACTGTGCCAGCTGCATATGCGCAAATTCAAGAGCGGTGACACAATTGTCATAGAACCGTTCAGGTCCATTGCTTTTCCGATCAAGAAAGACCTGATGGTCGATCGTTCAGCGCTGGACCGCATCATCCAGGCCGGCGGTTACGTATCGGTGAACACCGGCGGTACGGCGGACGGCAACGCCATTCCCATAGGCACCGAAACAGCTGAACTGGCGATGGACGCAGCCGCCTGTATCGGCTGCGGTGCCTGCGTCGCGAGTTGCCCCAACAGTGCGGCCATGCTCTTTACCGGGGCCAAAATTTCGCAGCTCAGCTTGCTCCCCCAGGGCTTTCCCGAGCGCAAAGAACGAGCCCGATCCATGGTGGCGCAGATGGACAAGGAAGGATTCGGCTACTGTTCCAACGAAAAAGAGTGCGAGGCCGTATGCCCCAAAGGAATCTCGATCAGAAACATTGCCCGCATGAACCGTGAATTTCTCAAGAGTCTTTTGCTTGGCGAATAAGCCTGTCGCATCACCGAGGTTCGAAACCTGGTCCTGCACCGCATCCTGCGCGTGA